>DASULG010000357.1:0-21770 GCA_036278335.1 Pedococcus sp.
GCAAGAACTGCACCCCCGAGCTGGTCGAGCAGAACCGCAAGGCACTGGGCTACGACAAGCCGGTGCTGGTGCAGTACGTCGACTTCGTCAAGGGGGTGTTCACAGGACGCGAATATCCCGACGACCCGGAGGTCGCCAAGACCGCGCCACAGACGGTCGTGCACTGCCCCGCGCCGTGCCTGGGCTACTCGCCGCTGATGAGCCAGAACGTGACGTCTCTGCTCGCCAGCAAGCTGCCGGTCACTGCCTCGCTGGCGATCATGGCCTTCATCTTCTGGATGGTCCTCGGCGTCTCGGGAGGCGTGGTCGCAGCACTGAACAGGGGCCGGTTCCTCGACCGTGCGCTCGTGGGCACCGCGCTGGTCTTCTACGCCTTCCCGACGTTCTTCATCGGTCTGTGGCTCTACATCTACGTCGCCATCAAATGGCAGCTGACGCCGGTGCCCGTCTACACACCGCTGACCCAGGACCCAGCAGCGTGGCTCGCCGGGCTATTCCTGCCGAGCCTGACGCTCGCGCTGATCTTCATCGCGTCCTACGTGCGCATCACCCGGGCCTTCGTGCTGGAGACACTGGGGGAGGACTACCTGCGCACGGCGCAGGCGAAGGGGCTGGAGAAGCGGAAGATCCTGACCAAGCACACCATGCGTGCCTCGCTGACGCCGATCACCACGGTGGCGGGCATCGACCTCGGGGTCCTGCTCGCGGGTGCGATCATCACCGAGACCGTCTTCAACTACGACGGGCTCGGGAAGCTGGCGGTGCAGGCCGCCACGACGTTCGACCTTCCCACGATGGTCGGCATCGTGATCCTGTCGGCGTTCTTCATCATCACGGCCAACATCATCGTCGACGTGCTCTACGCGTACATCGACCCGCGCGTGAAGTACAGCTGATGCCGACGCCACGACCACAGCACCCGGGAGCAGGTGGCACACCATGACCACGACCATCAGTGAGCAGACCCCCAGCGACTCGCCGCCAGGCACGCCCCTGTTGTCGGTGCGCGACCTGCGGGTGCGCTTCCCCACCGAGGACGGCGTCGTCAAGGCCGTCGACGGGCTCAGCTTCGACCTGCAGCAGGGCGAGATCCTCGGCATCGTCGGCGAGTCCGGGTCGGGCAAGTCCGTCACCAGCCAGGCGATCATGGGGCTGTACCGCGGGACGCGGGCCGAGATCAACGGGATGATCACGCTCGACGGAGTGGACCTGCTGACGCTGCGCGATGAAGAGCTGCGGAAGCGCCGCGGCGAGGACATCGCCATGATCTTCCAGGACCCGCTGTCCGCCCTGCACCCCTACTACACGGTGGGCAACCAGATCATGGAGGCGTACTGCGTCCACCACAACGTGCCGAAGCAGGCCGCCCGGGAGAAGACCATCGAGATGCTCGAGCGGGTCGGCATCCCCAGCCCCGCCAAGCGGATCGACCAGTACCCGCATGAGTTCTCCGGAGGCATGCGGCAGCGCGCGATGATCGCGATGGCCCTCATCAACAACCCCCGGCTGATCATTGCCGACGAGCCGACCACAGCGCTCGACGTGACGGTGCAGGCGCAGATCCTCGAGCTTCTCGTCAGCCTGCAGCAGGAGTTCAACTCCTCGATCATCATCATCACCCACGACCTGGGCGTGGTCGCCGAGATGGCCAACGACATCCTGGTGATGTATGCCGGCCGTGCGGTCGAGCGTGGGAGTGCGGACACCCTGTTCTACGCGCCCGAGCACCCGTACACGTGGGGGCTGCTCTCGTCGATGCCCCGGATGGACCGGCTACGGCTGGAGCGTCTGAAGCCGATCAGGGGAAACCCGCCCTCGCTGATCTCACCGCCGTCAGGGTGCCCGTTCCATCCGCGCTGTGACTACCGCGACGACGCGCGGCTTGGATGCTCGCGCATCGTCCCGGACTTCGACGCGAGCTCGCCTCACCCCGTGCGGTGCCTGATCGACCCTGACGACCGCAAGACCATCTTCGAGACGGACATAAGGCCATCGCTATGACCGCACCCATGTCCGAGGGCCCGGGCACCGGGTCGCCGTCTGCGCCGGAGACGACCGATGCCCCGAGGGGTCGGCGCCACTTCAGCGGCCGGAGGTCGGTGACCGGCAGCCGCATCGAGCTCGGGGACGTCCTGCTGGAGGTGGAGAACCTCAAGAAGCACTTCCCGATGAAGTCGAAGGGCATCATCCGCCGGGCCACCGACCCGGTGAAGGCGGTCGACGGCATCTCCTTCGAGCTGCGCAAGGGCGAGACCCTCGGGATCGTCGGTGAGTCCGGGTGTGGCAAGTCGACGGCCGGGCGCACCGTCCTGCAGCTGCTGGTGCCCACGGAGGGCACGATCCGCTACAAAGGCCGGGACATCACCGGTGCCAAGACCGCAGACCTGCGCAGGCTCCGGACCGAGATGCAGATGGTCTTCCAGGACCCGTACGGCTCGCTGAACCCGCGCCAGTCGGTGGGGGCGATCATCGGGGCGCCCTTCGCCATCCAGCGCATCGAGCCCGAAGGCGGCGTCAAGGCCGAGGTGCAGCAGCTCATGCAGCGCGTCGGCCTCAACCCGGAGCACTACAACCGCTACCCCCACGAGTTCTCCGGCGGTCAGCGCCAGCGCATCGGCATCGCCCGGGCCATCGCGCTCCGCCCGTCCCTGATCGTGTGCGACGAGCCGGTCTCGGCCCTCGACGTGTCGATCCAGGCGCAGGTGGTGAACCTGCTCGAGGACGTGCAGAACGAGTTCGACCTGACGTTCATCTTCATCGCCCATGACCTGTCCGTGGTGCGCCACATCAGCGACCGGGTCGCCGTCATGTACCTCGGGAAGATCATGGAGATCGCCGACCGGGACGAGCTCTACGCCAACCCGCTGCACCCCTACACCCAGGCGCTGCTGTCGGCGGTCCCGCTGCCCGATCCGCGCAAGGAGCACAAGCGCTCGCGCATCCTGCTCAAGGGCGACCTGCCCTCCCCGGTGAACCCACCGAGCGGCTGCGTCTTCCACACCCGCTGCCCGAAGTTCCGCAAGGAGCTCACCGAGGAGGAGAAGAAGCGGTGCGTCTCGGAGGTCCCGCTCCAGATCTCACACGGCCCCGACCACGAGGTCGCCTGCCACTACGCGGCACCGGCGTCCTTCGAGGTGCTCTGAACGTCGAGGTGCTCTGAATCCGACTGCGCTGCTAGATGCTGAGGCCCACGAGGGACCCGATCCCGTAGGTGACCACCATGGCGAGCACGCCCCCGGCCACGTTGCGCACGATGGCGGGGCGCATCCGGGCTCCTCCGAGGGTCGCGCTGAGCCAGCCGGTGAGGACCAGGGCAGCCACCACGGCGAGGGCGGTGACGGGCACGCGGCCGCCTGGCGGAGGCAGCAGGATCGCGAGGAGGGGCAGCACGGCTCCGACGGTGAAGGCGATCATCGACGCCCAGGCGGCGTGCCAGGGGTTGGTCAGCTCGTTCGGGTCGATGCCGAGCTCGACCTCGGCGTGGGCCGCGAGGGCATCGTGCTCGGTCAGCTGGAGGGCGACCTGGTGGGCCAGCTCGGGCGTGAGCCCGCGGTCCTCGTAGAGCGAGGTGAGCTCGGCGAGCTCCTCCTCAGGCATCTCCCTGAGCTCGTGCCGCTCCTTGGCGAGCAGGGCCTGCTCGGTGTCGCGCTGGGTGCTCACCGAGACGTACTCGCCCGCCGCCATGCTCATCGCGCCGGCGGCCAGCCCGGCCAGGCCAGCGGTGAGGATGGCGGCGCGGTCGGTGGTCGCGGCGGCGACGCCGATGACCAGGCCCGCCGTGGAGACGATGCCGTCGTTCGCGCCGAGCACACCCGCCCGGAGCCAGTTGAGACGAGCCCCGTGGTTCTGGGTGTGCGGCTCGTCGGTGTGGGTTGCCTCGGTGGGTTCACTCACCGGAGCGCACCCCAAGTCGGGCGGCAGCGGCGGAGATCCGGTGGGCGAGCTCGATGTCGAGCTGGGTCAGGCCGCCCTCGGAGTGGGTCGACAGCGTCCAGCGCGTCGTGCGCCACCGGATGTCGATGTCGGGGTGGTGGTTCATCTCCTCGGCCTCGAGGGCCGCCTCGTCGACCAGCCGGATGCCGGTGGGGAAGTCCGGGGCCTCGAGGGTTGCCGCGATGCTGGCGCCCTCGCGGTGCCAGTCGGGGAGGTCGTCGAGCTGACGCTCGACCTCGTCATCAGTGAGCAGGCGGGGCATGGGACACACTCTCGCAAACCCCGTGCCCGGCTGTCATGGAAGGTGTGGCTTCCCTGGGGTGTCGCCCGGGCCTCCCAGGCGCAGCCGCACGACCGTGCCCGCCCCGTTCGCCTCGATGTGGGCCGAGCCGCCGGAGTCGCGCGCCAGCCGCTGGGCGATGTCAAGACCGAGCCCGCTTGAGCCTGCTCCGCTCGCACCCCGCGCCATGACGGAGCCGTCGGCGAAGCCCGGGCCGTCATCGCCGACCGACAGGGTGGCGCCTCCGGAGGGCTCAGGGGAGACGGTGACCCGGAACCCAGTGCCCTCCGGCGTGTGCGCGAAAACGTTGTCCAGCAAGGCATCGAGCGCAGCGACGACATCGTCGCGCCGGGCGCCGACCAGGCAGGGCTCCGCGGGCACCTCAGCCCGGGCCTGCCGCGCCTGCTCCTCGGCAAGCACCTGCCAGAAGGCCATTCGCTCCTTGACGACGGCGGCCAGGTCGCTGACGGCCATCGCGGCGGCGTCCTTGCGGACCGGGCGGCGCGCGTGGTCGATCACCGCGTCCACCTGTTTGACGAGGGCGTCGACATCGGCGGTCAGCCGGGCCCGCTCCTCCCGGTCGTGCAGTGCCTCGGCGTCCAGACGAAGCGCCGTGACCGGTGTGCGCAGGCGGTGCGACAGGTCTGCCACCGACTCCCGCTCGTTGGCCAGCAGGGTGCGGATGCGGCGGGCCAGGGTGTTCATCGCCGACCCCACCTCCCGGATCTCCGGCGGCCCATCCGGCACCACAGTGGTGTTGAGGTGGCCCTTGCCGAGCCTGTCGGCTGCGGCGGCCAGCTCGCTGACGGGCCGCGTCATCGACCGGGCCAGGCGGTCGGCCACGAACAGGGACAGGGCCACAAGTGCAATGCCGAGCAGCGCGAGGATGATCCACGTGCGGGCGACGTCCCGGTTGAGGACGGCCTCGGAGACCCGGGCGCTGATGACGGCGGTGCCGTCGCTGCGGAACACCGGCTGGTCAACGACTGCGCTGTTGTCCGGGAGGCGGCGGATGGTGGTGGAGCGGATGTCCACAGCGGGTTCGCCACCGCGCCACTGGGCCCGCGGGACACCGACGGTATGGCTGTTCGGCAGGCGCACGATGACGGAGAACCCCCCGCGCGTGGCGGCCCGAGCCGCGACGGCCGCAGCCCGGTCGTCCTCGGCGGCGACGAGCGGCACGACGGACTGGCTGCGGCCCGTCGCCGCCACGATGGCGGCGCTGTCAGCGGTCCGCTCCACGAGGACGGCCAGGGGGACCACGAAGGCGAGCATCACCAGAGAGGTGGTGGCGGCAACCAGCAGCCAGATCTGACGTCGCCCGGGGTCCCCAGTGTTCTCGGTGTCTCCAGTTCCCCCCGCTGCCGACTGTCCCAGTGTCCCCCAGCGCACACCGCGTCGCCCGGTTTCTCCCGGGGTCGCAGCCCGCCTCGTTCAGTCCGCGGCTGGCTCGACGAGCTTGATGCCGACGTTGCGGACCGTCTGGATGAACCGGGGCTTCACGGCGGACTCCCCGAGCTTGCGGCGCAGCCACGACACGTGCACGTCCACCGTCTTGTCGGCGCCGCCGTAGGGCAGGTGCCAGACCTCGGCCATGATCTCGCGGCGCGAGACCACCACACCGGGGCGGCTGGCGAGGAAGGCCAGCAGCTCGAACTCGCGGGGGCGCAGGTCGAGCAGCCGCCCATCGAGCCGCGCGGTGCGGGCCCGGCGGTCGACGGTCAGGGCGCCGATGACCAGGGGCTGGTCGGGCGTCCCTGCTTCGGCGCGGCGCAGGACCGCGTGGATTCGTGCCCCCAGGGCAGCGGCGGTGAAGGGTTTGATGACGTAGTCGTCCGCGCCGTGCTCGAGCAGGTCGACGACCGCCTCGTCGTCATCGCGGGCTGTCGCGACGATCACGGGGACGGTGCTGACCGCGCGCAGCATGCGCAGCAGCCGGGCCCCGTCGATGTCGGGCAGGCCGAGGTCCAGGATGACGAGATCGGGCCGCTGCTCGAGTGCGTGCTCGAGGCCGGCGCGACCGGACGCCTTCCAGGTGACGGCGTGGCCCTGCGCCGACAGGGAGCGCAGCAGCGCAGCGCGGATACGCGTGTCGTCCTCGACCAGCAGCAGCGAGGCCATGGTCCAGCGTAGCCCCGCGACCGCAGGTGTCACGGCGGCGGCCGCACGTTTAGCGCGGCGTTAAGCCGAGCGTCGCGACACTGTCGGATATGAGCAGGGCGTGGGGTCTCGTTGCCGTTTGGGCGCTCTTCGCCGCGACCGCTGTGGGTGTGGGGTTCACTGCGGCCGGACTCATCGAGGAACCGCAGGCCGCAGCCGCCGGCCCAGAGATGCCGGTAGCGACCACCCCGCCCGTGGGCGCACGTCGCAGTCGCGCTGCGGTGCCCCCCGGAAGCACGCCCTCGGTGAGCGCCCAGCAGGAGGCCCCGCACGCGGAGTCACTGGGGCCGACCGAGACCGGCCAGGCAACCTCCCGGGAGGGACCGGGCGCGCCCTCCACACAACAGGCCCCGAGCATCACCAAGGGGATTTCGACCGTCGGCGGCTACGTGAGCGGCACCTGTTCCTGGGGTGTGATGCGGATGAGCGCCTCGCCGAACGCCGGCTGGGTGCTGGCCGAGCTGAGCGGGCCGGGGGAGGAGCGGGCCAAGGCGGAGTTCGAACAGGCCGGACAGGGTGGCGCAAAGGTTGAGGTCGAGGCGTGGTGCCAGGGCGGAAAGCCCGCTTTCGCCGTAGACGGCGAGGACGGGGACTCGGAGACCGACGATGACGGCCGCGCGAATGACTAGCCCGGGTGAGGCGCGGACCGAGTGACAAGTGAGTGTCCCTTTACCCGGGGTTAGCGTGCGGTTAAGGCTGCCGCCACCAACCTGACCGCATGACGAGCGTCGCCCTGCACTCGCACCGTTCCACCGGCATGGGCCACGACCGACGCGGTTGGCCTCTCCACTTCGTCAGGCAGTGCCTGAAGGACGATGAGGTCACCCGTGTCACGGCCTGAGCCGCTCCTGGGATACGTGGCCAAGGTCTACCCACGCTTCTCGGAGACGTTCGTGGTCAACGAGATCCGCGCGAGGGAAGCGCAGGGCGAGCGCATCGAGGTCTTCTCCCTGCGCCCTCCGCTGGACGGCCGCTTCCACGAGACCCTCGCCGAGGTCCGTGCCCCTGTTGCCTACCTGCGCCGTGGGGGGCTGCGGGCCGTCGAGCTGTGGGAGCTGCTGCGGTCCGGAGAGCAGAACCATCCCACCCTGAGGCGCCATCTCGACGACCTGCTGGCCCTCGAGGCTGAGGACGCCGCGCAGGCCCTCGAGCTGGCGGGTCTGGTCGAGCAACGCGGGATCGACCACCTGCACGCGCACTTCGGATCCGTCGCCACCAGCGTCGCCCGCGTCGCCGCCCTGCTGACCGGGCGCACCTACTCCTTCACCGCCCATGCGAAGGACATCTTCCACCAGGACGTCGACCCGCAGGACCTCGAGCGGAAGCTGGCCGGCGCCCACCATGTCATCACGGTCAGCGACTTCAACCTCCGCCACCTCCGCAGCACCTTCCCCAGCGCAGCCAGGTCCGTCCACCGGGTCTACAACGGCCTCGACCTCGAGCAGTTCCAGCTCGTGCCAGGGCCGCGTCGCTCGCAGGTCGTCGCCGTGGGCCGTCTGGTCGAGAAGAAGGGTTTCGACGTGCTCATCGACGCCATCGGCCTCCTGGCCGGCCGCGGAACCCCGCTCCCGTGTGTCATCGCCGGCGAGGGGGCGCTCGCCGAGGAGCTGCAGGCCCGGTCCGTGCACGCGGGTGTCGACCACCTCGTGCGCTTCCTGGGGCCCCTGCCCCAACGCCAGGTCCGTGCCCTCGTTGCCGAGTCGGCCGTCCTGGCGGCCCCCTGCGTGGTGGGCGCGGACGGCAACGCCGACGGACTGCCGACCGTCCTCCTGGAGGCGCTGGCGCTGGGCACACCCTGTGTCTCGACCCGCGTCACCGGCATCCCCGAGGCCGTCCGGCACGGCGAGACCGGGCTGCTGGTCGAGCCCGGCGACGCCCAGGGCCTGGCGGACGCGCTGCAGCTGCTGATCGGCGACGGGGCGCTGCGCGAACATCTCGCGACGGCGGGCCGCCGCCTTGCGGAGACGGAGTTCGACGCGAGGGCACAGGCCCGCGCCCTGCGCGCCCTGCTGCCGGACCGTGGTCTGCTCGCCCGGCGCGCGGAGGTGGCCTGATGCGGGTCGCCTACGTCTGCCTCGACCCGGGCGTCCCGGTCTTCGGCACCAAGGGCTGTTCGGTGCACGCCCAGGAGGTACTGCGCCAGCTGGTGCGCCGCGGCGCCGACGTGACCCTCCTGTGCGCCGACCCCGGGGGAGGGACCCCCGAGGACCTACGCTCCGTGCGCGTGCTCTGCCTGGGCACGCCCGCTGTTCGCGAGCGGGCTGTCCGCGAAGTCGCCCTGCAGGCGGCTGACAACGTCCTGGCTGCGCTGCTCGGCTCGCTTCCGCCGTTCGACCTCGTCTACGAGCGCTACTCACTGTGGGGAACCGCGGGTATGCGGTACGCGGCGCGCACGGGCATCCCCGGCATCCTGGAGGTCAACGCCCCGCTCATCGAGGAGCAGGAGCGCCACCGGGGTCTCGTCGCCCGTGAGGAGGCGCTGGCCCGGGCGCAGGTGGTGATGTCGCTGGCCCGCTCGGTCGTCTGCGTGTCCGAGCCCGTGGCCGCGTGGGTGGGCGAGGTGTCCCCCGGTGCCCGTACGAGCGTCGTGCCGAATGGCGTTGACCCCCAACGGTTCCGCCCCCGCCCTGAACCCTCCGGGCCCTTCACCATCGGCTTTGTCGGATCGCTCAAGCCGTGGCATGGCGTCGACGTCCTCGTGCGCGCCGTTGCCCAGGTGAACGGCGTGCGCCTGCGCATCGTGGGCGACGGCCCCGAGCGTGCCGCACTCGAGCAGCTGGCTGTCGGGCTCGGGCTCACCGACCGCGTGGAGTTCGCCGGCATGGTCTCCGCGGCTGCCCTGCCGGGAGAGCTGTCCCGTCTGCACGTCGGCACCGCCCCCTATCCCACGCCCGAGGGCTACTTCTCGCCGATGAAGGTCTTCGAGTACCTGGCCGCGGGGCTGCCGGTCGTGGCAAGCCGCTCCGGGCAGCTGCCCGGCATCATCACCGACGGCGTGGAGGGCCTGCTCACCCCGGCCGGTGACGCGCTCGCGCTGGCCGCGGCCACGACGCGCCTGCGCTCGCACCCGGAGGTGCGGGGGCGCATGCGGCGGGCGGCGCGGCATACCGCGCAGCGCCACACCTGGTCCTCGGCCGTGGACGCCTCCCTGGACTCCGCTGGCGTGAGCCTGCCCGTCGCCCGGCCCGAGGCGGCGGTCTGATGAGCCAGCCAGAGGCCGACCTGCGGGCCGCGGTGCCCAGCCTGCGGCGCACCCTGCACATGCTGGCCCCCTACGTGCGCCCCGAGCGCGGCCTCCTCACTCTCGGTCTGGTCACCATGCTCGCCGAGGTGGGCTTCCGGCTGGTCGAGCCCTGGCCCCTCAAGGTCGTCATCGACTCCGTGATCGCTCCGGGGGCGGCCCAGCGTCAGGACCTGACCCTGATACTGCTCCTCGCGTCGGCGGCCATCGTGCTCGCCGCCGGGCTCCGCGCGGGCGCGTCGTACGCGTCGACGGTGTGCCTGGCGCTGGCCGGCACCCGCGCGATGACCCGGGTGCGCGCCGCCGTCTTCGACCACCTGCTCGGCATGTCGCTGCGCTACCACGGGAAGGCCCGGACCGGCGACCTCGTGACGCGGCTCGTCACCGATGTCGGGCGCCTGCAGGACGTGGCCGTCACCGCCGTGCTGCCGCTGGTCAGCAACGTCATCACCCTCGTCGGCATGGTCGTGGTGATGCTGGTGCTCGACCCGCTGATGGGCCTGATCGTCCTGGCGGCGTTCCCCATCTTCGTCGCCACCAGCAGGAGCCGCGGACGGCGCATCACCGGCGCAGCGCGGGAGCAGCGTCGGCGCGAGGGCGACCTGGCGAGCACGGCGTCCGAGGGCCTGAGCGCCATGCCGGTGGTCCACGCCTACGGCCTCGAGTCCGTCCTGCGTGGCCAGTTCGCTTCGAGCAACCAGCGCAGCCTCGCGGGAGGGGCCAAGACCACCCGACTGTCGGCCGGCCTCGAGCGGCACACCGACCTCCTGGTCGGCGTGGCCACGGCGGCCGTGGTCTTCGTGGGGGCGATGCGGGTTGTCCACGGTGACCTGACCCCCGGCGAGCTGGTCGTCTTCATCAACTACCTGAAGAGCGCGTTCAAGCCGATGCGCGACCTGGCCAAGTACACCGGGCGGATCGCGAAGGCCGCGGCCTCGGGCGAGCGACTCCTCGCCGTGCTGACCAGCGAACCGGAGATCGTGGACCGTCCCGGAGCGGTGGTGGCGCCGAGGCTTGCAGGGGCGCTCTCGCTGCAGGGGGTGAGCGTCGACTTCGGCAGGGGCCAGCCGGCACTGCACAACCTGAGCCTCGAGGTGCCCGCGGGAACCCGCCTCGGTGTGGTCGGCCCATCGGGCTCGGGCAAGTCCACGCTCGCGTCGCTGCTGCTGCGCCTGCACGACACCGACGGCGGCCGCGTGCTGGTGGACGGCATCGACGTGCGCGACTACGCCATGGCCTCCCTGCGCGCCCAGCAGGCGATCGTCCTGCAGGAGTCAGTCCTCTTCGTCGCCACCGTGCGTGAGAACATCCGCTACGGCCGGCCCGACGCCACCGACGACGAGGTCGAGCGGGCCGCCCGGATGGCCCGGGCCCACGGCTTCATCGAGGAGATGCCCGGCGGCTACGACGCGATGCTCGATGAACGCGGCGCAACGCTCTCCGGCGGCCAGCGCCAGCGCATCGCGATCGCCCGCGCCATCCTGCGAGACCCCTCGATCATCATCCTCGACGAGGCAACCACCGGACTGGACCCGGTGAACCAGCGCGAGGTGGTGCAGGCGCTGTCGTCGCTGTGTGCAGGCCGGACCTCGGTGGTCATCTCGCACAGTCTTGACACTGTGCTCGACTGCGACCTCGTGGCCTGCCTCGACCGGGGTCGTCTCGTCGAGTTCGGCCCACCACGGGAGCTGCTCGCCCGGCGTGACGGGGCGCTGGCCTCGCTGCACGACTCCGGTGCCGGGGGCAAACACCGTGCTATCGCCTGACGACGCCGAGCTGGTGGCACGAGAGGACCGCATCCAGGCGCTGGCCGAGCTCCTGGACCCCGACCGTCTGCGCGAGCGCCTCGCCGCCGCGGCCTCCCCGGTGTGGGGGGGCATCGGCGCGGTCCGGGTCGACTACCTCCGCTACAAGCCCGGCACCGACCTGGTCGCCGGGCTGGTGGCCGATACCGAGGCGGGGGAGAGGAGGGCGTACGCCGTAGCCGGCGCGGCGCCCCTGGCGGACAAGCTGGCCAAGCCCCTGGCCCGCAGGGTCCGGCCCGGCGACTTCGCGCCGCGGCTGGGGGACGACCTGCTGCTGGTCGCGCCCCTGGGGCTGGACCGCCCCCTTCGCCCTAGCCGTCAGGTGTTGGGCGCGCCGGGCGACGTGGTGCCCGGCGCCGTCCTTGCGGTCGTCCTGCGCTACAAGCCGGCGCGACGACTGGTCGCCCGCCTCGATGGCCGACAAGGCCCCCTGGCGGTCGCCAAGGTGCACGCGGCCGGGGAGATGGCCCTGGCTGCGGCCGCAGCCGGGGCGTGGTCTGGGCTCGGGGTCGAGCTGCCCCCGGTGTTCCCGAGCCCCGGCCCCCAGGTGGCCGTGGTGGGGTACCTCGAGGGCCAGCCGCCAGAGGACGGCACGGACCCCGCGGTCCTCGGGCGCGTGGGCGAGGTGCTCGCGAAGGTCCACGCCGCACCGCCGTTCCCAGAGGCCCCGGAGACCGACCACAGCCTCAGTGCCGCTGCCGCGGTGCAGGCCATAGAGGCCGTCGTGCCCGGGGCTCAGCCCCTCGCGGCGAAGGCGGCATGGGCGGCCGAGGAACAGCTCGCGCAGAGCCCGGGACAGCCCGTGCTCTCGGTGGTCCACGGCGACCTCTCCGTCGACCAGGTGCTGTGGCGCCCGCGGGGAGTGGCGCTGCTCGACCTCGACCGGGCCAGGGTGGACCGGCCCGCGGCGGACGCGGCGTCCTGGTTCGCCGGCGAGGCGGTCGCACGACGCTGCGATCCCGGCGCCGACCCGTGCGAGGTCCTGGGCCCCATGCTGCAGTCGTATGCCGCGGTGGACGGCCGCGCGCTCGAGGTTGCCCTGCGGCCGCTGGCCGCGCTCGCGCTGCTCCAGCGCGCCACCGAGCCGTTCCGTCTGCGCGACCCGGTGGCGGGATGGGCCGAGCAGGTGCGCCTGCTCGTCGACGGGGCAGCAGTGCAGGCGGGCGTGCGGTGAGGCCCAGCCCGCTGGCCGACGTGGCCCTGATCGAGACCAGCGCCGGAACCTTGCGGCTCGGGCGCGCGTGGCCGCGTGCGGGCGGCACCGTGCACCTCGAGTACACCGACGCCCACCGCGGGAGGGTCGCAGCCCAGTGGCTGCCGGCGCGGGCCGAGGCCGAGCGCGTGGCCAGAGCCTGCGGTGTGCCGGTCGAGCTGCACCCCGACCACCCCGTCGTCGTGCACTGGGGCGGGGCCGACCGCCAGCTGCCCGCGCTGCGGACGCTGGTCCTGGAGGCCGGTACGCGGCTCGTCGGACATCGTCCCGGGCGCCGCGGGGTCGTGCAGCTGCGCGACGGGACCTATGCCAAGGTCGTCCGCCCGGGCCGCAGCCCTGGGCTCGTCGCCGCCGGGGAGAGGGCCACCGCCGCGGCGGCGGGACACTTCGACGTCCCGGTCGTGGTGCGCCACGACCCGGACGCCGGCGTGGTGGTCTGGACCGAGCTGGCCGGGCCCACGCTCCTGGACCTCGGCCGCTCCGCCCCGTCGCCGGACGTCCTGGCCGCGGCCTGGCGCGCTGCCGGGGCCGCCGTGAGCGGGCTCCACAGGGCCGACCGCCAGGGTCTTCCCGTCCACGACGCCCGAGCGGAGGTCGCCACCGCGCAGCGGTGGCGGGACGCGGCCGTTGCCGCAGGCGTGCTGCCCCCGGCCGGCCACCCGGCGGCATACGAGCGCCTGCTGTCGGGGACCCCTGGGCCGCTGGGAGTGCTGCACCGGGACCTGCACGACAAGCAGGTGGTGGTCGGGGCCCACATCGGGCTGCTCGACCTCGACACCCTGGCCGTCGGCGAGCGCGCGCTCGACCTGGCCAACGCCCTGGCCCACCTCGAGCTGCGCGTGGACCAGGGCCTGATGACAGCAGCCGCAGCCGAGGTGGCGCGCCGGGCCTTTCTGGAGGGCGCAGACCCCGACCCCGAGACTCGCGAGCGCATCCCCGCACACCTGGGCGTGGCGCGGCTTCGTCTCGCCGGGGTCTACGCCTTCCGGCCCCGCTGGCGGGGGTTGGCGGTGCGCTGGCACGCACAGGCGACGGGCACGGCCCCCGCTGAGGGAGCCGTACCCGTCGTGAGCCCGTATGCCGCCCGGCTGGCTAGAGCGCCTCGGTGACGGAGGCCGGCCCGAGGAGGTCGCCCTTGTCTTGGCTCAGGTCGCGCTGCTCGGTGGCAGTGGCCGCCACGGCGTGCGGGGTGATCTCGCCGGCCTCGATCTGCTCGGCCCAGTGGCAGGCGACCCGGCGGGAGGGGTTGGTGCCCGCGATGTCGAGCTGGCGCAGCTGGGGCCGCTCGGAGTCGCAGCGGGTCTCCTGCCGCCACGGGCAGCGGGTGTGGAAGCGGCACCCTGCGGGCGGGTTCGCCGGGGAGGGCAGGTCACCGGTGAGAAGGATCTGCTCGCGACGGTCCTCGATGATCGGGTCGGGCACCGGCACCGCTGACATCAGCGCGCGGGTGTAGGGGTGCAGCGGCTGGGCGTAGAGGTCGTCGGCGTCGGCCTCCTCGACGAGGGCACCGAGGTACATGACACCGATCCGGTCGCTGATGTGTCGCACGACGGCCAGGTCGTGCGCCACGACCAGGTAGGTCAGCCCGAACTCCTCCTGGAGGTCCTCGAGCAGGTTGATGACCTGCGCCTGCACCGACACGTCGAGGGCGCTCACCGGCTCGTCGGCGACGATGAGGCGCGGGTTGACCGAGAGAGCCCGGGCGATGCCGATCCGCTGACGCTGGCCGCCCGAGAACTCGTGCGGGTACTTCTTCAGGGCGGTGGGGGGAAGTCCCACGGCCTGCAGCAGCTCGCGCAGGCGCTTTGCGGCGACCTTGTCGTCGTCGGCCAGGCCGTGGGCCTTCATGCCCTCGAGCAGCAGCGACTCCACGGACTGGCGCGGGTCGAGGCTGCTCATGGGGTCCTGGAAGACCATCTGGATGTCCTTGCGCTTGCGGCGCAGGGTCTCCCCGCTGAGGGAGGCGATGTCGACACCCTGGAACTCGACCGTGCCCTCGGTGAGGGGCTCGAGGTTGAGGATTGCCCGGCCGAGGGTGGACTTGCCGCAGCCCGACTCGCCGACGAGCCCGTAGGTCTCCCCGGTGCGGATCTGGAGGTCGACACCGTCGACGGCGTAGACGAACCCGACGACCTTGTCGAAGATGACGCCCCGCTTGATCGGGTAGTGGACCTTGACCCCCTTGACGTCGACGAGGATGTCGCCGGATGTCGTCGCGTCGTTGGTGGCCGTCGTCTCGCTGAGAGTCACTGGGTCACCTCCACGGGGTTGTGGCAGCGCAGCGCGCGGTCGCCGCTGTCGTCGAGCAGCTCGGGACGGACCTCACGGCATACCTCCAGGGCGTTCGGGCAGCGCGGCGCGAACGCGCACGCGTGGTCCCACGGCAGGTTGTCCGAGACCGAGCCGGGGATGGGGGTGAGCCGCTCGCCACGTGGTGCGTCCATCCGTGGGATGGAGGCGAGCAGGCCCGCGGTGTAGGGGTGGCGGGGCGAGGCGAAGAGCGGGTGGCGGTCGCCGCGCTCGACGATCTTGCCGCCGTAGAGCACGTTGACCCGGTCGCACAGCCCGGCCACGACGCCGAGGTCGTGGGTGATCATGACCAGCGCGGTGCCGGTGTCCTGGACCAGCTCCTTGAGCAGCGCGAGGATCTGCGCCTGGATCGTCACGTCGAGCGCGGTCGTCGGCTCGTCGGCGATCAACAACCGGGGCTGGCAGGCCAGCGCCATGGCGATGAGCGCCCGCTGGCGCATCCCGCCGGACAGCTGGTGCGGGTAGTCCTTCAGGCGCCGGTCCGGGTCGGGGATGCCGACCTTGTCGAGCATCTCCCGGGCGATCGGCATGGCCGCCTTGCGCGACAGGCCGCGGTGCCGCTCGAGGACCTCGGTGACCTGGATCCCGATCGAGATGACGGGGTTCAGCGACGACAGCGGGTCCTGGAAGATCATGCCCAGGTCTCGGCCGCGGCGGTCGCGCATCTTCTCCGCGGGTTGCGTGAGCAGGTTGGTGCCCTGGAAGTTGACCTCACCCTCGACGGTGACGCCGCGGCGCGGCAGCAGGCCCATGATCGCCAGGGACGTGACCGACTTGCCGCAGCCGGACTCGCCGACCAGCCCGACGGTCTCGCCGGGGCGGACGTCGAAGCTGACCCCGTCGACGGCGACGAACGGCTTCTCGCCCGACCGCTGGAACGTGACCCTCAGGTCGCGCACCGAGAGCAGGCCGTGCGTCGTGTCGTGGGGGGTGTGAACGTTCTCGATGGTCTCGGTCATGGCCTACCTCCGGCTCTTGGGGTCGAGCGCCTCGCGCAGCGACTCGCCCATGAGCGTGAAGCCGAGAGCGACGATGATGATGCAGACCGCGGGGTAGACCGCGAGGTGCGGGTAGTCCTGGATGTACTCCTGCGCCGCACCGAGCATCTGACCCCACTCGGGCTGGCGGTCGTCCGGGTTGCCGAGGCCGAGGAAGGACAGGGCCGCCGCGTCGATGATGGCACCGGCGAGCACGAGGGTCGCCTGGACGATGACCGGTCCGAGCGAGTTGGGCAGCATGTGGCGGAACACGATGGGCGACGGCTTGACCCCGAGCGCCCGGGCGGCCAGGACGTGGTCGCTCGAGCGCTGGGCGAGCATCGAACCGCGCAGCAGGCGGGCGAAGATCGGGATCTCGACGACCGCGATGGCGACGATGACCGTCCACTGGCTCGGGCGCGGGGCCAGAGCGGCGATCGAGACCGCCAGCAGCAGCGACGGGATCGAGAGCATGACGTCGACCGTGCGCATCACGAACGAGTCGATCCAGCCCCCGAACGCCCCCGCGATGATGCCCAGGGTCATGCCGCCGATGAAGCCGAAGACGGTGGCGAAGACACCGACGATGAGGGTCTGGCGGCTGCCGACCAGCAGGCGCGAGAGCATGTCGCGGCCGCGGCTGTCAGCCCCGAGCGGGAAGCCGGCCTCCGGGCTGGGAATGGGGTTGCTCTGTGGTCGGACCTTGTCCAGGAGGAGCCCGGCAGTGGGGTCGTGCGGGGCGATGAGGGGGGAGAAGATCGCGAGCACGATGAACAGCAGGGTCACCGCCGCGCCGATGAGGAAGATGGGGTCGCGGCGCAGTCGGCGCCACGCGCTCGCGATGAGGGAGACACCGGCGGAGTCGTCGACGGCGCCGGCCTCGCTCACGGCGCGGTCCTCAACGGCCGTGCCGACGCTGGTGGAGCCCGCGCGAGCGGCGAGCTCGTCGATCCGCTGCTTCTTGCGCTGGGGGCTCAGGGGGTTGGGCTTCAGGGGGCTGGGCACGGGGTCACCTCGTCCGGACGCGGGGGTCGATCACGGCATACGCGATGTCCACGAGCAGGTTCACCACAACGTAGATCACCGCCGCCGCGAGAATGAGCACCTGCAGCACGGAGTAGTCGCGGCGCTCGAAGGCGATGGCCAGGGCCTCGCCGATCCCGCCGAAGGAGAAGACCCGCTCGGTGAGGACGGCGCCCGCGAGCAGGCCGCCGATCTGGAGGCCGATGGTCGTCACGACGGGGAGCATCGCGTTGTGCAGGATGTGCCGCCCGCGGATGACCCGGCTGCTCAGGCCCTTGGCCTCGGCGGTGCGCACGTAGTCCTCGTCCATGACGTCGAGCACGGAGGCGCGGGTGATGCGGAAGATCACCGCGAAGGGGATCGTCGCCAGCGCCAGGGCCGGGAGGATCAGGTGCTTGAAGGCGTCCCACGCAGCGTCGTACTCGCGGGTGAGGAGCCCGTCGAGGACGAAGAAGCCGGTGACACGCGTCGCCTCGATGTCGGAGGACTGGCGGCCCGAGACCGGGAGGAACGGGTGCTCGATGGCGAACCAGTACTTGAGCAGGAAGGCGAGGAAGAAGACCGGCACGGCGACACCGATCAGCGAGCCGACCACGGACAGGCTGTCGAGCGTCCCGCCGTGGCGGCGGGCTGCGATGTAGCCGAGCGGGATGGCGACGATGAGGGCGATCAAGATGGCGAACAGGCTGAGCTCGATCGTCGCAGGCAGCCGGGCGAGGAAGACGTCGAGGGCGTCGGTCCCCGGCAGCACCCCGGTGGAGGCTCCGAACTGCCCGCTGAGGACCCGCTTGGCGAAGGTGAGGTACTGGACCCAGATCGGTTCGTCGAGCCCGAGGGCCTTGGAGAGGCGGGCTCGGCTCTCGGGGGTGGCGCGCTCGCCGAGCATGGCCGACACCGTCCCCCCGGGCAGCGCCCGCAGCCAGAGGAAGAGGAGCATCGAGAGAACGACGACCACCCCCACCATCTGGAGCATTCGTCGGAAGATGAATCGCAGCAAGGTGGGTCTGTCTCCTTCTTATCGCAACGGTGGCCGTCTCAGCGATGGTGCTGAGACGGCCACCGGATGGGAAGTGCGATCCGCGAGGAGCTCGCGGACTAGGTCACTTGCCTCCCACCGTGACGTCGCTGAAGGTCTCAGCAGTCAGCGGGCTGGCGACGACGCCCTTCACCTTGGGACCGACGACCAGGGCCGGCGGCGAGTGCGTCAGCGGCAGACCGGGGAGGTACTCCTCCATGATCTGCTGGTTCAGCTTCTCATAGGCCGCGGTGCGCGCCGCCTCATCAACGATGGCGTCGTCCTTGACGAGGTCCTCGGAGAGGGTCTTGCCGTAGGACGTGGCCTTGGTGTGGAAGTCGTTCGAGGCGAGGCTACCGAAGAACGTGCCGATGAAGTTGTCCGGCGCGTTGTAGTCACCGGTCCAGCCGAGCAGCCAGGCGTCGAACTGGCCATTGTCGACG
Organism: Pedococcus sp.; assembly: GCA_036278335.1. Taxonomy (GTDB): domain Bacteria; phylum Actinomycetota; class Actinomycetes; order Actinomycetales; family Dermatophilaceae; genus Pedococcus_A. The sequence goes on from DASULG010000357.1 coordinate 18,401, forward strand.
CTGTCGAGGTAGCCGCCGTTCCACGGCTTGGTGACGACGTTGACCTTGATGCCGACCTTCTCGAGGTCGCTGCGCAGTGCGTCGTGGATCTTCTGCGGGCTCGGCATGTAGGGGCGCGAGACCTCAGAGGGGTAGGCGAACGTGAGCGTCATGCCCTCGGCGCCGGCCTCCTTGAGCAGCGACTTGGCCTTCTCCGGGTCGTACGTGTACGGCTTGAGGCTCTTGTTGTAGCCATCGACCGTCTCCGGCATGAACTGCGTCGCAACCGTGGCGCCCTCGGGCAGCTGGGTCTTGACGAGCTGCTCGCGGTTCAGCGCGTAGTAGATCGCCTGGCGAACCTTGAGGTCCTTCAGCTTGGGGTTCTTCTCCGGGTTCAGGCCCAGGTACAGGATGTTGAACGCCGGACGGACGAGGAGGTTGTTGCCGTCGTCCTTCAGACCCTTCCAGTCCACCGGGTTGGGCAGGTCGTAGCCGTCGATGCTGCCGGCCTTGAGCTCCTGGCGACGCGTGCTCTCGTCGGGGATGATCTTGAAGGTGATCTTGGCCGTCTTTGCCTTCTCGCCCCAGTAGGCGTCGTTGCGGACCAGGGTGATCGTCTTGTTGGCCTCGTCGTACTTGTCCAGCTTGTAGGGGCCGGTCCCGACGGGGCTCTTGGAGTAGGCCGGGTAGCCGAAGCCCTCGCCCTGCTTGGTCACGTTGTTGGCGTCACCGGCCTTGAGGGCCTTGGGCGACTGCATCGAGAAGGAGTCCAGCGACAGCGCGGTCGGGAACTTCGACGTCGGGTGCGTGATGTTGATGACCGCGGTCGAGTCGTCCTTGGCCTCGCAGCTCTTGTAGAGCGAGTTCGCGGCATCGCTCTTGAAGCCGCCCATCGTGCCCGACCAGTACTCCGCCGGGCCCGCCGCGGCAACCTCGTTCTGGTCGAACATGCGGTCGAAGTTGTAGCAGACCGCAGCGGCGTTGAACGCCTCGCCGTCGGTGAACTTCACGCCCTTGCGCAGGGAGAAGGTCCAGGACTTGCCGTCCTGGGACGGCTCCCACTTCTCGGCCAGCTCGGGCTCGATGTCGGCCGTGCCGGCCTTGATGCCGACGAGGCCCTCGAACATCTGGCGGGTGACCCGGAAGGTCTCGCCGTCGCTCGCATAGAACGGGTCGAAGACCTCGGGGGCACCTGCGGCGCCGAAGGTGAAGGTGGCCTTGGTGTCGCCACCCGTGGTCTGGTCCGTGCCGGATGTCCGTTCCGACTGCGCGCACGCCGCCAGCGTGAGCGCCAGCGTCGTTGCCAAGACGACCGGGGTCGCCTTTCGCGTGTACTTCATCAAATACCTCGCTTGATGTGCGAACTCTTGGCGGCCCGGTTGGGCGCCGAGGGGTGCGGTGGTGCTGCCGCCGCAGGGGCGTGACACAGCACGTCTTCTACGGTTGGTCGCAGACACTAGCCAGTTATCCGGTCGCAGCGGTGGCCCGCCGCAGATGTTTACAAGAGTGAGACACATGCACATCAGGCAGTCAAAGGCGGCAAAAACGGACCCACGCCGGGAGGTCGTGGGGGCCGCGATCGTCGACGACCTGACGCAGCCGCGGCTGCTCCTGGCGGCCCGGCGCACCGAGCCTGCTGCCCTCGCCGGCGGGTGGGAGTTCCCCGGCGGCAAGGTCGACCCGGGCGAGGAGCCGCTCGAGGCGTTGCACCGGGAGCTGCTGGAGGAGCTCGGTGTGCGCGTCCGGATCGGCGACCTCCTGGAGGGACCCCTGGGCGGCGCCTGGCCTCTGGGAGAGGAGTTCGTCATGCGGGTCTGGTGGGCCAGCGTCACCGAGGGCGAGCCGCTGCCGATCGAGGACCACGACGAGCTGCGCTGGCTCGACCGCGACAGCCTGTATGCCGTGCCGTGGCTTCCCGCCGACCTCTCGATCGTGGACGCCGTACGACGGCACCTCTCCTGAGCCCGCTCGGGGGGCACCGACCGGCGTACCTGCTGTGCGTGAGGTCACCCCCCACGCAGGCCTGGTTCGGAGCACGGCGAAAACCCTGAGAGACTGTCCCTTATGCCCATGAAGACCCGCGGTGACATCCGCAATGTCGCCATCGTTGCCCACGTCGACCACGGAAAGACCACCCTGGTCGACAAGATGCTCTGGCAGGCCGGAGCGTTCGGCGAGCACCAGCACGTCGACGAGCGCGCGATGGACTCGGGCGACCTCGAGCGCGAGAAGGGCATCACCATCCTCGCCAAGAACACGGCGATCCACTACGCCGGCAAGGCAGCGGCGGACGCCGGCCTCACCGACGGCGTGACCATCAACATCATCGACACCCCCGGCCACGCCGACTTCGGCGGCGAGGTCGAGCGCGGCCTGTCGATGGTGGACGGCGTCGTCCTGCTGGTGGACGCCAGCGAGGGCCCGCTGCCGCAGACCCGCTTCGTGCTGCGCAAGGCGCTCACCGCGAAGATGCCGGTCATCCTCTGCATCAACAAGGTGGACCGCCCCGACTCGCGCATCGCCGAGGTCGTCGACGAGGCCTACGAGCTGTTCATGGACCTCGACGCCACCGAGGAGCAGATCGACTTCCCGATCGTCTACGCCTCGGCCAAGAACGGCCGCGCGTCGATGAACCGCCCCGAGAACGGCGGCCTGCCGGATGGCGAGGACCTCGAGGCGCTCTTCGCCACGATCCTCGACACCATCCCGGCGCCGACCTACGACGACGAGGCGCCCCTGCAGGCCCACGTCACCAACCTCGACGCGTCCAACTTCCTCGGGCGCCTGGCCCTGCTGCGGGTGCACAACGGCACCATCAAGAAGGGCCAGCACGTCGCCTGGTGCAAGGTCGACGGCTCCGTCGAGCGGGTCAAGATCACCGAGCTGCTGATGACCGAGGCACTCGAGCGCAAGCCGGCCGAGTCTGCAGGCCCGGGCGACATCATCGCCATCGCGGGCATCCCCGAGATCATGATCGGCGAAACCCTGGCAGACGCCGAGAACCCCGTGCCGCTGCCGGTCATCACCGTCGACGAGCCGGCCATCTCGATGACCATCGGCATCAACACCTCGCCGCTGGCCGGCAAGGTCAAGGGCGCGAAGGTCACCGCGCGGCTGGTCAAGGACCGGCTGGAGCGCGAGCTCGTCGGCAACGTGTCGCTGCGGGTGCTGCCCACCGAGCGGCCCGACACCTGGGAGGTGCAGGGCCGAGGCGAGCTGGCGCTGGCCATCCTGGTCGAGCAGATGCGCCGCGAGGGCTACGAGCTCACCGTGGGCAAGCCGCAGGTGGTCACCAAGGAGGTCAACGGCAAGGTGCACGAGCCGGTCGAGCGGTTGACCATCGACGCTCCCGAGGAGCACCTCGGCACGATCACCGAGCTGCTCGCGACCC
>DASULG010000358.1:0-14135 GCA_036278335.1 Pedococcus sp.
CCGACGGACCCGGCCCTCTGGCGGTCGATGCGGACGTGGCCGACCCGTGGCGGGCTCGCCGGGGACACTGCCTTCGTCAGAGCCGTCACCGGCGCGCTCGCCCCGGGCGGGAACGCGCTGTACGCCCAGGACCTCACCCGCAACCGGGTGGTCGTCGTCTGGGCCCCGTCAGCGGACCCGGCGATGGCCAACGGGGTTCTCAGGGTCGCCTCCGGCCCACGCGGTGCGGCAGCCGGCCAGCTCACGCTCCAGCACGAGCAGCCCGTGGCCTCACCCGACGCCGTGGTGTTCCGCGAAGGGGCAAACGGGGGCGGCCGGCTGGTCGTCCTGACCCGGCCCAGCGAGCGCCAGGCCCAGCTCTCGGACGGCGTGGGGATCAGTCCCGACGGGACCGTCTCGCGAACCTGGCAGCAGCTGCGGCTGACCGACGGCCTGGGCACCGCCCAGCCGGCGGCACCCCTCACGCTCAACCGCGTCCAGGTCGCCGGGTACGACGGACCGGTGACGCTCACCGCGGGCACCGTCTCCACCGAACCCCTGCCTGAGGGAACCGGGATCTGCCTGGACTGCAAGGGCGCGGAGTTCCAGAGACGGGCGCAGCAGGGCGTGCGCGAGTCGGTCGCCCAGCAGCTCGGCCTGGCGGCCGACCAGGTGGTCACCGCGACGCGCTACTCCGGGCCGGTGGACGCAGCGGTGGCCGCGGCGTCAGGTGTCACCGACGCCACGTCAGCCGCCACGACCCACTCGCTCTACGTCGGCGACACCACCCTGCCGGGCGGCGGGGTGGTGCGCACGGCACTCCTGGTGTCCTCCTTCGGCGGTGGCACCGGGAGCGCGACCGAGCTCGCCGGCACCGTCCCCATCGACGCCTCGACAGCGGCCAACCGGCCGGTCGTCGTCGGCGGGCTCCGCCAGCCGGGCCGCGGCGCCATCCTGGAGGTCTTCGCACCGGGCGCGGCCGCCGTGCAGCTGGTCTCGTCGGCCCCCACCCTGTGGCCGGACTCGGCGAGGGTGCCGGTCACCGCCGGCAGGGCACGGGTCAACCTCGACGACGCGCAGTTCAGGCAGCACTACACCGTCGAGGTCTACGACGCCTCGGGCAGGTCACTCGGGACCTTCCCGGTCGACCTGCCGAACGCGAACGACCCGTTCGACCTGCAGCCGGGCGGATAGCCGCTGGCGCAGCGGGAGGCCCACGCGAGGTGGGTATGCCGCGGGGCCCGGCCCCCGCGGCATACTCACCGCTGCAGGTGGCGCGCTGTCGGCCCTGGCTAGCGGCCCTGGTTGGCGACCGCCGCGGCGGCCTCGGCGGCAGCCTCGGGGTCGAGGTACACGCCCGGCCGGGTCGGCATGAAGTCATCGCCCAGGGTGTAGACGAGGGGCTGGCCCGTCGGGATGTTCAGGGCGGCGATGTCCTCGTCGCCGATCTGGTCGAGGTGCTTGACCAGACCGCGCAGGCTGTTGCCGTGCGCGACGACGAGGACCGTCTGGCCGGTGCGCAGGTCGTCCTGCAGCGGGCCCTCCCAGTACGGCATGAACCGGGTGATGACGTCCTTGAGGCACTCGGTGCGCGGCACCTCGATGCCGTCGTACCGCGGGTCACCCGACTGGTCGTACTCGCTGCCGGGCTCGATGGGCGGCGGCGGGGTGTCGAACGAGCGCCGCCAGAGCATGAACTGCTCGTCGCCGTACTTCTCGCGCGTGGCCGCCTTGTCCAGTCCCTGGAGCGCGCCGTAGTGGCGCTCGTTCAGGCGCCAGTCGCGCCGCACCGGGATCCAGTGCCGGTCGCAGGCGTCGAGGGCGAGGTTGGCGGTGTTGATGGCACGGCGCAGCACGGAGGTGTGCACGATGTCGGGGAGCACGCCCCTCTCCCGGAGCAGCTTCCCGCCGGCCACCGCCTCGGCGCGGCCCTGGTCGTTGAGGTCGACGTCGACCCAGCCGGTGAACAGGTTCTTGGCGTTCCAGTCGGAGTGCCCGTGGCGCAGCAGGACAAGGGTGTGTTCCGTCATGGCGCCAAGGCTAGCGCCGGCTCACTCGTCCTCGAGCAGGTGCCGGAAGGCCTCGAGGTTGCGGGTGGGCTCTCCCCGCGAGATGCGCCAGGCCCACTCCTTGCGCATCGAGGACAGGAACCCGATCGCGAGCAGCTCGTTGAAATGGCTGTCCGCCGCCTGGAGGAGCACGCCGAGGAGCTGGTCGAGGTAGGCCGCGTCGACCCCGGGCGCCGGCACGCGGCCGGTGACGTAGACGTCGCCGGAGGCGTCGATGGCGTACGCCATCCCCGGCAGGCGGAGGTTCTTGCGCAGCAGGTACCGGTAGAACTCCTCGTGGTTCTCGTCCGGGTTGCGGATCACGAACGCCGAGACCGACAGCATGGACTCGCCCGCCACGAGCGAGGCGACCGTCTTGAGCTTCTTCTCGCCGGGCAGGGTCAGCACGAACTCGCCGTCGCGGGCGCCCTGCTCCCAGGGGATCTCGGACTCGGTGAGGTAGGACTCGATGACCTCCGCGAGGCCCTTGCCGCCGGGCGCCTCTGCCTGGCTCATGGGACCACCGCTGCGGGCACGCCGAAGAGGGGCGCCGACTCCCCGATCGGTGACAGGGTGCGCTCGCGGCAGGCCTCCGCGTAGACCTCGAGCAGCCGGTCGGTCGTGCGGTCCCACCCGAACCCGGCGGCGTGGCTGACGGCCCGCGCCGACAGCTCCGCCCGTCTCGCCGGGTCGAGGAGCAGGGCCTCGAGGCTGTCTGCCCAGTGGCGGGGGTCGTGTCCGTCGACGAGCACGCCGGCATCCCCCACCGCTGTCGGCAGACCGCCGACGCTGGCGGCGACCACGGGCGTCCCGCAGGCCTGGGCCTCGACGGCGACGAGCCCGAACGACTCGCTGTGGGAGGGCACAGCCACCAGGTCGGCGGCCCGGTACCACTGGACCAGCTCAGGGCGCGGGACCGGCTCGACGAACCGCACGTGGGGGGCGATGCCGAGCCGGCCGGCGAGCTCCTCCAGCGAGTGGGGGTGCGCCAGCCCGGACCCGCTGGGGCCGCCGAGGACCGCCACGACCAGCTGGCCCCTCCAGTCCGGGTGGCGGGCCAGCAGCTCAGCCGCCGCGGCCACGAGCACCTCAGGCGCCTTCAGCGGCTGGATCCTGCCTACGAAGAGGAGGACCTTCGCGTCCTGGGGCAGGCCGACCTCGGCGCGGGCGGCGCGCTGGTCGCCGGGGCTGAAGGTGGTCAGGTCCACCCCTGGCGGGACGACGACCACGCGATCGGGGTCTGCGCCGTAGAGGCTGACCAGGTCGCGCGCCTCCTCGTCGGTGTTGGCAACGAGCCGGTCGGCGGCCTCGACGACCTGCGCCTCGCCGATCTCACGCCCGGACGGCTCCGGCAGGTCGCCGTCGGCGAGGTGGGCGTTCTTGACGCGCGCCATGGTGTGCATGGTGTGGACGAGCGGGACCTGCCAGCGGTCGTGGGCGAGCCAGCCCACCTGGCCGGAGAGCCAGTAGTGCGAGTGGACGAGGTCGTAGTGGCCCTCGGGGGCGTGGGCGGCCGTGCGCATGACGCCGGCGGCAAAGGCGCACAGCTGGCCCGGCAGGTCCTCCTTGCCGAGCCCCTCGTACGGCCCCGCCGTGACGTGGCGCACGACCACCCCCGGCGCCAGCTCGACCACCGGGTCGAGGTCGGCCGTCGTCGTGCGGGTGAAGATCTCCACCTCGACGCCGCGCCGGGCGAGCTGGCGGGCCACCTCGACGACGTAGACGTTCAGGCCACCGGCATCTCCGGTGCCGGGCTGCTCGAGCGGCGAGGTGTGCACGCTGAGCATCGCGACCCGGCCAGGTCTGTCGCAGGGGGCCATGGCGCCGAGTCTGCCACGCCCCACTGGCTCAGCGCGGCCGGGGATCAGGGCGGGCGGAGACCGTCACGACGGCCGAGCTCGCCCACACGTGCACGTCGTTGCGGCCATCGGAGCGCACGTCGACGCCTCGGGGGACGCGCTCCGGGCCGATGGCCATGTCGGTGCCCAGCACGGTGGTGAAGGCGGGGTCGTCGCGGCCGGTGGCCACGGGCAGCCAGTACGCGTGGCGGCGCAGGTTCCGGAAGGGCAGCACCGGCGGCAGCCCCGTCGTGGCGGGTTTGCGGTCGAGGTGCACGACGATCGCACTGGCCCCGGGGACGCTGACGCCGACCCTGACCACCGGCCCGGCGAGCTCGATCCGGATGACGAGGGGCAGCGCCTTCCTCCCGTCGGAGACCTCGCCGAGGTAGGTGGCTCGTCCGGGAAGGAAGACCAGGTGCCGGATCCGGACGTGGTCGTACCGGTGGTCAACCCGCTCAAGGGTCTTCTCGCCGGAGCCGGTCACCTCCCCGACCACCGCCGAGACGAGAGAGCCGCGGAGCACCGTCTCGGCGAGGATGTCGTCGTCATGGCTGAGGCGCAGCCCGGAGTCGTACAGGGCGGCCGTCACGCCGCCGCCCAGCGTGGCGATACCGCGCGCCTCCGGGTCCACCGTGAGCATGCCGGGGGCGACGTCAGCCATCCGGCTGTCCCGCCCGAGCCAGGCCGGCACCCAGGTGCTCAGGCCGAGCGCCCCCAGGGCGGCCAGCGACAACACGAGCGCGACCATGCTCTTGCTGATGTCGCGCTGGCGGCCGCTCACGGGCCCAACCCTATGTCTGGCCAGGCCGCTGAGACGCCCGTCGGGGGGCGGCGCCGGAGGCAGCGCTGAGCCCCGTACCCTGCACCGGTGGCGAGGCAGCGGCCGGTGGGCACCATCACCCGCGGCACGACCAACCCCAACCGCCTGCGCCGCGTCGACCGCTGGCTGGCCGGCCCGCAGGCCTGGCGGCTGCGCCGACCCACCGGTATGCCGGTCGTGGTCGACCTCGGGTACGGCGCCTCCCCCGTGACCGCCATGGAGCTGCACGACCGGCTCGCCCCGGTCCGGGCCGACGTGCGGGTCGTGGGGGTGGAGATCGACCCGGCCCGGGTGGCCGCGGCGCGGCCGCTGGAGCGCCCCGGCCTGGACTTCCGGCTGGGCGGCTTCGAGGTCCCGCTCGAGGATGGCGTGCGCCCTGCCATCGTCCGCGCCTTCAACGTGCTGCGCCAGTACGACGAGGCCGAGGTCGCCGGTGCGTGGGCGCAGGTCCAGGACCGGCTGGCCGACGACGGGCTGCTGGTGGACGGGACCTGCGACGAGCTGGGCCGCCGCAGTGCCTGGGTCGCGGTCGACCGGGCCGGACCGCTCTCGCTGACCCTGTCGTGGCGGCTGCGCGGGCTCGAGGCCCCCTCCGACATCGCCGAGCGGCTGCCCAAGTCCCTCATCCACCGCAACGTCGAGGGCGAGCCGGTGCACGCCTACCTGACGGCGCTGGACCGGGCCTGGGCGCGCGCGGCGCACCACGGGGCGTTCGGCGTGCGCCAGCGGTTCCTCGCCACGGCCGGCGCCCTGCGCGAGGAGGGGTGGCCGCTGCTGGACGGCCCTGCTCGCTGGCGCCTCGGCGAGGTCAGCATCGACTGGGCGGCCGTCGCCCCGTGCGGCTGACCCCGTCCGTCCTCAGCCGTCGGCAGCCGTCCGCAGCCGTGCGTCCGCAGCCGTCAGCCGTCAGCCGTCAGCGGGCGTAGTCGTCCTCGAGGCGCACGATGTCCGCCTCGTCGAACTCTCCGAAGGCGATCTCGAGCACGCGGCCGGCCTCGCCGCTCTTGTTGGCCATGCGGTGGAGCGTGTTGCTCGCGACCCAGACCGCCTCACCCGGAGAGGCGCTCCAGGTTCGTTCCCCCACGGTGACCTCGATCGGCACGTCGAGGACCTGCCAGAGCTCTCCGCGGTGGTCGTGGGTCTGCAGCGAGAGCCGGTGGCCGGGCTCGACGGTGATGACCTTGACGGTCACCTGCGCGTTGGAGACGAACTGCTGGAACTGCCCCCAGGGGCGCTGCTGGACAAAGATCTCGTCACGCGGGTCGGACCGCTCGGGCACGCTCTCCTCCTGGTCGGTCCGGGCGCTGGGTGTCCCGGCTGGGCTCACCACGGGCCGTAGGGCCCGCTGGCCGAGCCGCGGCCGCTGACCTGCCGAAGCGCCGGGCGCACGTCGGCGAGGTAGATGCCGGCGCCGACGACGGCCAGGATCCCCAGCATGTTCAGCGGCGACAGGAAGGTGACGAAGCCGACCAGGGCGCTCACGCCGGTGACGATCGACCAGAACTGCTTGGTGCGCTTTCCCGCCGCGACGTAGGCGTCGGCTCGGTGGCGGATGGCGTCCACGAACGCGAACACCTCCAGCACCAGGGCAGCGATGCCGAGGAGCAGCGCGACGGTGCTCTGCGCCGAGCCGATGAGGTTCATGCGCCCAGCCTACGGTCTCGAGTCGGCTCAGACGTCCACGACAAGGGTGACCGGCCCGTCGCCCATCAGGCTGACCTCCATCATGGCGCCGAAGCGCCCGGTCGCGACCTCGACTCCACGCTCACGCAGGGCGTGCACGACCGCATCGACCACCGGCTCGGCCACCTCGCCGGGGGCGGCGCCGTTCCAGGAGGGCCGCCGGCCCTTGCGGGTGTCGGCGTAGAGGGTGAACTGGCTGACGACGAGCACCGGCGCCCCCACGTCGAGGACCGAGCGCTCGTCACGCAGGATGCGCAGCTCGCTGATCTTGCGGGCCATCGCCGCCACCTGCTCGGGGCCGTCGCCATGCGTGACGCCGATGAGCGCGACCAGGCCCGGCCGGTCGATCTCCCCGACCGTCTCGCCCCCGACGAGCACCGAGGCGCGGCTGACCCGCTGCAGGACGGCGCGCACGGGCGCCTCAGATCCCGACGGCCACGACGGCGCCCACCGGCTCCCCGTGGCCCAGCACCGGGGCGGTCTCCAGGGCGTCCAGCGCGTCCGAGGCGACGCCGATCCGGCGCAGCACCGCGGCGAGGATGACCGGTCGGGCCCGCTGTCCGCCGTCCGCGACCTTCAGGGCGATGCCGCGCCCGTCGGCCAGCCCGACGGCATACACGGCCTCCGCCCCGTCCTTGGCGACCAGGCCCGGCGTGCCCTGCACGAGGGCGGTGACGTCGCGGCGCGTGCCCCCCAGGTATGCCGGGTGGCTGCGGATGGCGTCCGCGACGGCGCGCTCGTGCGTGCCCTCCCCGGCCGCCGCGAGGCGGCCGAACGCGCGCGCCAGCCCCGCGAGGGTCACTGCCATGACCGGCGCCCCACAGCCGTCCACCGCAGTGGCCGCCACCGGCTCCCCGGCCAGCTCCTCGAGGGTCGTGGCCATCGCCTGCTGCAGCGGGTGCCCCGCGTCGCGGTAGGTGGCCGTGTCCCAGCCGTTGTGGACGCAGGTGGCCAGCATCGCGGCGTGCTTGCCGGAGCAGTTCTGCGCCAGCGAGGAGCGCTCGCGGCCCTCGCGCTTCCAGCGGTCCTGCTCCTGCTGGTCGTAGGGCCAGTCCGGCGTGTTCTGCAGGTCTGCCTCGCTCAGGCCGGCGCCGGACAGGATGCGGCGCACGCCCTCGAGGTGGAAGTCCTCGCCGGAGTGGCTGGAGCAGGCGAGGGCGAGCAGCTCGGGCTCGAGGGTCAGGCCGCTGCACACCATGGCAAGGGCCTGGAGGGGCTTGTTCGACGAGCGCGGGAAGACCGGGCTGTCGGAGCCCAGGGACAGCTCGGGTGTGCCGTCGGCGGCCGTGACAACCACGCTGGCGCGATGGGCCGACTCGACAAAGCCGCCCCGGACGACGTGGGCCAGAACTGGCGCGTCGAGCAGGGCGGGCGGGGTCTGGCCGTGCTGCACGGTCTGCTGGAAGGTCACCTCGACACCCTAGCCACCCGGGGCAGCAGCGAAGAGCCCACCCTTCGCACGGGGCGAGGGTGGGCTCTTCGGGTTTCGGCCGTGCTGCACCCGGGCAGGGCCGGCGCCGTCACAGCGGGGTGCGGCGCCGGCTGCCGGGCCCGGCCCGAGGGCCGGGCGTTCGCAGTCGGTCAGTCGCCGACCTTGTCGGCGGCCGCGGTGCTGGCCTTCTTCGACGCCGCGGCGGTCTTGCGTGCGCCCGTGGTGGCCCGCTTGGCGGACGTCCTGGTGGTCGCGGCGCTCTTCTTCGTGGTGGTGGCGGTGCGCTTGGCCGCGGTGCGGGTGCGCTTGGCGGACTCCTTGACGACCTCGGCGGCCTGCTGGGTCTCGTCCGCGACGGACTCGCCGACGGCCCCCGCGGCCACGACGGCCTCGCGGCGCCCGGTCGTCAGCGTTGCCTTGGCGGAGCGCTCGATGCCTGTGGCCGCCTTGCGGACGGTGGTCACGGCGCCCTTGCCGAGCGCGACGGTGGTCTCCGCCTGTGCCACGAGGTCCTTGGTGGCCTTCTGGCTGCGCACGCGCTTGACCAGGCTCTCGCCGCGGGCCGCGAGCAGCTCGTAGGACCCGTAGGCCTTGCTCGCGAGCTCGAGGCTGCGGTTGAGGGCCAGCACGGGCACGTGCTGGGCCTGCTCGGTGACCTCGGTGGCGCGCTGGGTCACGAGGGCCTGCAGCTTCTCGGCGGACAGCTCGGTGGTGGCGCGCACGCGGGCGTGGCGGACCTTCTCCACGGCGAGGTCGGTCGCGCCGACTGCCGCGTACACGGGGGTGGTGTCGGTGACGGTCTTCTTGATGTCGGCCACGAGTGCCATGGCGGGCTCCTTATTTGTTGGGAGTGGTGGTCTTGGGGGTGGTGGTCTTGGAGGTGGTGGTCTTGGGCGCAGCGGTTCTGGGTGCCTTCGGGGCGGCGCCGGGCGCGTTGCCGGTGTTGCTCCGGGTGGCCTTGGCCGGCCGGAGCTGCTTGGCCGTCTCGGCCGGCGTGGTGGCCGTCGCGGGACCATCGGTGGCGTTCACCGCGGCTGCCGAGCCTGTCGAGGCTGTGGAGGCGGCGACGAACGAGTCGTAGATGTCGAGCAGTGCGGCCTTCTGACGCTCGGACAGCAGGGCGTCGGCCGAGATGGCTGCCCGGGTCTCGGACGGTGCCGGTGCCTCCTGGTGGCGCTCGTCGAGGATGCCGGCGCGGACGTAGAGCGACTCCGCCGACACCTCCAGCCCCTTGGCCAGCTGCTGGAGGATCTCGGCGCTGGGCCTCTTGAGCCCGCGCTCGATCTGGGACAGGTACGGGTTCGAGACCCCCGCCAGCTCGGAGAGCTGGCGCAGCGAGAGGCGGGCCGTCTGGCGCTGCTCACGCAGGTAGTCGCCGAGGCTGTTGCTGCCCAGCGGGTTGAGCGGGATTCGGCTCATAGACCCATTGTGCTTGCTACAGGCAGCAAAATGCAAACCCTAGGCAGCGTGAGGGCCCTCACACCGCCCGCTTGAGCCCCGTCGGGGCGTGCCGGGGGTATGCCGGGTGGCTGGCTACGCGCGGCGGCGGTCCTTGACGCCGAGGAGCGCGCGGGCGTCCTGGGTCGACATCACCGGGCGCTGCATCACCTCGGCGAGGTGGGCGGCCCGCTCGACGAGCTCGCGGTTGTGCTGGACCGGCACGCCGCGGGCAAACACGACGTTGTCCTCCATCCCCACGCGCAGGTGGCCCCCGCCGGCGAGCGCCGCGGCCATGATCGGCAGGTGGGCGCGGCCGATCCCGGTTGCGGACCAGCTCGTCACCTCTGCCGGCAGCATGGCCAGGCCCGCCTGCAGGGCAGCGGGCGTCCCCGGCATACCGCCTGGCACGTTGGTCACGAAGTCGACGTGCACCTTCCCGCCGAAGGGCAGGCCGTGCGTGTCGAGCAGGCGACGAAGCGCGTGGACGTGGCCGAGGTCGAACAGCTCGAACTCGGGGACGACCTCGCGCTCCTGTGCCTGGACGTAGAGGTCGGACATGAAGCCCCAGGGGTTGAGGAAGACGTCGTCGCCGAAGTTCGTCGTGCCGCAGGTGAGGCTGCAGGAGTCAGGCTCGGCGTCGAGCACGGTCAGCCGCTTCTCGAGGGGGTCGTGCACGCTGCCGCCCGTCGAGAGCTGGACGATGAGAGTGGTCTGTTCCCGCAGCGCCGCGACGCTTGCCTCGAGGTAGCCGGCGTCCAGGGTGGGGCGGTGCTCCCCGTCGCGGATGTGCAGGTGGATCATCGCCGCGCCCGCCGCCTCGCAGGCCTGGGCGGTCTCGACCAGCTCCTCGAGGGTGGTGGGCAGCTGGGGGAAGTCCGCCTTCGCCAGCTCGGCGCCGGTGGGCGCGACGGTGATCAGGGTGCTGGTGGCGGTGCTCCGGGGCGTGCTGGCCATGGGGCACATCATGGCAGGCCACGCGAACGCGACTTGTCCCGCTCTGTGGGAGACTGTGCCGAGTTGACCGTGGGCCGGCATGCCCGCTCGCCGCCTACGCACGCCGCGCACGAAGAAAGTTGGACTGTGGATCTTCACGACTACCTGCGGGTCGTCCGGAAACGCTGGCGCACCATCGTCGCCGTGACCTTGGCGCTCGTGGCCGTGGCAGCCCTGGTGACCCTGTGGAGCCCCAAGGTCTACCAGGCGCGCACGCAGCTGTTCGTCTCCACCTCCGGCAGCGCCGACTCCACGCAGCTGCTGCAGGGCAGCAGCTTCACCCAGCAGCGCGTCAAGTCCTACTCGGACATCATCACCAGCCCCACCGTGCTCGACCCGGTGATCCAGCAGCTCGGTCTCGACACCACCGCTGACATCCTCGGCAAGAAGGTCGCCGCCAGCGTCCCCCTCGACACCGTGCTGATCGACGTGACGGTCGACGACGGCAACCCCAAGGACGCCGCGCGGATCGCCGACGCCGTCGGCAGGCAGTTCTCCCAGAGCGTCAGCGAGCTCGAGCGCGTGTCCGACAAGTCCGCCAGCCCCGTCAAGATCTCGGTCGTCCGACCCCCCTCGATCCCCCTCGCCCCGGTCAGCCCCAAGCCGGCCCGCAACATCGCCCTCGGCCTGGTGCTCGGGCTCATGCTCGGGCTCGGTGCCGCGCTGCTGCGTGACCTGCTCGACACCTCCATCAGGGGCGAGCGCGACGTCAAGGACGTCACCGACGAGACCATCATCGGCGGCATCATCTACGACGCCGACAGCACCAAGCGGCCGCTGATCGTGCAGGCCGACCCGCACGGGCCCCGAGCCGAGGCCTTCCGTGCGCTGCGCACCAACCTGCAGTTCATCGACGCCGCCACCCACCCGCGCTCGATGACCTTCACCTCCTCGCTGCCCGGCGAGGGCAAGACGACGAGCACCGCCAACCTGGCCATCTCGATGGCCGCCGCGGGGTCGCGCGTGTGCATCGTCGAGGCGGACCTGCGCCGCCCGCGCATGCTGCAGTACATGGGCATGGAGGGCTCGGTCGGCCTGACCAACGTCCTGATCGGCCAGGCTGACCTCGCCGACGTGCTCCAGCCGTTCGGCAGCGCCAACATCCAGGTGCTCGGCGCCGGCCAGATCCCGCCCAACCCCAGCGAGCTCCTCGGCTCCGAGGCCATGTCCCGCACCGTGCGCGAGCTCGAGAACATGTTCGACTACGTCATCCTCGATGCCCCGCCGCTGCTGCCCGTCACCGATGCGGCCGTGCTGAGCACCATCACCGGCGGTGTCGTCGTGGTCGTCGGCTGCGACATCGTCCACAAGGAGCAGCTCACCCGCGCGCTGTCCTCCCTGCAGTCCGTCAACGGCAACGTCCTGGGGCTCGTGCTCAACCGGGTCCCCGCCAAGGGCGCGCACGCCGAGTCGTACTACTACCGCGAGGGCTACGCGCCGCTCTCGGCCGACCGCACCCGCAAGGAGCGCGCCCGCGACCGCCGCAAGGAGCCTGCCAAGGTGTAGCCCGTCGGCGCCGACCAGGCCCCGACACGCAGCGCGGCCCCGCACCACCAGGTGCGGGGCCGCGCTGCCGCTTGTCCTGCTGGCTCAGGGCGAGACGATGACCTCCTGGGTGGCACTGAGGCCGCCCGTGACCAGCACGGCCTGGGGGTCGGTGCTGCGCTTGACCAGCGCCAGCGCGATCGGGCCGCTCTCGAAATGGCGGGCCACCGAGGTCAGGTGACCCACGGCCCGCTCGCCACCGGCATACACGGGCTCGCCGCGCTCGGGGATGGTGTGCCCCGAGCCGTCGAGGTGCAGGAACACGAGCCGCCGCGGCGGGCGGCCGAGGTTGTGGACCCGGGCGATCGTCTCCTGGCCCCGGTAGCAGCCCTTGTGGAGGTGGACGGCGGTGCGCAGCCAGTCGACCTCGTGCGCGATGGTGCGGTGGTCGGTCTCGAACCCGAGGCGGGGCCGCCACGCCGCGACGCGCAGGGCCTCGCTGGCCCAGGTGCCCGCAAGGGCGCGGTCACCGATCGCTGCCGCGAGCTCCGCGCGCGGAACGAGGACCTCGCGCCATGCCCGGTCGCTGCCCGGGTGCCCGTCCACGGGCCCGTATGCCGCCGTGTCGCCGACGAGGCCCGGCCAGGGGTCGCGCCAGGCCAGCGGCTCGCCGGGCAGCGACTCGGCCCCGGAGCACTCGCCCACCACCGCCCAGTCGGCGCTGACATCGGTGACCTCCACCCGCAGCATGAAGCGCATCGAGTCCAGCCAGGCCGCAAGCGGAGCGGCGTCGCCGGGCTCGGTGGTGATCCAGGTCGTCTCGCCGTCGTCAACGAGGTGCAGGACGTGCTCGATGTGGCCCTTGGGGCTCAGGACGAGGGACTCGCGCGACTCATGCGGGCGCAGGCCGGTGAGGTGCTGGCTGGTGATCGAGTGCAACCAGGTCAGCCGGTCCCGACCACGCACGGCCACCACGCCGCGGTGGGAGAGGTCGACCACTGCGAGGCCCTCCTCGAGGAGCCGCTGCTCGCGCATGGGGTCGCCGTAGTGGGCGGCCACGCCTGCGTCGGCACCCTCACCCTCGACCGCGCCGGGATGGGACAGCAGGGGCGAGCGCAATCCGGTCGGGGCGTCGGAAGGGGCACCGGCTGGGGCACCGCCTGGGGCACCGCCCGGGGCCTGCGTCGGCGTCTCGGTGGGGGCTTGGGCAGACGCCGGTGCCGAGCCGGCCGCCGAGGGGGTCACTGCTGTTGTCTCGCGCATGTGCTGCACCATCCATGAATCGCCATGTGGGTCACGTCAGCGACGAAACCCTTCGATCTGAGCACGCTCGCCTCGAACTCGGCCGCGGTCTCGCGCTCGCACTGGTCGACCCGGCCACAGCCCCGGCAGACGAGGTGGACGTGGTCGGCGTGGTCGGCCAGGTGGTACGTGGGGGCACGGTGGTCGAGGTGGGTGTGCCCCACCGCGCCGAGGGACTCCAGCGCGTCGAGCGCCCGGTACACCGTCGAGGCGGACAACGGGGCACCGCCGTCAGTGGCGACGGACGCGACGACGTCGTCCGGCGTCGCGTGGGCCAGCCGGGACACCGCGTCCAGGACACGCTGGCGCTGCGGGGTCATCCGCCGCCCCTGTGCCCTCAGCCGTGCGCCGATGTCCTGCACCATGCTGCCCACTGTACGTGTGGGGGCAGGCGTCTCGGTCAGCCGGAGGAGCCGGTGGCGGCGGTCCACTCGCTGAGGTCGGCGGAGGACCGGAACACCGTGTGGCCAGCCACCAGCCAGGCCTGTCCGTCGCGCTCCGCCAGGGCCACCTGCCCGGGCTCGAGGGTGGCGAGGTCGACCTCGGCGCACCCCAGCGCCGTCTCCGGCGCGGTGGCCTCGACGACCGCCACACCGGTGCAACCGTCGGCCGTCCGCGCCACGAGCGTGCGCGTCGCGGTCGTGGAGAGGGCGAGGCCGCCTTCGACCGCGCCCCCACCCGTCCAGGTCTCACCGGTCTGGCTCCTGCGCAGCCGCCCGTCGGCACACAGGGCCTCGGCGCCGTGGTCGGTCACGCCGAGGTCGATGACCGCGGAGCCGCCACAGGGCTTGGCCCGGGTGCCGGCGGCGGTGCCGACAACGGCAGGGTCACCCGGGTCCCGGTACCAGGCGCTGGGCACGGTCGTGGCCGACCCCCACGTCGTGGCGTCCTTGGCAGCCTGGCGGAAGCGCGGGGTGCAGCCGGCGTCGCTGCCGATGGCGAACGCCCCACCGGTGTCCCTGACCCGGATCCGCACCGTGGCGTCGAACGGCGCGACCATGGGCTCCCAGGTCTTCCCGCCGTCGCGGGTGATGGTCACGGTGGAGCCGCCCTTGGCGCAGTCCCCCACCACGAACCGCCAGGCGGTGTCGGCGTCGACGGCCACGACCCCC
>DASULG010000359.1:0-6606 GCA_036278335.1 Pedococcus sp.
TGTTCCCAGCCGTTTCCCAACGCACTCACAGGCGACCCGGGCATGCTGGGGAGGTCGAGAGGACCGCCATGCCCGACCAGACCCAGCCGATGCCGCCGGCGCAGCCGCCCCAGGGACCGCAGTCGCAGCCGACCCCGGGACCGGCGCCCCAGGGACCCCCGCCGGGTCCGCCGCTGGGACCCCCGCACGGTCCGCCGCAGGGACCCCCTCAGGGACCGTCAGCACCGCACCCCGCCGGGCCGCCCGCGGGGTACGAGCCGTACCAGGGCCCGCAGCCTGAGCGCAGGCCTGGCCTGTGGCATCAGGCGACCGCCACCACCGGAGGTCGCGTCGCCACCGCGGTTGCGCTGGTCCTCAGCGGCCTGCTCCTGCTCGGGATCCTGGCTGGTGGGGTGTTCGCCATCGCCCGCGTCGGCGACCGTTTCGTGGAGCGGCGCGAGAACGTCGGCCGGCTCCAGGACGGCCAGCAGGGCATGCGCGGGCCGATGGGCCGCCCGGACGGCGACGACGCTCCCGGCCGGGGCAACGGCAACGGTCTGGGCCGGGGAAACGGCAACGGCAACGGCAACGGGATGATGGGCGACGGAGTGCTCCCGCGCCTGGGCGCCGTCTCCCACGGCGAGTTCACCATCACCGGCGCCGACGGCAAGCCCGTGGTGATGACCCTCCAGCGCGGTGCCGTGACCTCGGCCAGCGCCACGTCCGTGGCCGTCAGGAGCGACGACAACTTCGCCAAGACGTATGTGGTCAACGACCAGACCCGCGTCCTGCCGGGCGGGTCCGCGGCGGCCCTCGCCAAGGGGAGCCAGGTGGTGGTGCTGGCCCGCAAGGACGGCGGCGTGGCTGTGCAGATCCGCTCCTACCGCGTGGGCTAGCAGGCAGCATCCCGTCGGCGTTACGCACGGGATGTAGGTTCCTGCCATGCACGAGTACCCGAGCGGGGAGCAGTGGGTCATCGCCCACGGGGGCCAGGAGGTGACCGTCGTCGAGGTCGGCGGTGGCCTGCGTGAGTACCGCCATGGGGGCGTGGACGTCCTCGCCGGCTACGGCGTTGACGAGCAGTGCCGGGCCGGTCGCGGGCAGCTGCTGATGCCCTGGCCGAACCGGCTGCGGGACGGCCGGTACACCTTCGACGGTGTCGAGTACCAGCTCCCCCTCTCGGACCCCTCGCACGGCAACGCCAGCCATGGCCTTGCCCGCTGGATGTCCTGGTCGCTGGTGGAGCGCAGCGACGCCGACCTCACGGTGGGCTGCCGGCTGCACCCCCAGCCCGGCTGGCCCGGGATCCTGGACCTGACCGCGAGCTACGCGCTGTCCGCGCGGGGGCTGTCAGTGCTGTTGACCGCGACGAACATCGGCGACACCAGGGTCCCCTTCGGCTGCGGCGCGCACCCCTACGTCGCGATCGGCGACCGACCGCTGGGCGAGGCCGTCCTGACCGTCCCCGCCAGCCAGCAGGTCCTGGTCGACGACCGCCTGCTGCCGGCCGGCCTCGCCCCGGTCGAGCAGGGCGGCCGGGACTTCCGATCGGCGCGCGCGCTCGGCAGCACCGAGCTCGACACCGCCTTCACCGGTCTGGCCCGCGGGAGCGACGGCCGGTGGGAGGTCCGGATCGAGGGACTGGCCGACCGGCCCGCCGTCTCTGTGTGGGGCGACGAGGCCTTCGACTGGGTGCAGGTGTTCACCGCCCAGGGCACGGACGAGGGAGCGCAGGGCCGGCGCGGGATCGCCGTCGAGCCCATGACCTGCCCCGCCGACGCCTTCAACTCCCGGGACGGTCTGGTCGTCCTCGAGCCGGGTCAGCAGTGGTCAGGCGAGTGGGGTCTGACCGTCGGCCAGTGACGCCCCGGCAGGCCGTGCGGGAGCGGCCGAGGGCGTTGCCGGCGCCGGGGCGGCCGCCTCCTCCTTCTCGCCGGTGGCCAGGCCGTTGACCGCCGGGGTGATCCGCCGCTCCAGCAGCCGGGCCAGCCACACCATGACCAGGCAGCCGCTGACCAGCAGCCCGACGTAGGCGCCGGACAGCTGGTGCTGGAGCAGGACGCCGGCCACGACCGGGCCCAGGATCGTCCCAGCCTGGAACGCGCCCGCGCTGACGGCGTTGTAACGCCCGCGCAGGTGGTCGGGGGCGAGGTCGTTGGTGATCGCGGGGACCGTCGGCTGCAGCATCGTCTCGCCGAGCGCGAACAGGCCCATGAACAGCAGGACCATCGCCGAGGCCGCCGCGGTGCCCGGGACCAGCCCACCAACACCCAGGACCAGCCAGGACACGCCCCAGAGGCCGGACATGACCATGAAGACGCGGGTGCGGCGCTTGCCGCTGATCCGGCCGAGGACGAAGAACTGCAGGCCCACGATGACGGCCGTGTTGACGGCGAAGGCGAAGCCGATGACCCGTGTGGAGACCTCGGCCACCTCGCTGGCGAAGGCGGGCATCCCGGCCTCCATCTGGCCGTAACCGACGAAGGTCCCCACGAAGGTGAGCAGCGTCAGCCACAGGACCGACGGCTGGCGCAGGATGGCCAGGTAGGAGCCGGCCTCGACCTCGGCTCCCTCCGGGCGTTCGGCGCGGCCGTGCACGTGCCGCAGCGGGCCGAGCAGCAGGCCGATGGGCACCAGCATGGAGGCGGCGTCTGCCAGGTAGATGGCGGTGAAGGTCCCCGGCCGATCCACGTCGACGAAGAGGCCGCCGACCACGCCGCCGAGTCCGATGCCGAGGTTGACGAGCGCGAAGTTGATGCCGAAGTACTGCTGGCGGGCAGGCCCCGAGACCACCGCGGCGACGAGGGCGTTGAAGGCCGGCCACGACACCCCGAAGTTGAGCCCGATGAACAGGAAGGCGGCGGCCACGCTCGCAGGAGTCGTCGCGAAGGCCAGGACCACGCAGCCGACCAGCTGGGAGGCCGTGGCCAGCAGCAGCATCCGCCGGGCGCCGATGCGGTCGGTCAGGGACCCTGCGGGCCCCGTGACCGCCAGGGCGAAGACGGCGATCAGGGACATCAGCAGCCCGGACACCCCGAGCGAGATGTCGCGGACCTTGCTCAGGTAGATCATCGTGAAGGGCAGCGTCAGGCCGCGCCCGAGGGTCTGGACCGCGACCGTCGACAGCAGCCACCGCCCCTCGGTGGGCAGCGCCGACCAGAACGTGCGCAGGCTGCCCGAGGTGCTCATGGGCGACATGGTCCCGCAGACGACCGACAGTCCGACAACCGGTTTTCCTCGGCCAAGGGGTTTCGCGGCCCACACCCTGCCGCGGGCCGGGCCCACCGACATACCGGGCTCACCGGCATACCGGGCTCACCGGCATACCCGCAAAGGATTTGCCGCGACACGTTAGCCTTGCGTGAGAGCGCAGGGGATGCGCCGATCACACGAACTTTCGAGACGAATCTTTCAAAGGCAGAGGTGGGCAGTGCCTACAGGCAAGGTCAAGTGGTACGACGCGGAGAAGGGCTTCGGCTTCCTCTCCGACGACGAGGGCGGTGACGTGTTCCTGCACGCCAACGCCCTCCCGCCGGGCGTCACCACGCTCAAGGGCGGCACCCGCGTCGAGTTCGGCATCGTCGAGGGCCGCCGCGGGGCCCAGGCGCTGTCGGTCACCGTCCTCGAGCCGGCGCCCAGCGTCTCGGCCGGCAAGCGCGAGCAGACGCGCAAGAAGCCCGAGGAGCTCGTCCCGCTCGTCGAGGACAGCATCAAGCTCCTCGACGACGTCTCCAACTCGCTGCGCCGCGGACGCCGTCCCGACAACGAGCACGGCAACAAGGTTGCCCAGGTGCTGCGCTTCCTCGCCGACCAGCTGGAGGCCTGACGTGCCCGTCCCCAAGGACGACGCCACGCTGCGAGCAGCCGTGGAGCTGGCCCGCGAGGCCGCCGCGTCCATCGCCGAGGACGGCACGGTGGGTGAGCACCTCGGCATGGAGATGGTCGACGAGCGGCTCGCCACCCACTACTTCGCCTGCACGGCCACGTCCTACCCCGGCTGGCGGTGGGCCATCACGCTCGCCCGCG
Organism: Pedococcus sp.; assembly: GCA_036278335.1. Classification (GTDB taxonomy): domain Bacteria; phylum Actinomycetota; class Actinomycetes; order Actinomycetales; family Dermatophilaceae; genus Pedococcus_A. Next base: position 4,006 of record DASULG010000359.1, read on the forward strand.
TGCCGCGCGGCAAGGTGGCCACGGTGTGCGAGACCAACCTGGTCCCCGGCGAGGGAGCGCTGCTCGCGCCCGAGTGGGTTCCGTATGCCGAGCGGCTGGCCCCGGGCGACCTCGGCGTCGGCGATGTGCTCCCCTACAAGGAGGAGGACCCGAACCTCGAGTTCGGCTTCGAGGCCACGGGCGATGAGGACGTCGACCAGATGGCCATCTGGGAGCTCGGTCTCGGACGCAAGCGCGTGCTCTCCGCGGAGGGACGCGAGGCTGCGGCGCAGCGCTGGTACGAGGGCGACAGCGGCCCGCACGCCGAGGTCGCCGAGAAGGCCCCGGCTCCCTGCTCCACCTGTGGTTTCTTCGTCCCCATGGCAGGGGCCCTGCGCTCTTTTTTCGGCGTGTGCGCCAACGCCTGGTCACCAAGCGACGCTCGCGTCGTAAGTCTTGACCACGGCTGCGGCGCCCACTCCGAGGTCGACGTGGAGAGGCACGAGCCGGTACCGATGGGCGAGCCGCTCGTCGACGAGATCGCCTACGACCTGGTCTGACGCCGCCGTCCCAGTGCTCACGGCGCTGGGCTGGGACTCATGCCGCTGGACTGCCACCGCGCGGGTGGTCGGTCAGTGGGCGTCCTCGGCGTTGCCGCGCCCGCGGCGCACGTAGGTGTACCCGATGAAGCCGAGCACGATCCCGGCGACGCATGACCATGGCCACCAGTCCCGCTCACCCGTGTGCAGGCTGGGGACGGCCACCGTGGCGACGAGCGCGACAGCCCACGCCGCGATGCCCCAGAGGATGACCTTGGGCGTGCTCAGGGGCAGCGGCTGTGGCTCGGTGGTCGGCGGCGGCTGGGGGCGCCCCGGCGCAGGGTGTGTCACGGCGCCAGCGTAACCGGAGCGCCTCGGCCAGGCCCTAGTCTTCTCCCCATGTCGAAGTCCCCCTCCCTGACCCGGGTCGCCGCGCCGCACAGCGTCCTCGACTCCTTCTTCCAGATCACCCAGCGCGGGTCCACGGTGGGTCGCGAGATCCGCGGCGGGCTGGCCACGTTCTTCACGATGGCCTACATCGTGGTGCTGAACCCGCTCATCATCGGCACCCAGGCCGACTCGACCGGTCAGTTCCTCGGCGGTGGTGACGTGCAGAAGGCCGTCACCATGGTCGCGGCCGCGACGGCCCTGGTCGCCGGCGTGATGACCGTCCTCATGGGCGTGGTCGCCAACTACCCGCTGGCGCTCGCGACCGGTCTGGGGCTCAACGCGTTCGTCACGTTCGGGGTGGCCCAGCTGCCCAAGATGACGTGGGCTGACGCGATGGGCCTGGTCGTCCTCGAGGGCATCATCATCACGGTGCTGGTGCTCACCGGCTTCCGCCAGGCGGTCTTCAGGGCGATACCGTCCCAGCTCAAGACGGCCATCAGCGTCGGCATCGGCCTGTTCATCACCATCATCGGCCTCGTGGACGCCGGTTTCGTGCGCAAGCCCGCAGGCGGCCCGGTGCCCGTGGAGCTCGGCATCGGCGGCTTCCTCACGGGCTGGCCGCTGCTGGTCTTCGTGTTCGGCCTGCTCGCGATCATCGTGATGATGGTCAAGCGGGTGAGGGGCGCGATCCTCTACGGCATCGTCGGGGCCACCGTGTTCGCCATCATCCTCGAGGCCATCGCGTCCATCGGGGGCCAGACCGACAAGACCGGCAAGGTCACCAACCCCTCCGGCTGGGGCCTGAACGTCCCGAAGATCCCCGACCACGTCGTCGACGTCCCCGACTTCGGCCTGCTCGGGCACTTCAGCCTCTTCGGCTCGTTCTCCAAGATCGGCGTCATCGCCGCCCTGCTGCTGGTGTTCACGCTGCTCCTCGCGGACTTCTTCGACACCATGGGGACGATGGTCGCGATCGGCGCCGAGGCGAACCTGCTCGACAAGGACGGCAACCCGCCGAACGCCGAGAGGATCCTCATCGTCGACTCGGTCGCCGCCATGGCCGGCGGCGCGGCATCCGTCTCGTCGAACACGTCCTACATCGAGTCCGCCTCCGGTGTCGGCGAGGGGGCCCGCACCGGTCTGGCCTCGGTGGTCACCGGTGTGCTGTTCCTGCTGGCGACCTTCCTGGCGCCGCTGGTCCAGATCGTCCCCTACGAGGCCGCAACCCCTGCCCTCGTCATCGTGGGGTTCCTCATGATGCAGCAGGTGCGCGGCATCAACTGGGACGACCTCGAGATCGCCCTTCCGGCGTTCCTCACCATCGTCCTGATGCCGTTCACCTACTCGATCACCGTGGGCATCGGCGCGGGCTTCGTCGTCTACACCCTCATCAAGGTGGTCCGCGGCAAGGCGGCCGCCATCCACCCGCTGCTGTGGGCGGTCTCGGCGCTGTTCGTCGTCTACTTCGCGATCGACCCGCTGCGCAACGCCGTGGGGATCTGACCGCGCACCACCACCGCGTATGCCGGGTGGCCGCCTGACGGTGGCCACCCGGCATACGCGCGTCTGGCCTCGGCGCGCCCGGCCGCGGTCCTCGCCGCTCGGGCCCTGACTTGGCACCAGCCCGACTCGCTCTGCGCCGTGGTGCGTGAGCCGATGGAGGAGTCCGAACGGACGGGCAGTCCGGTTCTGG
>DASULG010000360.1:0-15485 GCA_036278335.1 Pedococcus sp.
CTGGAGGTGCGCCTGGGCCGCCCGCTGCCGGCCGCGGCATACACCGTCCTGGACCGCGACGGGGAGCCCGCCACCAAGGAGGTCCGGTACTGGGCGGCGGAGGTCACCGGCGGCGGCGGCCCGCTCGCCAACGAGATCGACGAGGTGCGCTGGCTCGACGTCGTCGCGGCCTCGGACCGGCTCGACTACGCGCGCGACCGCGACCAGCTCAGGGCTGTGGTCCGTGCCGACAAGGACGGCGGGCTCTCCACCTGGGCGCTGGCGGTCATCCGCCACGCCAAGTCCTTTCCCCGCTCCCAGTGGACCGACCCCAACGACCAGCTGCGACCGCTCGTGGCGCCGGGGGTGGACCGCGCCAACGCGATCGTGCCGCTGCTCGCGGCGTATGGCGTGCGCCGGCTGGTCAGCTCACCCTCGGTGCGGTGCGCCGACACGCTCCGCCCGTATGCCGCGTGGCTGGGCCGCCCGCTGCGCCTGAAGCAGGCACTCTCCGAGGAGGGCTACGAGCAGAACCCGGCGCGTGCCGTCCACCACCTGCAGCGCCTCCTCGCCCGGCCCCGGCCGGCGGTGGTGTGCAGCCACGGCCCGGTGCTGCCCGACCTGCTCGGCCATCTTGCCGCCCTGGTCGACCCCTCGACCGACGGGGCCGCCGACGCGGCCAAACAGCTCGGCGAGGCGGCCGAGACGGGGATGGGCAAGGGCGAGGTCCTCGTCGCGCACGTCGCAGGCAGCGGGCAGGACGCCCGGGTGGTGGCCGTGGAGCGGCACTTCCCCGACTGACGGGCTCCCGGGCTTGGCTCCCGGGCTGGGGCGGCGGGCACCGGCTGGCGGCGGCCTGACAGCGCCTGACAGGGGCCTGACACGGCGGCCCTTGACCGGCGCCGGAGGAGCCCTTGAGACGCCGTTTACGTGTGGCTTGGCTCACCGTCGGCCGCCGTCAGGGCAAAGTCTGGGTTCTGTTCACCCTCCGTTCACCCTGGACAGCCCCTCGCGTCACTCACCGCTCCTACCTTCACGAGCGTCGGGCATCACGCCCGCCGTCATCTTCCTGCTGTGGAGAGGTTCATTACCGTGAAGATTCAGCGTTTCGGCCGGCTGGCTGGCATGGCCGTGGTCGGCGCCCTCGCGCTGTCGGCCTGTGGCTCCGACACCAACGCCCCTGGCTCGGGATCGGGTGGCTCCGCCTCCGGTGGCTCCTCCGTCAGCGCCGACTGCGCCAAGGGCACCCTGAACGCCGAGGGCTCCTCTGCCCAGAAGAACGCCATCGAAGAGGCCATCACCACCTTCCAGGACTCCTGCGAGGGCGCCACCGTCAACTACAACCCGACCGGCTCGGGCGCGGGCATCAAGCAGTTCATCGCCGGCCAGGTCGACTTCGCCGGTTCCGACTCGGCGCTGAAGAAGACCGAGAAGGACGGCAAGATCGAGACCGCCGAGGCCGAGAAGTTCTGCGGCTCGCCGGCGTGGAACCTGCCCATGGTCACCGGCCCGATCGCGGTGGCCTTCAACGTCAAGGGCGTCGACAAGCTGGTGCTGACCCCCGAGGTCATCGCCAACATCTTCACGGGCAAGATCACCACGTGGAACGACGCGGCGATCGCCAAGATCAACTCCGGTGTGTCGCTGCCGTCCGAGCCCATCAAGGTGTTCTTCCGCTCCGACGAGTCCGGCACCACCGAGAACTTCACCAAGTACCTCAAGGCAGCGGCCCCGAACGCCTGGTCCGCTGAGCCCGGCAAGAGCTGGACCGGCAAGGGCGAGGGCAAGGAGAAGTCCGCCGGGGTGGCCAGCGCCGTGCAGTCCACCGAGGGTGGCATCACCTACGCCGAGTGGTCCTACGCCAAGGACAACAAGCTGGGCATCGCCCAGGTGGACAACGGCGGCGGCGCCGTCGAGCTGAGCGGCGAGAGCGTCGGCAAGGCTGTTGCTGCCGCGAAGCCGGACGGCGAGGGCAACGACCTGCGCCTGAAGCTCGACTACGCCACCAAGGAGGCCGGCGCCTACCCGATCCTCCTCGTCACCTACGAGATCGTCTGCTCCAAGGCCAAGGACCCGGCCAAGGTCGACCTGGTCAAGGCCTTCCTGAAGCACTTCTCGTCCAAGGAGACCCAGGCCTCGCTCGAGGACATCGGCTACGCGCCGCTCCCGGACGAGGTCCGCACCAAGGTCGACGCCGCGATCGCGGCCCTGTCCTGATTGGTATGCCGCGCGGCCGGTGCGAGCCCGGCCGCGCGGCATACTGGCGCTGCACTGAGTCTTCCCGCATCGTCCGCCCGCAACGTTAGGCATCACGTGTCATCTGTCACCGGCGTCTCTGCCGTCGACGAGAGCCCGAGCCCCGGCGGCCGCGTCCCCCTGGCGGGCGACGCGGCTGGCACGGGGCGGCTCGGCGACCGGCTGTTCAGCGGCCTGGCCACGAGCGCGGGCGTCCTGGTGATCGCCCTGGTGACCCTGATCGGGGTGTTCCTGCTGTGGCAGGCCATCCCGTCGCTGGCGAGGAACCAGACCAGCTTCCTCACCTCCCGTGAGTGGACCGTTGCCGGCGACCACCCCCGTTTCGGCATCGTCGAGATGCTCTGGACCACCGTGGCGTCCTCTCTCATTGCCATGGCGATCGCCGTGCCGGTCGGCGTGGGGGTGGCCCTGTTCATCACGCAGTACGCGCCGCGGTGGCTCTCCCGCCCGGCGGCCAGCCTGGTGGACCTGCTCGCTGCCGTGCCGTCCATCGTCTACGGCCTGTGGGGCGTGCTGACCTTCCGCGACGCGGTCCGCCCGGTGGAGGAGTTCCTCCAGGACAAGCTCGGCTGGTTCCCGCTCTTCGCCAAGACCGGGATCTCCGGCGGCACGATCTTCTTCATCGGCATCGTCCTGGCGATCATGGTGCTGCCCATCGTCACCGCGCTCTCGCGCGAGGTGTTCGCGCAGACGCCCGTGGCGCACAAGGAGGGCGCGCTCGCCCTCGGCGCCACCCGCTGGGAGATGATCCGCACCGCGGTGCTGCCGTTCGGCCGCCCCGGCGTGATCAGCGCCGCGATGCTGGCCCTCGGCCGCGCCCTCGGCGAGACCATCGCCGTCACGTTCATCGTCTCCACGCTGGCCCGCGGGTCGGACTGGTCGTGGTCTCTGTTCAACGGCGGCGAGACGTTCGCCTCGCGAATCGCCAACAACGCGGCCGAGTTCGACTCGCCGCAGAAGACCGGCGCCTTCATCGCCGCCGGCCTCGTGCTCTTCGTCCTCACGTTCATCGTCAACGCGATCGCCCGAGTCGTGATCGAGCGCAGGAAGGCCTTCAGCGAATGACGACCACCGACTCCAGGCCCGGCGCCGCGGTACAGGGGACCGTCTCGCCGGGCCTGGGCCACCCCTCCCGGAGCCGCGCGCTGCGCGACCAGCTCGCCCGCGTCGTCATGTGGCTGGCGTTCCTGCTGGCGGTGATCCCGCTGGTGTGGATCCTCTACACCGTCGTCAGCCGGGGCGCCCACCTGCTCCTCGAGTCCCAGTGGTGGACCCACTCGCAGCGCGGCATCACGTCCCGGCGAGCGGGCGGCGGCGCGGTCCACGCCATCCAGGGCACCCTCATCCAGGCTGCGGTCACCGCCATGATCGCCGTGCCCATCGCGGTGATGACCGCGATCTACCTGGTCGAGTACGGCCGCGGCAAGCTCGCCAAGGCCGTCAGCTTCATGGTCGACATCCTCACCGGCATCCCCTCGATCGTCGCCGCCCTCTTCATCTACGCGGTGTGGGTCACCACCTTCCACTTCCAGCGGGTGGGCTTCGCCGTGTCCCTGGCGCTGGTGCTGCTGATGATCCCGGTTGTGGTGCGCTCCACCGAGGAGATGCTCAAGCTCGTGCCCAACGAGCTGCGCGAGGCGTCCTACGCGCTCGGCGTGCCCAAGTGGAAGACGATCGCCAAGATCGTGCTGCCGACGGCCTTCTCCGGCATCGTCACCGGCATCCTGCTCGGCCTGGCCCGCGTCATGGGCGAGACCGCGCCGCTGCTGATCCTCGGTCCGTACACCAAGTCGATCGCGGTGAACCTCTTCAGCGGGTACATGCCGACCCTGCCGACGATGATCAACCAGGACCGCACCGAGCTCGGTCAGGCGGCGGCCGTCGAGCGGATGTGGGCCAGCGCGCTCACGCTGATCCTGCTGGTCCTCGTCCTCAACCTCGCCGGACGCCTCGTGGCGCGCTTCGGCTCCGTCAAGAAGTAAGCCCCCGAACAGCAGTGAGAGAAGCGACCCCCTGATGGCAAAGCGAATCGACGTCAGCGACCTGAACGTCTACTACGGCTCCTTCAAGGCCGTGGAGGGCGTGAGCATGACGGTCGAGCCCCGGTCGGTGACGGCCTTCATCGGCCCGTCCGGCTGCGGCAAGTCGACGTTCCTGCGCACCCTGAACCGCATGCACGAGGTCATCCCCGGCGGCCGCGTCGAGGGCAAGGTCATGCTCGACGACCAGGACCTGTACGCGCAGGGCGTCGACCCGGTGGCCGTGCGCCGCACCGTCGGCATGGTCTTCCAGCGGCCCAACCCCTTCCCCACGATGTCCATCTACGACAACGTCGCGGCGGGCCTGAAGCTCAACGGCGTCAAGGGAAGGAAGAAGCTCGACGAGATCGTGGAGAGGTCGCTGCGCGGCGCCAACCTGTGGGAAGAGGTCAAGGACCGGCTGCCCAAGCCAGGTGCTGGCCTCTCCGGCGGGCAGCAGCAGCGCCTCTGCATCGCCCGCGCGATCGCGGTCGAGCCGCAGGTGCTGCTGATGGACGAGCCGTGCTCGGCGCTCGACCCGATCTCGACGCTGGCCATCGAGGACCTGATCAACGACCTCAAGCAGACGTACACGATCGTGATCGTCACGCACAACATGCAGCAGGCCGCGCGGGTCTCGGACCGCACCGCGTTCTTCAACCTCGCGGCGACCGGCAAGCCCGGCAGGCTGATCGAGCTCGACGACACCCACAAGATCTTCAACAACCCGGGTGTGAAGGCCACCGAGGACTACATCTCCGGCCGCTTCGGCTAACCCCCTCCCTCCTTCGGTCGACTTCGTACCCGCGCAGCCGGTTCTGGGGCCGCTGACAGCGGTGATGAGCGGCTCTGCGGATACGAGGTCGCGGTCCACAGCGGGACAACCCGGCGCCCCGGCGTCAACACCGAGCCGGCCCGAGTGCCGCGTCGAGCCGCCTCCGCGCCACGCTGCGTCGATGCGCAGACCACCGCTGCTCCACGCCCTGCCGCCCCTGCTCTCCCGGGAGCAGGCACTCGCCTCGCTGACCCGGCACCAGGTCCAGGGATGCCTTGAGCGTGGCGATCTCAACCTCCTCCGTCAGGGCCTGTATGCCGTGGGCGCCCAGTGGGATCCCCTGGCGCCCCACGAGCGGCACCGCCTTCTCGCAGCCGCCGCAGCGCACCGGGACGCCCGCTCCGCGCTCAGCCATGTCAGCGCCGCCCTGGTCTGGGGACTCCCCAACCCGCGCGGACAGCTTCGCAGGGTCGAGATGACCGTCACGGAGCAGCCGCGCATCAGCAGGGAGGCAAGCCCAGTGCACCTCCACCGGGCCCGCCTCCCCGATCGGCATCTGCGCACCTTGGACGGCCTCCGAGTGACCTCAGCAGCGCGCACCGTGGTCGACTGCTTCCGCTCCCTGCGCCTCGCTGATGCGGTCGCCATCGGTGACGCCGCGCTACGCCGCGGGCTGACCTGCCTCCTCGAGATCGAGGACGTCCTGGACGTGCAGCGGCGCTGGCCGTTCGTGGGGCGCGCCTGGCGCGGGATCCCTCTGCTGGACCGCCGGCGGGAGAACTGGCTTGAGTCCTACTCCGCAGCAACTCTCTTCGAAGAGGGCATTCCCCTGGCCACGCCCCAGGTGAGCATCTACGACCTGAGCGGCCGCTTCGTGGCGCGCGTGGATGCGTTGTGGGAGGCCGAGGGAATCGTCGGTGAGGCGGACGGGGCGGGCAAGTACCTGGGCGACTTCGACCCCCTGGGCGATCGCTCGCCAGAGGCCGTGGCTCGTCGGGTGCTGGCCGCCGGCGCGCGCGAGACCCGCCTGAGGGACCTCGGGCTGGCGGTGGTCCGCTGGGACCCCGCCGAGATCACCAGCGACTCCTATGCGGTGGCGTGCCGCTTCCGCGAGACCCGGAAGGCGCAGGACCCGCGCAGGGTCCGGGCGCGCATCCGGTACGACGGCTCCAACACCACCACTCTGTATACGCCGGGCCGCTGACACGCCGAGCCGGCCCCGCCGTCAGCGGCTGGGCGGATACGAAGTCGGGGAAAAGACGGTGGGGTGGGGCTGCGTCAGATGAAGAGGTGGATGAGCCAGAAGCAGCCGGCGGCCGCCAGGCCAGCGCCCGGGAAGGTCAGCACCCAGGCGCCGACGATGTTGCCGGCCACGCCCCAGCGCACCGCGGAGAGCCGCTTCGTCGAGCCGACGCCCATGATCGCCGAGGTGATGGTGTGCGTCGTCGAGATCGGGGCTCCGAAGATCAGGCCCGCGACGTAGAGGATCGACGCCGCGGTGGTCTCAGCGGCAAAGCCCTGCGGCGGGTCGAGGTGGATGATGCGGCGGCCCAGCGTGCGCATGATCCGCCACCCACCGGCATACGTGCCCAGGGAGATCACCACGGCGCTCATCAGCAGCACCCACAGCGGCACGGTGCCGCCGGTGTGGTAGCCGCCGACCGTCAGGGCCAGCACGACGACGCCGGCACTCTTCGCGGCGTCCTGCAGACCGTGGCCGAACGCCATCGCCGCAGCCGAGGCGCTCTGCGCGTAGCGGAAGCCACGGGAGACCTTGCCTGGCTGAGCCCTGCGGAAGAGCCAGAGGATCACGGTCATCACGACGTAGCCAAGGCAGATGCCGACGATGGGCGAGAGCACCATCGGGATGATGACCTTCTGGAAGATGCCGGCCCACTTCACCGTCGCCGAGGCCGCGAGCGCGGCGCCGGCGAGGCCGCCGATGAGCGCGTGCGAGGAGGACGAGGGCAGACCGTACCACCACGTCAGCAGGTTCCAGCCGATGGCGCCGATGAGGGCGGCCGCCACGATGATCAGCCCGATCGTGCCCTGGGGCGGGTCGATGATTCCCTTGCCGACCGTGTCTGCGACCTTCTTGCCGAAGAAGGCGCCGAAGAGGTTCGCGACGGCCGCCATGAGGAGGGCGACCCTGGGGGTCAGCGCCCGTGTCGAGACCGAGGTCGCGATGGCGTTCGCCGAGTCGTGGAATCCGTTGGTGTAGTTGAAGCCCATCGCAAGGGCGATGACGATGCCTACTGGCAGCCATTCCACGAGGTCAGGACTCCTTGACCGCGATGCTCTCGACCTTGTGGGCCACCTGCTCGAAGGCGTCGGCGGCGGCCTCGAGCTCCTCGATGACCTCCTTGTGCTTCATGATCGTGATCGCGTCCGTGGCCTGGCCGTTGAACAGCTCGGCCAGCAGGCGCCGGTAGATCTGGTCGGCCTGGTTCTCGAGACGGTTGATCTCGATCCAGTACTCGGTCAGGTCCTTCATGGAGCGAAGCTTTGGCATGGCCTCCGCCGTCAGCTCGGACATGCGGGTCAGCACCTCGACCTGGTGGGCAACGCCGGCCGGCAGCTCGCCGATGCGGTAGAGCACGATGAGGTCGACGGCGGCGTCCATCAGGTCCATGCAGTCGTCGAGGTTGGCCGCCAGACCGTGGATGTCCTCCCGGTCGAACGGCGTGATGAACGAGCTGTTCACCTTGCGGATGATCTCGTGCGTGGCCTCGTCGGCCTGGTGCTCGATCTCGCGCATGCGGGCCGCGACGGCCTCGCGCTCGGACGGCTCGACGCCCAAGATCGTCGTGAGCTCACGGGCCCCGTCGACGAGGAAGGAAGCGGACTTGGCGAACAGGTCGTAAAAGCTGTTTTCCTGCGGGGTCAGGCGAAAGCCCACGATGGATCTCCGGTCAGGCGACGGAATGGCCGGAGACGATGCTACGGCCTGGGCGGACCCACTGTGCAACCGGCGGTTACCCGGCAGACACCCAGGGGTTGATCAATCGTCGTGGGCGCGCCAGGTCAGGCGCTCTGGGTCCGCAGGCCGCGCTTGCCTGCCTTGTGCGCGGCGGCACCGGCGCGCTGGGCCTGCGCGATCCCCAGAACCTCGTCGATCTCCGCCTCGCTGAGCGGTCCCTCGCTGGCCGACGCAGCAACCACCAGGTCCCCGACGAGCTCGATCTCGTCCTGGAGGGGGCCGTCGGTGAGGTCCATGCCGACGATCGGGTCCGGTGCCATGCTGAAACGCTAACCGAGCGGGGACGAAACACCGAGGAAATTTGCGATCTCTTGACTGCGCGCGGCCATAGATGGCTCAAATGGGCCATGTGTCGCTGACCCCTCCCTAGCCAGTCGGGACCGCGGGACCCGATGATGTCGGGGTGAGCACCCCAGGGGAGGGGCCCGAGGAGGGGTCCGGTTCCGGCACCGAGCTCTTCCAGGTGGAGGACCGCGGGTCCTTCAGCCATGGGGTATGCCGCGTGTGCGGCTGGTCGGGGCCCGGTCGCCGCTCCCGCCAGCGCGCCGGCGCCGACCTCGCCGGCCACCGCTCGGACGACTGTCCACAGGGCGGGGAGACCGCGACCGGGTGAAGCAGCAGGGTGACGCGGCAGGTGACGCGGCAGGTGACGCGGCAGGGTGCGCGACCGGGGTGCGCGACCGGGGTGCGCGAGCGGGTGTGTGCTGTGCGCCGGGCTGGGAGCGCCTCACGGCGCGTGGCCGCTCGTAGCGGCTTCAGTTGGGACCCGGGGCTACCGCAGCCCGGCGCACACCTGACTGTAACCGCCCTCCCCCGGCATGTGTTCCCAAGCCCGCGAACTCGCAACGCGCGCCGCCGGCGGCCCAGGTGGCGGTTCAGGCGGGGCGCTCGCTAGAGGAGCTCGTCGACGCGCCACAGCCGGGCGCAGGCCTCGAGGTCCTCGGCGGTGGAGAGCAGGGACGACGCGCGACGGGTCTGCGCGGTGGCGGCGTCGGCATCATGCGCGTCGGTGCTGTGCGCGCGGTCGGCCCGCCCGGAGGAGACCACGCGGCAGAAGGCCGCCGCCCGCTGCAGCGCCACGGCCAGGTCGCCCTCGAAGACCCCTCGCAGGATCGCGTCGGCCAGGGTGCGCATCTCCTGCGGGCCGGGCGGCTCGGCGACCCCCGCAACGGCGTGGTTGACGTCGGTGAAGCGCACGCCGGCCGTGTAGTCGGCGCTGGCCTCCTCGGGGTTGCGCTGCACCCACTCGTGCAGGGCGTAGAGGCGCCACAGCGCACCGGGCAGGCTCCGCGCGGGGCGGTCGGCCCACAGCTCCGCGAGGGTGGACAGCCCCAGCTCGTCGACGAGCGCGACGAGCTTGGCTGTGACGGCGGGGTCCTCGGAGGCGCGCCCCGTGCCGACCAGCACGGCGGCGGTCGCGTGGGCGACCTCAGCGATCTCGGCGGGGTCGGGGACGGTGCCCCCCTGGGCCTCCATGGCCGCCTGGCTGAAGAAGGCAGGGCGGCGCGGTCCGCTGCGTCCGCTGGCTTCGCTGCTCATCGGCTCAGTCTCCCACCTGACCTGCACCGATGGCCCGACGACGGCGGTGGACACGCAGGGGCGGGCTCAGTCGTCGAAGAGCTCGGAGAGGAAGGACTTGCGCTTCTTGTAGGGCTGGGGGTGGGCCTGGCTGTGCCGGTAGGGCTCCTGCCCGTACTGGTGCTGCGGCGGCTGGTGCTGCGGCTGGTGCTGCTGTGGCACCGGAGGCGACTGGTGCCACTCCGCCTCGGCCGCCGCGAGGCGCTCGAGCTCGCCGCGGTCGAGGAACAGGCCGCCGCAGCCGGTGCACTGGTCGACGAGGACACGGTTGCGTTCGTACTGGCGCATGTCCGAGCCGCACTTGGGGCAGGTCAGGGTGGTCGTCATGTGTCGGCAACGCCCCCCGTCGGGACGCGGTTCCCTCCTACCGCCACGCCCCCGCCGTATGCCGTGTGCCGTGTGCCGTGTGGCCGTGCGGCCGTGTGACCACGTCGCCGCGTCGCCGCGTCGCCGCGTCGCCGCGGGATGCATACGGCCCGCGCTCAGGGCTCGGTTCGCGAGGCGCGGTGCACGCCGGCAGCGACGAGGGCGACCCCGCCGACGAGGAGCACCAGTCCCACGGTGAAGGCGGCGAAGCCAGCCCCGCCCAGCCAGGGCAGACGCGCGCCGACGTCCACCGAAGCGGAGACTCCGCGGGAACCGTCAGCGTTCATGACCACCGCGGCCCAGCGTCCGTCGGACGGGGTCCACCGAACGCTCTGCGTGCCGTTGCCGCTGGCCTGCGCCACCCAGATGTCCAGGTCACCCGGCGCGACGGACGGGCTGGCGCCGGGGATCTCCTCGTCGGCGGTCGAGCCACTGCCTGGCACGGTGTAGGCCACGCCTGAGAGGTAGGCCGAGACGTCGGACTCCCGCGCGATGCCGACGAACAGTGGGGTGCCGGCGCTGGTGGGCGTCGCCTGGAGGCGCACCTGGCCAAAGAACCGGCCGGGCAGGTTCTGGTCCGCCCCCGGCGCCTGCACGAGGACGTTGCCCAGCACCGCGGCATACCCTCCCGAACGCCAGGTGTCGGTCGGGGTGGTGACGAACCCACCATCGCGCAGGCCCCGGTCGGCCACGAGCAGGGCGCCGCCGGCCACGATGCTGCCGAGGGCCATCATCCCCAGCAGCGCGCCGGCCACGACGGACAGCGTCCGCCCGGGCGTCCAGCCTGAGCGCGTGGGAGTTCCGGGTCGCACCGGCCCGGTGACTGACATGCCAGGCGGGCTCGCAGCCGCGACCGGACCGACCGGACCAGCAGACGGGTTACCTGGGCCACCGGGCGCGATGGTTCCGCCGGGGCCGCCTGAGTCGTGAGGCGGAACGACGAACGCGTAGTCCGGCTCATGCGGCCCCATGTCGAGGCGGAAGGGCGGGTACTGGTCGGTCATCAGGGCGACGTAGGCGGCGACGCGCAGCACCCAGCGGTTGAGCCCGAGCAGCAGGTCGTAGAGGGGCCGCGGGTACGTACCTGTGAAGGCCAGTACCACGGCGGCGATGATGGCGAGGAGCCCGACGAGCCCGCCGCTGCCCACGTACCGCCAGCGCTCGTTCTCCTGGGCAGCCCACGCACTGCCGCCGATGAGCAGACCCACGACCAGGTAGTGCGGGATGGCGAGCAGCCACCACTTGACGAGGACCAGTCCGCGCGAGAGGTGCTGGGGATAGTCGACCTGGAGGTGGGTCGGGTAGTCCTCGACCTCGGCCAGGGTGAACGGCGGGTAGCGGTCGGTGGCCAGTGCGCCGTAGGCGTAGTAGGTCACCCGCCACGACCAGCGCAGGACGCCGACATTGAAGTCGAAGATGGCCCGTGGGTAGCGGCCCGTGAACAGGATCGCGAAGAAGGCGCCGATGCTCAGCACGCCGAACGCCAGCCACAGGAAGACCAGCACGATGTAGTGCGGCAGCGCCAGCAGCCACTTCACGAGCCAGAGCCAGCGTGAGGCGACCGGCGCGGCGTCTGCGTCGACGTGGACCGGGTACGACGGCGGGTGAGGGACTGTTGCGGTGCTCATGACAGGTCAATCCTCCGTGGTGGTTGCCACCTGGGTTTGCTCCGCGTTCAACTCCGCGGCGAGTTCGGTTGCCCGGTAACGGATCTCGTCCCCATTGCGGGGCTCGCCGTCAGCCGGGAAGAGGCGACGCGTGAGCGCGCACGGGCCGGCGGCGCACAGCTGCCGCGCGATCTTGAGGGGGATCGCCGGAGTCGCACCCTGGCGGCTCGCAGCACTGACAAGGACCTTCATGCCTGCCTCCGTCCTCGCTCCAGTCTTGGGGCGGGGCAGGTGACGCCCTAGGGCCATTCGTCCCGGACGGTTCGACCCGCTACGCCTCCTCGGCGACCTCCTCGGAGCGGCGCTTGAGGCCGGCGGCCTCGAGGCTGACGTAGCGGTTGGTGATGTCCGCGCTGAACTTGCCCACCAGGTCGCCGATGATGCCGTGCTGCTCGAAGGTGAGCGTGGCCCGCGACCCGGTCGGTGTCGGCTCGACCATGTGATGTCCCACGGCGCGGAAGCCGGGTCCGCCGGCCACCCAGGTGAAGGACCGGCCGGGGACGATCCGCTCGACCGTCCAGACGGCCGGCGGGAACTTGGGCTGCTTGATGCGCGCCCGGGACCCGACGTCGAAGTGGCCGCTGTCGAGGCGCTTGACGCTGGTGACCGAGGCGGTCCACTGCGGCCACGCCTCGACGTCGGACATCACCGCCCACACGCGCTCGGGAGGTGCGTCGATGTCGACACTGATGCTGGCCTTCATGGCTGCTCCCCTGCAGTCGTCGGTGGGGTCGTGATGACGAGGCTGCTGGCGGACCTCGGCCGCGGGGCACCGCCCTGCTCTGGCATCCGCCACCACAAGGGTCTCATCCCCCGCCGGTTGGGCTCAGGCCAACACATCCTCAACAAACGTCGGAAGTCTCGACGGCGGACGTGGCCTGCGTCCCAGGGCGCGTTAGTGGGAGCAGATCGCCCAAATCGGGTGATGTCCCCGCTCGCGCCCCGCGGCCCCCTTGACGTGTTCCCGCTGAGGGGATTAGCAAGGGTGCCCGGGCGATAGGAGTGCGATGAACACCAGAGCCCTCGGCACGGCGGCACGCGCATGACCGCTCGCGACGCCGCGGTCACACCTGTGATCCCGACGCTCGAGATGGCCCCGCGTCATCCGCCACCGGAGCGGCGGCTCAACCTCTACGTGGCGCTCGCCGTCGCCGCACTTGCCAGCGCGCTCTACGTCGTGGCGCTCATGCTCGACTTCATCCCACCGCGCGGCCTGGCGGTGGTGTTCTTCGCGGCTGCCCCGATCACCGCCGCCTTCGCGCTGGTGGTGCTGGCGGTGCGCGCTCGGGCCGAGGATGACGCGGCGCTCGGCTGGTTCAGCGCAGGACTCGGCGTGGGCTGGCTGGCAATGACCCTGCAGCTCATCTCCTTCCCTGCTGTCACGCCTGGCGGTGGCCCACTTGGCACCAGCGACCAGAGCAGTGCCGCCCTGTACCTGCTCTTCCACGTGGCGACCGCGGCAGGCGCGCTTGCTGGAGCGCTCGGCGCACCGACCAGATGGCGGCTGCCGTTCACCGCCGCCGGGCTGGCGCTCAGCGTGGTGGTGGCAGTCAACTGGATCCCCCTGCCGACCCTTCTGCGCCCGGACACGTCGTTCACCGGGCCGCTGCTCGGCCTGGAGTACGCGCTGGCCGCGGCAACAGCGGTCGCCGCCGCGTTGTGGATCCGCCGCGTCCGTCACGAGACCAGCGTCCTTCGCGTCTGGGTGGGCGTCTCCCTGTCCCTGGCTGTCTACGAGCTGCTGCTCAACGCCGTCGCGGCCGAGCGGTTCAGCGCGATGTGGTGGGCGAGCCTCTCCCTGCGCGTGGCCACCTACGCCGTGCTGGCCATCGGCGTCGTCGTCAGTGTCCTGCTGCGGCTGTCCGCGACCGAGACCTACACGCAGAGCGAGCTCGACCGCCGCGAGGAGGAGCTGCGCACGTCCCTGGGCCTGACCAGTCAGCTGCTCGGGTGCGCCCAGGACCTGGCCCGGGCGGTGACGCCCGCGGAGGTCGCCGACGCCCTCTGCCGCGACGCGGTGGCCGCCACGGGCCTGCGCCGCTCCGTCCTGCTGGTCACCCGCCCCGACCGGCCGACTGTGGCCCTCGGTAGCGCCGGCTACGAGAGCCGGCCTGGCACCGAGGCCGCCGGCAGCGGCTGGGACTCGCCCTACGCCTCGTCGTTCGCGCCGCTGGCCCGCAGTCCGCTCTTCCTCGACAGTGTCGAGGCCGTCCGCGAGCGGGTCCCCCCTGCGGAGGGCACACCCCTGGAGGAGGCCGCAGTCCTGGCCGTGCTCCCCGTCCGGGTGGCCGGCGAGCGGCTCGGCACCCTGCTGGTGTGGGACACCGAGCCGCGCCTCCTGGACCAGGGGCATCGCGACGTCCTGACCGGGCAGGCGTCCCAGGGTGGCCAGGCGCTGCGGAGGGCCCTGGCCTTCGAGAACGAGGCCAACGCCGCCTCGACGCTCCAGCGTTCCCTGCTTTCGCCAGCCCTGCCCCACCTCGACAGGCTCCCCATGGCGGCCAGGTACGTGCCCGGGGAGCGCGGCCTGCGGGTGGGCGGCGACTGGTACGACTGTGTGCCCGTCGATGACCACCGGGTGGCTCTCGTGGTGGGAGACGTCATGGGCAAGGGCCTGCGGGCCGCGGCCGTCATGGGCCAGATGCGCACCGCCGTCCGTTCGCTCGCCGGCGCCGACGCCTCGCCCGCCGCGGTGCTCGTCGGCCTTGACCGCCTCCACTCCATGCTCGAGTTCGACGAGATCGCCACGGTCGCGTACGTACTGCTCGACCTCCAGTCCTGCGTCGCCCGCGTCGCCAGGGCAGGCCACCTGCCGCCCATCCTCGTCGACCCCGAGGGCCACCCTGTCTTTCTCGAGGAGGGTGGGTCGCCGCCGCTGGGCACCCCCGCGCCCGAACGCATCGAGGCCGAGGTCGACATCAGGCCCGGCAGCATCCTCGTGCTCTACACCGACGGGATCGTCGAGGACCGTGCCACCGGTCTCGACGGTCTGGAGGCGTTCGTCGACCTCGTGGCCGAGACCGCCACCAGCAAGCGCACTGACGTCGAGGCGCTCGCCACCGAGCTGCTGCTCCGCACGTCGGCCACCAGCCGGCAGGACGACATCGCCCTGCTGGTGGCCCGGCTCGAGGCCGTCGGCAGCAGCCGGGGGCCCGCCTCCGAGCGGGCACCGGCTCTCAGCGAGCCCGGGCCGGGTGCCGACACGGACGCCTCGCACGCCGGAACGGGTCCCTTGCCCGCACCGGACGCCGCGCCCGCAACGGACACCTCGCACGCGGCGCCGTCGCGCACGCCAGCCGAGGTCTCGCGACACCCCCACGGCAGCCTCCAGGTGGGCCACAGCACCCCCACGGCCGCAGAGTATGTCTGGGTGTTCCCCGAGGTCCCGCAGACGGCCGCTGCCGTGCGCCGACACATCCGCAAGAGCGGCCGGTCGCTTCCGCCTGACCTGCGGGAGGACATCCTGCTCCTTGCGAGCGAGCTGGTCACGAACGCCGTCCGGCACGGCGGTGGCCAGGTCACGGTGCGGCTGTGGGCCGGGCCGGAGACCGTCCGCGTCGAGGTCACCGACGCGAACCCGCACCGGCCGCTCGCCGCCGACCGCGGCCCCGATGCCGAGGAGGGCCGGGGCCTGCTGATCGTCCGCGCCCTGGCCTCGCGATGGGGCTCTGCACCGCTGCGGGACGGCTCTGGGAAGACCGTCTGGTTCGAGGTCGACCGCTGAGCAGACAAGCCCATTGGGGCTGCAGCGAGAACGACGCGCCGGCAGTCGCGGCGTCCCTGTAGCCCCGAGGGTCTCTCGCTGCGCAAGCAGACTCTAGGCATGGCCGAGCGCGCCGCCAGCTCCACGGCTGTCCTGGTCTGCT
>DASULG010000361.1:0-2172 GCA_036278335.1 Pedococcus sp.
CCCACCATCGCGGGAATGAGGCTGCTCACGACGCCGGACACCGGCGCCGCGATGCACATCGGAGCGGTCGTCAGTCCCCGGTACAGGCCCGCGACACCAGTCCCGATGCCCAGGCCGGCCAGGACCCCCCACTCAAGGGCGACCGCATCCGGACGGCCAGGAAAGACCAGCACTGCGGTCAGCGCGACGACCAGGCTCGGGGGCTGGGAGAGCAGGGCCACCGCGGTGGGGTGGGCGCGGCGGCCGCCGAGCCCGGCTATGAAGTCAGAGGTGCCGTAGCCGAAGGCAGTTGCCAGAGCGAGTAGGACTTCCATCGGATCTCGCAGAAACGTCACGGCACGGCCTCAGGGCCGGGTGTCGTCCAAGGGCATCGAGGCCAGGGGCACGGAGGCACACGCCGGGTAGCAGGAGCGGGGATGCCAAGCGGCTTTGGCCTCGGCGCAGAGCTCGCTGACACGGCAGGCGTCACCCCCTGCACCAGCCCACGAGCAGGCGTATGGGCTGGCCGCCAAGGGGCACCGCGGAGTCCACGTGCCAGGTGCCGTCCGCGGGCACGCCGAAGCGCCGTGGTGGTGAAGTAGTGGCAGCTTGACCACTTCGGCAACCGGGGGCAGGTCGCGGGGCCGTCCAGCTGGACTGCCACCCAGCCCACCCGACGGCAAACCCGAGGTCCCTGCCGGGCAACAGTCAATACCCGCATCAGTGGACTGTGACCCGCGTTGGGTCTAGTCCCGCCCACCAGCACGGCATACGGCTTTTTGACGGTCCTGCCTGCGGATAGCCTGCCTATGGAAGCGGGGACATCAGTCTGACCCGTCAGGCTTGGGGCAGTGGTGCAGAAGGGTGCTCAGGGCTGCTGCGGGGCGATGTCGACCATCCAGCCGATGCCGAACTTGTCCACGCACATGCCGAACTCGTCGCCCCACATCTGCTTCTCCAGCGGCACGGACACGGTGCCGCCCTCCGAGAGCTTCTGCCAGTAGCCGCGCAGCTCCTCGGGGTCGTCGCCGCTGAGGCTGATCGAGATGTTGGTGCCGGGCGTGTGGTCCATGCCGGTTGGGGTGTCGGCCCCCATGAGCGTGAACCCGCTGTCCGTCTCGAGGGTGCCGTGCATGATCTTGGCCGCATCGGGCGAGTCCGCGGCGCCGTACTGGCTGAAGGTGTTGAGCGTGAGCGTGCCGCCGAAGACGCTCTTGTAGAACTCCAGGGCCGCCCGGGCATGGTCGGTGAAGCTGATGTACGGGTTGAGACGCGATGCCACGGCTTGCTCCTTCGTCGCTGGGCCACTGTGTCAGCGCACCCTAGCCACGGGGCGCGAGGCCGGCGCCCCGCCAATGGACGATCTTTCGAGGCCGAGGGCCGGAACTTCATCGAACGCGACCGGCGTGGAGCGCGGTCGCCACACAATGGTCCCGACGCCTGGTACCGGCGTCGGAAGGAGTGGGGTCCTCATGGTGACCTGCCCCTGCACGAAGGTGCATGAACACCGGCGCATCGTCCTCACCGGGGGGCCTGGGGCGGGGAAGACGGCCCTGCTCGAGCTGATCAGCCACGCGTTCTGCCCTCACGTGCGGGTGCTGCCCGAGGCCGCGGGGGTGATCTTCGGCGGTGGCTTCCCTCGGGAGGAGGGACGCGAGTCGCGACGCGCCGCGCAGCGGGCCATCTGCCACGTCCAGCGCGAGCTGGAGGTGGTCGGTGACGGCCACAACCCGGCAGTCGTCCTGTGTGACCGCGGGACCGTGGACGGGGTCGCGTACTGGCCCGGGGCGCCGGAGGAGTTCTGGTCGTCCGTCGGCACCACGCAGGCGCTGGAGCTGGCCCGGTACGACGCGGTCATCCACCTGCGGGTGCCGCCGCTCGGCGGCGGCTACAACCATCGCAACCCGCTGCGCACCGAGTCTGCCGCCGCGGCTGCGGACGTCGATGCGCGCATCCTCCAGGCCTGGGCGCCGCATCCCCGGCGGTTCGTCGTCGAGTCCTCGCCCCGGTTCCTCGACAAGGTCACCCAAGCCCTCGGGATCCTGGTTGGCGAGCTGCCCGAGTGCTGCGCTCGCCACGCGGTGCTTGCGACATCGATGACAGCGGACGAGAGTCCGTAGACGGCGGTGTCATCGTCTGGTGCTCAGACCCGCCGTTTGGTGGAGGGCATCGGCGCAGCGGGCTGCGATGGTG
>DASULG010000362.1:0-6640 GCA_036278335.1 Pedococcus sp.
CATGGACGTCTGGAAGCGGATGATCCGCGCGCAGGGCGGCGATCCCGACGCACCGCTGCCCACGGCCCGGGAGACCCAGGTCGTGGCCGCGCCTGCCGACGGGGTGCTGGTGGGGCTGGACGCCTACGCGGTGGGAGTCGCGGCCTGGCGGCTGGGCGCAGGGCGGGCCCGCAAGGAGGACCCGGTGCAGGCCGGCGCGGGCGTCGAGATGCACTACAAGCCCGGCGCCACGCTCCGGTCGGGGGAGCGGCTGATGACGCTGCACACGGACACCCCCGAGCGGTTCGAGCGCGCCCTGGAGGCGCTCGAGGGGTCCTTCACCATCGCGCCCGAGGGCTCCCGTCCTGACCTGCTGCCGCTGGT
This sequence comes from Pedococcus sp., assembly GCA_036278335.1. Classification (GTDB taxonomy): domain Bacteria; phylum Actinomycetota; class Actinomycetes; order Actinomycetales; family Dermatophilaceae; genus Pedococcus_A. The sequence goes on from DASULG010000362.1 coordinate 364, forward strand.
GGTGGACCGGATCAGCTGATCGGCACGGATAGGGTTTGGCCATGCCGAGACTGATCAGCTCTCCTACCTCCATCCCCGTTCCGGGCGGGAAGGTCATCAACGAGCACGTGGGCCGGGTGAACACCGGCACCGACGCCGTCTCGGTCGCCCACATGATCGCCCCGCCCGGGTGGGACGAGCCCGCGCAGGCGCCCGCGTTCGACGAGATCACCCTGGTCCTCAAGGGCGAGGTCATCGTCGACCACGAGGGCGGCCCGACGACGGTGGCCGCCGGGCAGTCGATCATCACCTCGGCGGGGGAGCGGGTCCGCTACTCCTGTGGCCCCGAGGGCGCCGAGTACGTCGCCGTGTGCCTCCCGGCGTTCTCACCCGAGACCGTGAACCGGGAGGACGGCGAGTGATCTTCCGTCGGAGCGAGAGCACGCACGCGCCCGCGGCGGCCACGGTGGAGGTGCCGCCCGGGGAGCTGAGCCTCGCGGAGAAGATCCGTCGCGCACCCAAGGCGCTGCTGCACGACCACCTCGACGGTGGCCTGCGCCCCCAGACGGTGATCGAGATCGCCGACCAGGTCGGGTATGCCGCGCTGCCGGCAGCGGACGCCCAGGGCCTGGGTGCGTGGTTCCGCGAGAGTGCGGACTCCGGCTCGCTGGTGCGCTACCTCGAGACCTTCGACCACACCCTGGCCGTCATGCAGACCACCGACGGGCTGCGCCGGGTGGCCCGCGAGGCCGTGCTCGACCTGGCCGAGGACGGCGTGGTGTATGCCGAGAGCCGCTATGCGCCCGAGCAGCACCTCGAGGCCGGCCTGCAGCTCGAGGACGTCGTCGAGGCGGTCAACGCCGGCTTCCGCGAGGGCGAGGGCCTGGCAGCGGAGGCCGGGCACCCGATCCGGGTCACCGCCCTGCTGACCGCGATGCGGCACGCCGCCAAGAGCACCGAGATCGCCGAGCTCGCGGTGCGCTACCGCGACGAGGGCGTGGCCGGCTTCGACATCGCCGGGGCCGAGGCGGGCTTCCCGCCCACCCGGCACCTCGACGCCTTCGAGTACCTCCGGCGCGAGAACGCCCACTTCACCATCCACGCCGGCGAGGCGTTCGGGCTCCCGAGCATCTGGGAGGCCATCCAGTGGTGCGGCGCCGACCGGCTCGGGCACGGGGTGCGGATCGTCGACGACATCACCGTGCGGGGCCGCGCGTTCGGCGACGACGTCGCGGCGGCGATTGCCGCCGATCCCTCCGAGGTGCACCTCGGCCGCCTCGCGGCATACGTGCGCGACATGCGCATCCCCCTCGAGATGTGCCCGAGCAGCAACGTGCAGACGGGGGCCGCCGACTCGGTTGCCCTGCACCCGATCTCGCTGCTCAAGCGCCTCCGGTTCCGGGTCACGGTCAACACTGACAACCGGCTCATGAGCGGCACCAGCATGAGCCGCGAGTTGGGCCTGCTGGTCGGCGAGGCGGGCTGGACCCTCGAGGACCTGCGCTGGGTGACGATCAACGCGATGAAGTCGGCCTTCATCCCGTTCGACGAGCGGCTCGCCATCATCGACGAGGTCGTCAAGCCCGGGTACGCCGCGATCCTCGCCTGAGCCGGTCTGTGCCGCCAAGGCTGCCACGGCTGCCACGCCCAACCCTGCCGCCTGAGCCGCCCGTCCGCCAAGCCGCCCCCGACCCCAGCGGGTCTGGCGGGACCAGGCGCTCCCTCAGCTGCTGGTCCCGCTCGAGGCGCGCTGCGTCGCGGGCGCGGCGCTCGGCGAGGACGGCCATCAGCACCCACTCGGGGTGGTTGTCCTCCGGCGGTGCGGGCGCCATGTAGGGGCGGGCCTCCGCCAGCAGGTGGTGGGCGAGCTCCTCCCGCGCCGCTGGGGCGAACGACGCGGTGCGCGAGAGGAACTGGCGGATCGTGGCCGCGAGACTGTCGGGCAGCGGGGCCAGGTCGGCGGTGGCCGCCCACGTGGCCAGGTGCGGGGGCATCGGCACCGGTGGCGGGAGCGCGACGCGCTGCCGGTCCCGCACCACGTAGGTGCCGGCCAGCAGGTCGCCGAAGCGCTTGCCCCGCTGGTTGAACACGGCGCACAGCAGCGCCGGCATCCCGAAGCAGCCATAGATCTCGACGACCCCGACCATCGCGCGCGTCAGTGCGTGGCGGAACTGGATGGGACCGGCGTCGTCGCGCACCGTCCGCAGCCCGAGGGCGAAGTGGCCCAGCGTCTTTCCCCGGGTGAGGGTCTCCAGCGTCGTGGGGATGGCGACGATCGCGGCGATGGTCGCGATGGTGATGGCCGCGCCGACCAGGGCGTCGTCGGTGGAGCCGGCCAGGGTGTAGGCGACCCACTGGCAGCCGTAGAGGGCGGCCAGCCCCACGAGCAGGTCGATCATGCCGGAGACGATGCGCAGCCCGAGCCCGGCGTGGGGCAGGTCGAGGGCGACCGCCTCACCGGTGACGAGGTCGTCCGCACCCACCCCCACGGTGCCACTGCTCATGAGCGCTCACCCTACTAGGGTGCTCCTGTGGATCTGGATGCCTTCGTGGCGACCCACCGGGGGGACTGGGACCGGCTCGACGAGCTGTGTCGCCGTCGCCACCTCACCGGTGCCGAGGCTGACGAGATCCTCGACCGCTACCAGCGCGTGGCGACGCACCTGTCGCTGGTGCGCTCCACCACCCCGGACCCCTCGCTCGTGGCCTACCTGTCCATGCTGCTGGCCCGGGCGCGGTCGCGTTCCGCGGGGTCCCGCGCGTTCGCGTGGTCGGACGTCGGGCGCTTCTTCGGGCAGTCGTTCCCCGCGGCGCTCTACCGCCTGCGGTGGTGGTGGATCACCGTCCTCGTGGTCGACCTGCTCCTGGCGGTGGTCGTCGGCTGGTGGCTCCTGGCCCACCCCACGGTGGAGAGCTCGCTCGCCTCGCCCGAGCAGATCCGCCAGCTCGTGCAGAACGACTTCGAGAGCTACTACAGCGAGTACGCCGCGACCTCGTTCGCGCTGCACGTGTGGACCAACAACTTCTGGCTCTCGGCGCTGTGCGTCGCGTCGGGGGTCTTCGGGCTGCCCGTCGTCTACCTGCTCGCCTCGAACATGTTCAACCTCGCCGTCGTGGGCTCGATCATGATCCGCCACGGTCGCGGGGCGCTGTTCTTCGGGCTGATCTCGCCGCACGGGCTGCTGGAGCTGACCTGCGTCTTCGTGGCTGCCGGTGTGGGGCTGCGGCTGTTCTGGTCGTGGGTCGAGCCGGGGCCACGCACCCGGGCCCAGGCGCTGGGGTCGGAGGGTCGCGCCGCCCTGGCCACCTCGCTGGGCCTGGTCGTCCTGCTGCTGCTCTCCGGGATCATCGAGGCGTTCGTGACCCCCTCGCCGCTGCCCACGTGGGTGCGGGTCGGGATCGGCGTCGTGGCCGAGGTCGCCTTCTTCACCTACGTCTTCACCGCGGGCCGCTGGGCTCACCGCCGCGGCGAGACCGGCGACCTGGCTGAGGCGGACCGGGGCTACGACGCGCCGGTGGCCGGCTGACGGACCCCCACGGCCACACGGCCGAGCAGTGTGCCGGGTGGCGGACGTGTGCCGGGTGGCCGCGGTGCGCCGGGTGGCGGAGTGCCCGGTGTCAGAGGAGGCCGCGGCTCTTGAGCATCAGGTAGTGGTCGGCCAGGACGGCGGGCAGCTGCTCCGGGTCGGCATCGAGCACCTCGACGCCCATCCGGCCAAGGGCGGCGGCGGTGCGCTGGCGCAGGGCGGTGGTCCGCTCGGCGGCGGCCGCGTCGTACACCTCGCGCGCATCGGTGAGTCCGGCGCGCATCTGACCCATGGCGGGGTCCGAGACAGAGGCCAGCACGACCCGGTGGCGCTGGGCGAGCACGCCGAGCGGCGGCAGCAGGGACTCCTCGATCGCCGACGGCTCCAGCGGCGTCAGGAGCACCACCAGGCCGCGGTGACGGCTGAGGCGGGTCACCTCCGACGTGAGCAGGCGCCAGTCCGCCTCGATGAGCGCGGGCTCCAGGGGGGCCATCGCCGTCACGAGGTCCGAGAGCAGCGTGGTGCGGCTGGCACTGAGGACCTTGCGGTGGACCCGCCGGTCGCCGGCGATGAGGTCGACGCGGTCGCCGGCACGGGACGCCAGGGCGGCGAGCAGGAGGGCGGCGTCCATCGCGGCGTCCAGCCGGGGGACGTCGCCGACGCGGCCCGCTGAGGTCCGCGAGGTGTCCAGGACGAGCACGATGTGCCGGTCCTTCTCGGGCTGCCAGGTGCGCACCACGGTGGAGCGGCGGCGCGCGGTGGCCCTCCAGTCGATGCTGCGCACGTCGTCCCCGTCGACGTAGTCGCGCAGGGAGTCGAACTCGGTGCCCTGCCCGCGGGTGCGCACCGCAGAGCGGCCATCGAGCTGCCGGAGCCGGGCGAGCCGTGAGGGCAGGTGCCGGCGGGAGCTGAACGGCGGCAGGGCGCGGACGTGCCCGGCCACCTGGAACGAGCGCTGCCGCCCAGCGATGCCGAGTGGTCCCAGGCGCCGCACGGTGACGCGGTCGGCCCGCCGGTCCCCCCTTCGGGTGGGCAGCAGAGGTGTGCGCAGCGCCCGCCGCTCGCCGGCGGGCACGCGGAGCCGGTGCCGGTTGCCGGTGGCGCCGGCCGAGGGCTGCCAGGCGTCGCGCAGCCACCCCCTGAAGGTGCGCGATCCGGTGTTGGTCGCCAGCAGTGTGGTGCTGCTCGGCTCGCCGAGGCGCACCTGCGGCGAGGCGAGCCGTTCGAGGCGCAGCGCTCGGGGGCTGCCGGCGAGCAGGGCGTCGAGACCAACGACGACCAGGCAGAGCAGCGCCCACAGCCAGACCGTCGTCGCGGCGGGCCGGATCAGCACGGGAACCGCCCCGCAGAGCACCAGGCCGACGAGGCGGCCGGTCACGATCACGGTCGCGCCGTCACCGGGGCACCGGCACCGAGCCGATGGCGCTGTCGAGGACCGCGGCCACGCCGACCCCCTCGAGCTCCGCCTCGGGGCGCAGCGACAGGCGGTGGGCGAGCGTCGCCTGCGCCAGCGCCTTGACGTCGTCGGGGGTCACGAAGTCGCGGCCGTTGAGCCAGGCCCAGGCGCGGCTTGTGGCGAGCAGGGCGGTCGCGCCACGGGGGCTGACGCCCAGCGAGAGCGAGGGGGAGTGCCGCGTGGCCCGCGCGATGTCCACGATGTAGCCGATCACCTCGGCCGAGGCGCTGACGCGGGCGACCATCGCCGACCCGGCGGCGAGGTCCCCGGCTGTGGCCACGGCGCGCAGCCCGGCACCCGCGAGGTCGTGCGGGTCGAAGCCCGCCGCGTGCCGCTGGATCACGGCCACCTCGTCCTCGCGAGGGGGCAGAGGCATCAGGGCCTTGAGCAGGAAGCGGTCGAGCTGCGCCTCGGGCAGCGGGTAGGTGCCCTCGTACTCCACGGGGTTCTGGGTCGCCGCCACCATGAAGGGCACCGGGAGCGGGCGCGGCTTGCCGTCCACCGACACCTGGCGCTCCTCCATCGCCTCGAGCAGAGACGCCTGCGTCTTCGGGGGCGTCCTGTTGATCTCGTCCGCCAGCAGGAGGTTGGTGAACACCGGCCCCTCACGGAAGGAGAACTCCGAGGTGGCCGCGTCGTAGACCAGGGAGCCGGTGACGTCGCCGGGCATGAGGTCGGGGGTGAACTGCACCCGCTTGGTGTCGACGTCGAGGGCTGCGGCGAGGCTGCGCACCAGCAGGGTCTTGGCCACGCCGGGGACGCCCTCGAGGAGGACGTGCCCACGGCACAGCAGGCCGATGAGCATTCCCGTGACGGCGGCGTCCTGCCCCACGACCGCCTTGGCCACCTCCGCACGCACCGCGAGCAGGGCCCGGCGCGCGTTCTCGGACCGCTCGTCCCGCGAGGGCGGATCGGCTCTGCCGGCTCCCGGCAGGGCAGACCCGCGCGGGACAGACCCCGGGGCGGTCCGCGTCGGCGACACGGCGGCAGGGGCGGCGGGAGCCAGAGGCTCCGGCTGGTCGGTCATGGGCGGTGCACTTCCTTCTCCAGGGTGGACAGGTCGTTGGCCAGGGCGATCATCTCGCGCTCGTCGCGAGGGGGCGGGCCCCCCAGCAGGGCGTGGACGTGGGCCGGCGGGCGGCCGGTGGCTCGCGACACGGCCTCGGCCACCACGCCGGCGGGCGAGCCGGCGGGCAGGCCGAGGAAGGTGGCGAGCCGTCGAACGGTGGCGACACGCAGGATCGTCCCGGCGCGCGCGGCGTCCCCGGCGCGTCGGTAGAGCCGGCCCCGGCTCTGGGTCGTCTCGATGGCCTTC
>DASULG010000363.1:0-2785 GCA_036278335.1 Pedococcus sp.
GGACCGGGGTGGTTGGGCAGGGTCTGCAACGGCCGGGGCGAACCGGTCGACGGTGGCCCGCCGGTCACCGCGGCAGCGACGGCCCCCATCAGCGGGAACCCGCTCAACCCGACCCACCGGGCGCGCCCCACCGATCCCGTGCTCACCGGGCTCTCTGCCATCGACGCCCTCACCACCCTGGTGCGCGGCCAGAAGCTGCCGATCTTCTCGGTGGCAGGTCTGCCCCACCTGGAGCTGGCCGGTCAGGTCGCGGCCCAGTCCAGCGCCGGTGCCGACCCGTTCAGCGTCGTCTTCGCCGGGATGGGCCTCACCCACGCGGACGCGGACGCTGTGCGCGACGTCCTCGAAGAGCGCCTGGCCGCCGGCGAGCTCCTCCTGCTGCTCAACACCGCCGACGACCCCGTGATCGAGAGGATCCTCACCCCGCGCATCGCCCTCACGGTGGCGGAGCACCTGGCGTTCGAGCTGGACCGCCACGTCCTGGTGGTCCTGGCCGACATGACCAGCTACGCCGAGGCACTGCGCGAGGTCTCCTCCGCTCGTGGGGAGCTGCCCGGGCGCCGCGCCTACCCGGGCTACCTCTACAGCGACCTGGCCTCGCTCTACGAACGGTGTGGGCGCATCCTGGGCAAAACCGGCTCGGTGACCGTCCTGCCCGTGCTCACCATGCCGGCCGGGGACATCACCCACCCGGTGCCTGACCTGACCGGCTACATCACCGAGGGGCAGGTCGTGCTGTCCCCCGAGGTGCACGCGCGAGGCATCTACCCCCCTGTGGACCCGCTGGCCTCGCTGTCGCGCCTGATGCGCAACGGAGCGGGGGCCGGACGCACCCGGGACGACCACCTTCCGCTCGCTGCCCAGCTCCTGGCAGCGCTCGCCCGCGCCCGCCAGGTCCGCGAGCTCGCAGAGATCGTCGGCGATGCCGCCCTCAGCGCCACCGACCGGCTGTACCTGGAGTTCGCCACCACCTTCGAGCACGAGCTGCTCGACCAGCAGTCCCACCAGCGCCGGACGATGGAGGAGACACTGGAGCGCTGTTGGCGCGTGGCCGCGGTGCTTCCCCGCCGGGAGCTCACCATGCTCTCGAAACCGCTGCTGGACGCCCACCTCAAGAGACGTGGGTAGCGCCATGCCAGCCCTCTCAGGAGTTCCTCCCGGGCGCGCGGGCCGCAACTGGCTCCGCCGTCGACTCGCCACAGCCGAGCGAGGACGGGAGCAGCTGGACCGGAAGCTGCGCATCCTCTTCCCGGAGGAGCAGCGGCTGCGGATCCTGGCCACCCGCGCCCGCGCAGACTGGGAGTCGGCCTGTGCGGAGGCCGATGCCTGGCTGCTGCGCGCGGCCCTGCTCGGCGGACAGGACGCCATCCGCTGCGCCAGCCGGTTCGAGCCCGTCGGTGTCGAGGTGCAGTGGGCGACCGCCATGGGGCTCAGCTATCCCTCCGCGGCCCACGTCACGATTGCGACCGAGGTCGCGGTGCTCCCGGCCGGCAACTCCGCCGTCAGACCGGCTACCACCGCCTTCCACGCCGCCCTCGTCGCCGGGGTGCGCACAGCAGCGGCAGAGGAAGCGGTCCGCCGCATCGAGACAGAGATCGCGGTCACCCGCCGACGGCTGCGCGCCCTCGACAGGCGGTGGCTGCCTCGGCTGCACGACGAGCTGCGCCGCCTCGAGCTGACGCTGGAACAGAGCGAGCAAGAAGACGGGCTGCGGCTGCGCCGTGCCGCCGCATCCGCGTCCCAAGGGAGGGCCCTGCCGTGATCGAGCACATTCTTCTCGCCGTGGACGACTCGTCCGACTCCCTGGCAGCCACCCGGCTCGCGGTCTCCCTTGCCAGTGCGCTGCACGCCGAGCTGCGCGCCGTGCACGTGCTCGCTGACCACGAGCTCGACCTGGCGCTCGAGACGGCTACGGGGCGCCCACTGGGAGGGCGGCGGGGTCATCATGTGGCCGCAGTGCTTGCGCGCGTGTCCTCCCTGGCCGAGGACGAGGGCGTTGCAGTCGACACCCAGGTGCTGAGCGGGGCCGTCGGGACAGCCATCCTCGACGCAGCCCGTGACTGGGACGCCGACCTGGTCATCATCGGCAAGTCGGCGCGGCTCGCCACCGGGGAGCCGTACGTGGGTGCTCTCACCCGTCACGTCCTGGAGTTCGCCGACGAACCGGTTCTCGTCGTGTCGGGCTGGCGGCGCCACCGGTAGGCGCAGTTGCGCGATATGCGGGAAAGGCGGCCGCCCAGACGGGATGATGTCTGCCCGAGGGAAGGGGGCACCATGGCGCTCGGAGCTGTCGCAGACGCGGGTGTCTGGAGAGTCACGGCCGAACGGACCGTGCGCCGCCTGGCGGCGGTGTCCTGGGCGGGGGCGCTGCTGGGACTCCTGGTCGGTGGGGTGGGCAGCCGACTGGCGATGATGCTGCTCGCGAGACTGAACCCCCAGGCCACTGGCGTCACCAGCGACGACGGCTTCACCATGGGACAGCTGAGCCCGCAGAGCGTGAACCTGCTCGTCGTCACCACGCTCATCGGCGTGTTCGGCGCGGGGGTGTACTTCCTGCTGCGGGGCCTGATGATCGGACCGCGGTGGTTCCAGGTCCTCTCGATCTCGCTGGGTCCGGCGGTAGTGGTCGGCAACATGCTGGTGCACGCGGACGGGGTGGACTTCACGCTGGACCCCGTCTGGCTCGCGATCGCGATGTTCGTGCTGGTCCCCGGGATCTACGCAGCCCTGCTGACGGTCGTCGCCGAACGCTGGCTCAGGCCTGACAGCCGGTTTGCGCGTGCGC
>DASULG010000364.1:0-3004 GCA_036278335.1 Pedococcus sp.
CGGCACCGGCCACCAGAGCTCGCTGGAGTGGGCAGTCACGGCTGCCGCCTCCATCACCGCGCACCTGTGCGACCAGGGCTACGCCGTGCACCTGGTCACCGATGAGACCGCCGAGGACGGCCGGGCCGCCACGGCCGTCGAGCTCGACCGTGCGCTCGAGGTCCTGGCCGTTGCGCACACAGGCCAGCTCGAACAGTTTGCGGAGGTGCTGCACGCGGCCCACCCGGTGACCGCCTCCGGGGGGCTCGTGATCGCCATCCTCAGCGACCTCGATGACGACCTCGCCCGCCAGGTCGCCGCCCTGCGCCAGCCAGGCGGGACGGGTCTGGCCATGGTCCTGGACCCGCGCCGGTTCGGCACGAGCCGCCACCTCGGCCTCGGTGGGGGGTCGGTGCCACACGGTGCCCACGAGGCCGGCACGTCCCTGACCTCGGTGTCCGTCCTGCGCAGCGCCGGCTGGAGTGTCGTCCCCGTCGGTGCGGAGGACTCCGTCTCCTCGGTGTGGGCTGCCCTCGCAGGCGCCACGAGCCCGGTGGGGGCGCCATGAGCCGGGTGGGGGCGCCATGAGCCGCACGCGATTTCCGGAGACAGCTCTCGCAGGGCTGGCGACCCTGGTGGTCAGCTGGCCGCTGACGACACTGTTCACCCCCAACTCGTGGGTGCGCCCGACGGTGGCCATGGTCCTCGCCGTCGTGGCCGCCGGCCTGCTCGGCCGCATGCTCACCACCTCGCGCACCGGCGTCGCCCTGGTCCAGGTCGTGGCCGTGGTGCTGGCCTCGGGCTGGCTGTACGGCGGCGGCCACCTCTGGCACGGCCTGCCGACGCCCGACATGGTGCTGGCGTTCAACAACCTGCTGGTCGACGCCCGCGAGGTGATCCAGAACTACTCGGCACCGGCGCCGACCAACCGCGGCATCATCCTCGGCATCGGCCTCGCCATCGGCCTCACCGGCATCGTGGTCGACCACCTGGCCGTCATGCGCCGCTCCCCCGCGCTCGCCGGGCTCCCGCTGCTGACGGCATTCCTCATCTCGGCCTCCAACTCGGGGGAGTCCCTGCATCCCGGGTACTTCATGGCGGCTGCGGGTGTCTGGCTGGTCATGGTGGGCCGGCAGGGCATCTCCTCGATGCGGCGCTGGGGCACCACCGCTCCGCTCGTCCCGGGCCGACGCTCCCAGGATGATGGCGTGCTGGGGTTCGCCACGCTCGGACGCTCCCTCGGCATCGCTGCCCTGGCGGCCGCTGTCGCCCTCCCGGCGGTCCTGCCACACCTTCCGACGCGCTACCTCGTCGACGGACTGGGGCGCTCCGCCGACGCCACAGGGTTCAGCGACGGCAAGTTCGGCCTGAACACCACAGTGGACCTCTCCCGCAGCCTCGACGACCGCTCGCAGGCGCCCGTCCTGTCGTACATCACGACCGCTCCGAACCCGACCCCGCTGCGGGTGGGGGTGCTCACCTCCTACCGTGACGAGCAGTGGCAGCCAGACCAGGACCCGGTGCGGTACAGCCGCAACCCGGTCGTCTCCCTGCCTCCTGAGCTCGCGAACGGGGTGGCCCGCAAGAGGTACCGCATCTCCGTGGACGGCTCCCGGCTCCAGGCACCTCAGATCGCAGCGCCGTTCCCGCTCGTCTCTGCCGACCTCGACGGCGCCCGTTGGGGTCTCGACCCCGCTACCCAGGTCGCCAAGGTCAACCGCGCGACGGAGTCGTACACGATGGACTACGTCGAGCTCGACCCGCCGCGGGCGCTGCTCGCACAGGCCCCCACGCAGCTCGCCAACGACCCGGCGCACGAAGATGCCCTGCAGCTGGACCCGGCCTCGGAGCCGGCAGTCCGAGCCCTCGCGGCCCAGGTCGTGCCCGCAGGCGCCAGCCGCATCGAGGCGGCGCTGGCCATCCAGGCGCACTTCCGCAGCGGTGCCTACACGTACTCCCTCGAGCTGGCAGGGCCCGTGAAAGACGCGAACGGCCGCCTCGCCCAGTACGACCCGATCACGCACTTCCTCAAGACGAAGACCGGCTACTGCGTGCAGTTCGCCACGGGCATGGTCATGCTGGCAAGGGCCAGCGGGATCCCCGCGCGGGTCGCGATCGGTTTCCTGCCCGGCACGCTCGACAAGGGCGTCTACAAGGTCAAGGCCGCCGACGCGCACGCGTGGCCGGAGCTCTACTTCGAGGGGGTGGGCTGGCTCCGCTTCGAGCCGACTCCGCCCTCCCGCAGTGGGCAGGCCCCGCCGTACTCGCTCGACTCGACCCCCCAGACGAGCCCGGGGTCAGGCTCGACCAACACCTCGACCGCCTCCGCCCTGCCCAGCAACCGGCGCGACGGCGGCACCAACGACCCTGGTTCACAGGACGCCGGCGCCTCGACATCGGCCGACACCGGAATCCTGGCGGCGTGGTGGAGCTCGGGCCGGCTCACCCTGCTCGGCTGGGTGCTGCTCGGGCTGGTCATCGGTGGCGTCGGAGCAGTGGCGGTGCCGCTGGCAGCTCGTCTGAGGCTGCGCCGGCGGCTGCGGGATGCCGAGAGCGAGGCACGCCGCATCGAGGTCGAGTGGCAGGCGATGGTGGAGCGGATCGGTGACCTCGGCGTCATCCCGCCCCGTGGGAGCACCCCGCGGCAGGCGGGCAGGTTCTTCATGCGCGAGGCCTACCTGGAGGGCGCCGAGCGCGAGTCGCTGCGCCGCGTCGTCGACACGGTCGAGCGGTCGCGGTATGCGCCGCCGGGCACGACGCTGGTCGACATCCGGGAGGACACCCAGCGGGTGGTCCGGGCGGTCTCGGGCGTGAGGCGCCGCAAGGACCGGCTGCGGGCGCGGTGGTGGCCCCAGGACGGGGTGACGGAGTGGCGCGAGCGGCGCGAGGCCCTTGGCGCTGCCGTACTCGCGCCGTGGAGCCGCCTGCAGGACCACCTCCCCGGTCGGCGCTGAGCGCCTCAGCCTGCCGCCCGGCATACCGGCAAGGCAGCGCAGGCACAGAGAAGGCCCGAGGCCGGACGTCC
>DASULG010000365.1:0-19218 GCA_036278335.1 Pedococcus sp.
GCACCCCACTGCCCCAACAGGTAGAGCGCCACGACCGCCGCCGCGGCCCCGATCGCCCCCAGCAGCGCGGCTAGTTCGGCGTCCCGGTCCTTGGCGTGACCCAGCTCGTGTGCGACGACACTGCGCACCTCACCTGGAGGCGCCCCGCGCAACAGCGTGTCGTAGACCACGATCCGCCGGGTGCGTCCCAAGCCGGACACGTACGCGTTGAGCCCGGTCGTACGCCGCGACGCGTCCGCGACCAGCACATCCCGCACCGGCATGCCGTCCCGAGCCGCCATCGTGAGCAACACATCACGCAGCGGCCCCGCCGGCATCGGGGTGAACTTGTTGAACACCGGCTCGACCAGAACCGGAAAGACGAACGACAGCAGGACCACCAAGGCGGCGGCACCCACTGCACCGAACGCCCACCACCAGCCGGGCGCGAACTGGGTCAGCGTGTAGAACCCGCCGAGCACCACCGCGCCGATCACTGCCCCGACCGCGCATCCCTTGAACAGGTCCGCCGCCCAGGCGCCCCAGTCCTGGGTGGACAGCCCGTAGTGGCGCAGCACGGTGTGACGCCACGCCCTAAACGGCAGTGCCACCAACCACAGCATCATGAGGATGACAAGGCCGCCCACCAGAGCCTCCGCCAGCCAGTGCCCACCGAACGGCTGGCCCACCCAGACGACGATCCGGGCACCCGCCGGGGTGAACCCAAGCAGCAGGGGCACCACCAGTCCCACCAGCAGAGAACCGTACGAACTGGGGCGCAGCGCGGCGTGCAGCGCTCGATCTCTGGTGACCACGCCAGCCGGCACGTCGCCCAGCGCCGCCGCTCGGTCGGCGCGGGTCGGGCTGGGCACCCGCCAGGGCACCAGCGTGATCACCGCGACAGTCAGCACGATGCCGAGCGCGACCAGCGCCACCAGAGCCCACCATGTCGGGGTCACGGCCGTCCCTTCCCTCCCTGTCACCGCCAATGCTGGTGCAGCCGCCGGGAGAGTTGCCACCCACCGCCAAGGGCAACGCCCAGCATTCCCAACAGTGAAGCAAGGTCGCCCGTCCAGGGACCTCACAGGCTGGGTGCAAAACTCTGTCTGGCTCGATTCACCCAGGTCACCGCCACAATGCCGAGGTTCGGGAGGTCGACAGGTGGCGGAAAGACGCGGCTCGTGACCATGTGTCGAACGAACGGTTCGCGGCAGATGTGCTGGCGTCCGTACCTCAGGGCTGGGGAACGATGCGGAATACCGGGTACCGGGCGGCGACGGACTCGAACGCTGAGAGCGGGGCATCGGGGTCGACCGGGATGTGCACCCGGCCGCTCGTTGCGACTTGGCAGTAGCGCCTGATGATTGGCGCCCGGTCCTGGATCGGGATCTCGTCCAGATGAATGCCGGTTCGGCCGCCCTGCAGAAGCGCGGCACGGTGGCCCGCAGCGCGGACATTGCGAACCCAGTTGGTGTCGTCGCCGAGCATGGACACCAGGTAGCGCTCACCATCCAGGTCAGCGATGACGACCGGCAGCCTCACGGGTTTGCCGGACTTGCGGCCTACGACCTCGAGAGTCGCGACCCGCGACGGGCCTCGACCGCTCGCGAAGACGCGCGCCCACACAGCGTTGATCGCCCGTGCAAGTGAGTTCGGCCGACCGCCGCGGTAGAGCCATCGCGTGAAGCCCTTGATCGCCATGGCCCTTCCCCTTCATCGACTGCGGCTATGCACAGGCTCCCACCACGCCGCTCGACGATCGAGAGACTGCGCGTGCACGCCACCGCTCGCTGGTGATCGAGCGCTGTGAACCCGAGCCGAGAGCGAGCTGTGTGGCCGCCGACAACGCGCTGTCTTCGGCTGATCCTGTAGACACCCCCTGGAGGTCGTGGCCCGCCTCGCGGCTAAGTGACGCTGTTGAAGGTCGCGCTTGGGCTGAGATCCGGGTGCCTTGGTCTACAGCGCTCAGTGGCCGAGCGCGACTGCGGTGCCGACAGAAATGAGGACGATTCCGCTGACGCTGCCGAGTGCTTTCTGGGCGCCGGGTCGGGTGATGAAGGTGCGGCCACGCGATATGAACAGAACGAAGATCAAGTACCAGGATGCGGTCACAGCCGACCAGAGCAGCCCGAGGCTGACGGTGGGCAGGAAACCGCCGACACCCGCGAACGCCGGCAGCAGGGTGATGGCGAATACACCGGCTTTCGGGTTGGCCAGGTTGGTGGCAACGCCGGCGAGGTAGGCGGCGCGGCGGCTACCGCGAGGTTGCGAGGACGTCGACAGTCCAGCGGTGTGGCCTCGTTCTCGTATCGCCGCCCACAGTGTTCGGCCGCCGATACCGGCGAGCACGACACCACCAGCGACCAGGACCGCTCGGTAGATGGCGGGGTCGGCCAGGACGGCCGCGGACAGCCCGGCTCCAGCCGCGACAGACCAGATGACCAGTCCGGTGGAGGTGCCCAGGATGGTCGCAACGGCGACGCGCGGACCCTCGGTCAGGGTCTGCCTCAGCATGAGCGCCTGGCCCACACCCGGGAGCATCGCAAGCAGCCACGTGGTGGCGACGAATCGAACAAGCACAGGGCCCTCCTTGGGTTTCACCTCCACCATGACCGTCGCGTCATCTTTTGGGGAGTAATGCTTGCCAGGGTGGTATGAAGGATTGTGAAGACTGACCAGGCGGACCAGCTGCTCCTGCTGGCGGCCATCGACGAGCAGGGAACACTCGCAGGAGCCGGGGACGTCCTCGGCCTGACCCCGCCGGCCGTTTCTCAACGGCTTGCCCGTGCGGAGAGGTTCTGGGGCGCCCGTCTGGTGGAACGCGGTCCTCGAGGCGCGACCCTCAGCGAGGCCGGCGCGGCACTGGCCGTGCATGGCAGTCGGATCCGTCGCGAGGTCGAGGACGCGTTGGCCTCTTTTCCCGCCTACCGGCAGGGGCTGGTGGCCCGCCTGCGCGTGGGTGCGTTCCAGGCGGCCGCGCTCCACCTGCTTCCCCCGGCAATGACCGCACTGCGCCACCAGCGTGCCGACGTGGACCTCTCGGTGACCGACATTCAGTCCAGCGACGCGGTGCACCTGGTGGCCCGAGGCGATCTCGACCTTGCTGTCCTCGCCTCCTGGGACCTTCCCCCAGCTGCACCGGAGGGGCTGACGCTGACCCGCATCCTCGAGGACCCGATGGTCGTTGCCTTCGCCGATGACCACCGGCTCGCCGGGAGCACCGGAGCGCTCCCTCTGTCCGCGCTCGCTGAGGAGTCGTGGGTGGTCATCCGCGGCGGCTCGGCTGCACGAGCACAGTTCGACCGCATCACCCGCGAAGCCGGCTTCGAGCCCCGGATCCGCTTCGAGACCGAGTCCTACGACGTCGCCCAGGCACTCGTGGCAACCGGCTACGGCGTCGCACTGGTCTCGAGGATGGCGCGCCGCACCATCCCCGGGCTCGCCCATCGGCCGGTACGACACCGCGCGGCTCACCGCACCATCCACACCCTGCGTCACACCCACGACGTCACCGACCTCACCCTCGCCTTCGACCGCCTGTTGCACGCAGCGGCCGCCGACCTCGCCCAGTAGGCGTTCGAACCCCACGAGTCAGCGCGATGTCGAGGTCGTCTGGCGGTGGAAAGGCGCGTCTCTCCAGACCTGCCAAGACGGGGCGGATCACGGCAGACGCGGGCGCTGCCAGACTCAGCCTGTGCCCTCGGCCAGCGAGACGATGATGCCTCCCGACCCCGGATGTCTGCCAATCGCGCACGTACTCACCGACGCCCCACTACTCCGTTGCCCTGGTACACGCGGGCAACAGTGCACACGAGCCGGGGCTCCGGCAGCCACCTCAACGACCGGAACGCTGCCGGAGGTGGCGCGAGTGGGCCCAGATTTCGGACTCTGGCTGAGACGCGATGTCCAGGGACGATGGCGTGATCCGTCTCAGCCCAACCGCACGGGTGGGTAGAGCTACGACGCTTGACCTGAGCGATCTTGGCCACCTCGAGGCGAGCGCCGCCGGCGTAGCCTTGGCGGATTCCATGGCACAGAGCCCACGCGCTCCATGTGGTTACTGCAGGACACGGGCCACCGACGCGAGCGATGACGAATCACCTTGGGCGAGAAGGCTTGCGACGCATTCGTCCGTCAGTGCGGGTGTCAGGACACTGTCCACGTTGGACCGGAACTTCGCCATTACTTCGGCCCGGGTGAGCGGGTTGTCCGGGTTCCCCCTGGCGTTACGCACATGGGAGGAGGTCCGCTCCCGATCGTTCCAGGTCACGGTCACGCTGGTCGGCCGCTCCCGCGGCAGCGCAGCGGTGAAGCTGGCCTCTTCACGAAGGACGACTCGTCGGGCCAGTGCGGCGACCTCGGGCCGTGTCAGCCGGTTCGGCAGGAAGCCGGCGGCGTGCAACTCGCCGTCAAGGGCGAGCGTGGCAAGGCACACAGGAAGCGAGAACCGCGCGTGCATGTCTGAGCGGACGTTGAGGGCCGACAAGGATGCGGCATAGGCGAAGGTGTCGACCTCGATCCTCTCGATGCTCGCGCCCGAGGCAGGGTGGCTGGCCTTCCGGCGCGCCTCGACCGAGGCCGTCAGGGCGTCAAGGGCGGGGTGGACCCATCGGGCGCAGGCGTAGGGCTTCAGGTAGCTGTCGAGGAAGACCCAGCGGGTGCCGAGGCCATCACTGAGGGCGGTGAGGTCCGCATCGTCAGTCACCGCTGCGCGCAGGGCCAGGAGGGCGTCGTCTGCGCGCAGGGCACGGTTCGGTGCCTCGGCGGCGGCTCTGGCCCCGTAGTAGGCGCCGAGCCCAGTCCAGGCGTTGCGCACGGTCCCGCCCTCCATCGGCTGCCACAGCCTTGCAGCGACGGGCAGGCTTAGGGCCTGTGCCATTGCCGCAGCGGTCACCGGCGCCGGATGTCCCCGCACGAGACTCGTCGCCACTGCAGCTGCCACGGGGCCGTGCAAGCCGTGCGGGTGCAGGCCCGGGCGCAGTGAGGTGGTCGTCCCGAAGCGGAGACCCACCTCCGTGGCAATGGCAAAGATCCGGACGAGGTCGTCGTCTGTCAGGCCACCGGCTGCGCCCTGCAGGAGCGAGGGGAGAACGTGCGGCGCGGGATGGGCGGTAGGCACGGGTGGCAGGCGGTGCCCCTGGGGGTGGAAGGAACCGCCGGAGTCCGCGTCGAGCCAGGTTGAGGCGGCTCCGAGACGCAGGAGCGCGGGGAACGAAGGTTCGGAACGGGTGAGGTCGCCGGGCCCAAGGTGCTCGCGCATGGCCTGTACCTGCGGATATCGCGTACCGCCGATCAGCGCGCCGAGAGTGTCCAGGAGCAGGCTGCGCGCGAAGCCGTCGACCTGTGACGGCAGCGGGGATCCGATGGCGTCCACGGCGAACGTGGCCAGAACACCAAGATGCCCGGCGAACGTCTCGTCGGGGTGACCTGTTGGGCTCACCGTTGCCTCTCCTCTGTTGTGCCGCGCTGGGGGACGATGCTGCGGGCCGCTTCGCCGAGATCGTGTAGACGTGTGACGACACCCGGAAGGCCGCCCGCCAGGATGAGGCCACCAATGCCGGTGGCGGCGAGCGCGCGGAGACGTTGCTCGACCGCGGCAGGTGACCCCGCGAGGACGAACCGTGCACGAACCAGCTCGGCTGCTCGCGCCAGCCCCGGCTCGCTCCTCGGGTCAGCGTTCCCCAGGGCTCCCTCGGTGCCGTGTCGGTGGTAGTCGTGCGCCTTGGCGAGGTCGACGACCGACTGGTGCATGGCGGTGCTGACGCCATACCACTCCGGAGCGGCCGCCATGCGAGCGGCGCACGACCCGAGAAGGGGGGTGGTCGCGGCCAAGGCCTCGGCAGGGTCGTCGGCGATCGCCATGCGCACGAAGGCCCACACCACCACCTCGGGGTCGATGGCACGGGCCCGTGCGACCGCCGCCGCCACACCAGCAGCGTCGGTCCCAACGTCGACGAGCACGCCACCCAGCTCACGTGCGGTGACCTCCGTCGTTCTGGGGCCGGACGCCGCTCCGAGCAGGTGCATCGTGCAGGGGCGCTCCGACAGGCGCTCGCGCAGCTCGGCGAGCATCCCGGCGTACTCACGCAGGCTCGGCGGGCGGATCCCCTCGTTGGCCAACGAGCTCTCCCCACGTCCCACTACGGCCGCAAGCCGCCCAGGGAACGCCTCTGCCAGGGTGCCCAACGCACTGGCCGCCCGCACGGGGTGCATGAGGGGGAGCGATAGGACGCACGGCCCGGCGATGACGTCCGGGCTCGACGAGAGCACTCGTGCGGTCTCGACCAGCGGGTCGGGGAAGAGGCGCGGGCTGTCCGGGAGGCCGACACCGCTCAGGCCGGCGGCCCGTGCCGCCAGCGCCATCTGCACGGCGTCGACCTCATCGCGCGGTCGGGCGAGGTTGACCAGGACGGGTATGCCGGTCATGGGGTCTCGCGGGTGGCGAGCACCTCTGCACTGGTGCCCGGCGCTGCGACCAATCCCGAGCGGTGGAGCTGCACTGCGAGCCATCCTGAGGCCAGCGCATGGCCCGCGTGCAGCCCTGCGAGCTCGGAGCCCGGCGCCGCTGGTGTGATGAGCATGAGGGCGGCGGCGAGCTCGGCGACCTGCTCCACCGCCTCGCCCTCGAGCCCATCGGACACTGCCGCGCAGACGCCCGACGAAACGGTGTCCACGGTCAGGCCGGCGACGGGGGTTGTCGTGGGCTCGGGTGGCCACGTCGCGCGCATCGCCTCGCCGGCCTGGACCCCGGCAGCAAGGCGATCCGGGCGCCCGCCCGAAGCACGGGCGAGGAAGAGCAGTCGCGCGCCCCAGGAGACGCCGTGACGCTCGAATCGCTCGCCGTTCCACAGCAAGGCGGAGTAGGTCTCTGCTGTGTGAGGGGTTCCCAGCAGGGGCGTGGGACCGGGATCCTTTTGTGCCGCTGTGGCTTGGAGGTCCTCGTCGGGTTCGAGCGCTGTCAGGGCGGCCAGTGCGGACTCTGCCTCGTCGAAGTCGGACCTGGAGCTGACGGCAAGGTCGTTCCCCGTGGCCAGGGCCAGCGCAGCGGCCAGTGCCGCGGTCACCGGTCAGTCTCCGCGGGAGGCGAGCGACGCCCTGGTGACCTCGGTGGGGGTCGCGGTCACATAGAACTTGAACCGCGTGCGCCCGGCCGGACCGCGGTCCAGCGGAATGGGGTTCTCGGTGAACCACTCGCGGTAGGCGTGGTAGGCCTCCTCGTTTTCGAACTGCATCTCGGCGATGCGGTAGAAGGTCTGGTCCGCGGCAATCTTTGCGGTTCCACCCGAGGCCGTGGTGACCTGGTCCTCAACTTTGTTGAAGATGATGCGATCGAGATGGGGATTGGCCAGGAGGTCGGGAGCGTGAACCTCGAAGAGCCACTTCTCGTACTCCTCTTCCGTCACGCCGTCCTCGATGACGTAACCCAGAATCGTCTTGTACATCAGGCGTCTCCTCGCTGTGGGGGGTCGAAGGTGAATGACTGCGCGCCGTCGCCGAACCCTTCAAGGCGCACACGGATAGGGCGGATGCGGACCCCCACCAGTTCGGCGGTGACCTCCTCCGGTGTTCGCAGGGGGGCCCGGTCGTTCCCGGCAGCGCGCTGGGCGGTCACCGCACTGCGGTAGACCGCCTCGGTCCAATCCTGCGGCATGACCGCGGCGTCACCGCGCACCGCGACGACCCGCGGTGGCAGCGCGCCGATGTCGAAGACGTGCGGGCGTTCGTTGGTCGCCCCAGCGCGCGGCCGACCGACCCACACGACCTCGGTCTGGGGTCGGCGCCGCCACTGCGCCACTCGACGGTGTCCACGCCGCTGGACCGTCGCGACGCTCCAGTCCTCGAGCAGGAAGGCGGTCATGGTGCGCGTCACCGGGTAGCCCCTGGCGTCGATGGTGGTCAGCTGCGCGAAGGCCGCCTCGTCGAGGACGAACTGTTGCGCGAGCATGGCCGCCCGGGCCATCTGCTCAGCGGCTGCCGGGGCCGCGTGCGGCTCAGGCATGGTCCGCAGCCCTCAGTGGATCGTGAACGTCCGCGCCGCGGCGCAGCGTCCACCGCAACGCGGTGGAGTGCCCGCCGCCGATCGCGGAGGCGACTTGTGCAGGGTCGTCGTAGGCCCGGTCGGGGACCATCGTCTGTTCGACCTCGATCGCGAACTCAGGTTCAGCGAAGGGCCAGGGCCGCAGCCACACGGTCGACGGCTCCGCCACTTCGGCCTGAAGGGACACCAAGGCTCCGAACGGTCCGGTGCGGACCGGCGGCAGGGTCACGGCCTCGGGGGAGTGGACGATCGAGCTGAGCTGGGGACCCCACCTGCTGGGTGTGCCCCCGGGGGGCACCGGGCCCTGAGGCATGACACAGAGGTAGAGGGACAGCAGGTCCCACAGCTGCAGCAGCTGGTAGTTGTGCCAGAGCGTGGCCTCGAAGACCGCGCGCGGCTCGTCCGCGGTCCAGGCCGCGCGCTTGGCCTCCACCCAGCGCTGCTCCTCTTCGCTGACGACGTCGTCCAGCAGCTTCGAGTCGTGAGGTCCGCGAGCGAGCCTGCCACGCGCGGACGGGCTGCTCCAGCGCCCGCGGTAGAGGCCGGTCCAGTGCATGCCCACGAGCAGTCCGGCGTAGGCATCGTGCATCCGGACCCGCTCCACGCCCTGCCGGTACAGGCGCACGTGCTCGTCGGAGTCGATCTCGAGGAAGTGCAGAGGGCGGCGCTCGACCTCGTTGAGCAGGCCGCGCGCGTCCCAGGCCCGCCAACCCTCGTCGTGGCGGCTCGTCGCGAAGACGACCGGCTCGCGAGGGGTCGGCGGCTCGAAGAGGGTATTGCCCCAGTGCGACGCGAGCTCGCCGGCGACCCGACCGTGTTCGGTCTGGTCAACCAACGCGAGGCCACCTGAACGGCGCGTGACGATCACCGGCGGGCCCCGGCCGGCGCGGCGGCCGCGTGACGGAACGCAGCGCCTAGCTCGCGGGGGGTATACCGCGAAGGCCACTGCGCGAGGAGGTGGAGCAGTGCTTCGGCCCGGTCCCCGAACGTCTCCCGAAGCAGGCGTTCACTCTTGTCCCGAAAGGCGCTCCGGCTCCTCGCTCCATCCGCGTCACCTCGTGGTCGCAGACTTGTGGCGCTGACGCTGAGCCCGTCCTCGAGGACGACAGTGACCGCTGACGGCCGGCCGTCCGGGTATCCGGCGTCGAGGTCGGGGTCGACGACCACGTCGACGCGGGCGGCCAGGTCCCGGACCGCAGGCGAACCTGCCTCGGCGTCGGTCAGGGCCTTACCCGTGAGCCCTCCGTGTATCAACGTCAAGGCCACCGAGGTCGGGATGCTGAAGCGAGCCTGCAGCTCGTTCTCGGCCGGCGCCACGAAGGCGGCGGCCGCGGCATACGTCTGCACCTGCACGCGACGCACCCGCGGGGCGAGCGGCCCCGTCACGCCCTGATCCCTGAGCACGGTCGTGACGTCATCGAGGGCGTCGAGCACGCCGTGCAGGTGGGCGCACGTGGGGTGCAGCTTCACGTATCCCCGCAGGAGCTCGTACGACGGCCACCCGCCGCCAGCGGTGTCGGGAATGTCCGGAAGGCCACCCCAGTCGCGGGCTGCCCGGACACCGAAGAAGCGTTCCAGGGCGCCGGGGGCGGCCTCCAGACCCGCGGTCGCGGCCTGGCCGAGCCACAGGCCATGCGCGACCGAGGCGCCGAGGTAGGCGTGGCCACCGGTGTGCCCCGTGAAGATCGTCGTGGCGTCCGTGAGGAGCGGCGCCGAGGCTCCGAGCTCGACGGCGCGGCGCATGGCGTCCGCGTCATGAGGTCTCAGCAGGCGCGCGGTGCCCGCGGCGGCCGCGACCGCGCCCCACGTCCCGATGTCGTGCACTCCCGGTGGCGTGCCGCGCATCGCAATGCCCAGCCTGGCGCCCAGCTCATAGCCCGCGAGGACAGCCGACAGCAGCTCCTCGGTGGAGGCGTCGACTTCCTCGGCAAGGGCGAGGACGGCGAGGACGATGTGTGACGCCGGATGCCCACGTGCCAGACGGTGACCGTCCTGGAGCTGGTCAGCGGCAGCTGCGGAGCCGTTGAGAGAGCATGCCATGGAGGC
This sequence comes from Pedococcus sp., assembly GCA_036278335.1. GTDB lineage: Bacteria > Actinomycetota > Actinomycetes > Actinomycetales > Dermatophilaceae > Pedococcus_A. The sequence goes on from DASULG010000365.1 coordinate 10,064, forward strand.
CGGCCGGGGGACAGGCTCACCGAAAACCGTTGCCATGCCGGGCGATGCATGGCGGGTCACGACGTCGCGCGTGGCGACGAGCTCGCGGCGCCGGCTGCCCCACGAGGTGACGGCGAGGGTGTCCACGACGAGGGTCGCCACTCGCTCCCGGACTTCGGGCGGTGCGTCGTGGAACGACGTCTGCGCGGCTAGGGCCGTGAGGCGCTCGAGCCGTCGTGAGCCGCACGTGGCCGGTGCCACGACCTGCTCGCCGCTGCCGGCGTCACCCGACATCAGCCGACCAGGCTCATGAGCCCCGTGACGGGCCCACCCTCAGGGAGCGCGTATGCCGCGGCTGCCACCTTTGCCGCCGTGTCCTCATCAAGACGTCGCTCGGCGTTCGTGCGGAACTTCTCTGCCAGCTCGTCGGCCGAGAGGGGGTTGCCAGGCCCGCCACGGTTGACGTCGACCCGCACCTCGCGCCGGGTGCCGTCGCCCAGGACCACTCGAACGACGGCTGGAAACTGGTTGGGGAAGATCTCGTCGCAGCGGGCGTCGGCGACGCAGCGGACCTTCGCGGCCAGGGCCAGTCGTTGTTCGTCCCGTGCCGCCTCGTCGGTGAAGTCCTCGTGGCCGACGCCGAGGCCGCCGCCGCCGACGAGGGCGGCAGCGAGGGTGAAGGGACCGCTGAACGCGGCGTGGTAGCCGGACTCCGGCCGCGCCTTGGCCTCGGGCGGTTCGGCGATGGTGCGCAGCACCGGTGTGGGGGCGCCGAGCTCGATCTCGGCGATGTCCTCCGGCCGCACGCCGTCGGCACGCAGGCGCAGGGCAGCGTCGATGCCCGCGTGGGTGAAGTGGTTGCAGGGATACGGCTTGAAGAAGATGCCGGGCAGCTCCCAGCGCTCGCCGAGCCCGTCGACCACGGCGGCGACGTCGGCGCGGTCACCGCAGAAGGCGTGGAGAAAGCCGAAGCGACCCTCGATGACCGTGGGCGGTCCAGTGAGGCCAGCCCGGGCCAGCTCGGCGGCCACGACTCCCGAGTGCGCGGCCCACCCGCAGTGCATCCGCTTCACGGTCCCTCCAGTCCGGTTCGCCTCGAGGAGCCCGGCTCCCATGCTTGCCGCGATGCCGATGGCGTGGGCGATGCCCTTCTCGTCGAGGTCCATGAGCATGGCTGCGGCCACGGCGGAGCCGATGGCTCCGCAGATCGACGTGGCGTGCTGGCCGCGGTCGAAGAAGACCGAGTTCCCCATCTCCCGGTCGTAGCCGCCCATGCCGAGGCGGACCGTCACCTCGATTCCCATGCCTGCGGCGTCGAGCAGGGCCGGGCCGCTTGCCCCGGTCGCCTCCGCCACCGCCAGGGCGGCGGGCACGACCGAGGAGGAGGGATGCAGGACAGAGGGGAGGTGGGTGTCGTCGAAGTCCAGCGAGTGGGCCAGGGTGCCGTTGACGAGCGCGGCAGCCGGGGCGGGCAGGCGGACTCCCGAGGCGATCGCCGTCGCCTGGCCTGAACCGCCCCAGGCCGACGCCACTCCAGTCACCGCGCGCGCGGCCGGCTGGTCGGCAGCGGCGAGGGAGTTGCCGAGGACGTCGAGCACCCGGCGTGCGACATCCTCCCGGAGATCCTGCCCGAGGCCGCTACGGGCCACCATTGCCGCGACGTAGGCCAGGCGCTGGGCGACGGTCTGGTCGCTCACGCGCCGACCACCGCGACGGGCCGGATGGGAGAGCCGGTGCCGCCGACGATCCGCAGCGGCGCCATGACGAAGAGGAACTCGGTCAGCCCCTGCTCCGAGGCGGCTTCCAGGTTGAGGTGCTCGATGATGTGGATGCCGGCCTCCACGAGCAGGATCCGGTGCACGGGCAACACCGAGTGCCCAGCGCCGGGCTGGATCTGCTCGTAGGCCGTGGTGTCGGCGCCGGTGGCCACCACCTGCGCCGCCGCGAGCCACGCGGCCGCGTCCGGCGCTACGCCGGGCACGCCGGCACTCTGGCCGAGGTATACCCCCGGGTCGCCGAAGTTCCGGGCCCAGCCGGTGCGGATGAGGACGACGTCGCCCTTCGCCACCTCCACCCCCGCCCGGTCAGCGCTCCGTCGCAGGTCGCCGGCGGTGACGCCGTATCCTGCGGGAAGCACCTCGACCCCCTTGGTGGCCGCGACGTCGAGCAGGACGCCACGCGTCAGCAGGAAGGGCGTGTGCTCCGCCCCCAGAGCCGAGAAGCTGCCACCCGTCTGCGCCACCGCGGCGTCGATCCCACCGTGGAGGAGCCCGTCGTGGCTGACGTGGGAGAGCGCGTCCACGTGGGTGCCGACGTGCCCGCCGGTCACGATGATCTCGTTGGACGCCGAGCCGCCGTCCGAGCGGACCATGTCCCCGTGGCGCCGGATGAGCGTCATCCGGAATCCCGGGTGGTTGGGCGAGCACGGCATCCCGGTGAAGTGCGGGTGGCCGAGCTCGACCGTGCGGGCCCTGCGGGCAGCTTCGATCAGCTGCTGGGTGGTGGACGTGGCCTCATGGCCGGTCGCCTCGGTGGTCATCGGTTCTCCTCGCTGCGGATCTGGGCGGGTGTCGGTTGGTCAAGGGCGGCCAGCTCGAGGACGAGCTGGGCCCGGGAGACGACGGCGGGGTCGACGAACCGGCCGTCAGACGTCAGGACCGCCGCCTCGCCCCGACCGCGGGCGGACTCCAGGGCCTCGACGACCTCCCGCGCCCGCGCCGTCTCCTCACCGGTGGGGCGGTAGACCTCGTGCACCGGCGCGATCTGGCGCGGGTGCACGACGGACCGGCCGAAGAACCCGAGCTCGCGTCCTGCCGCCGTCGTGGCGCGCAGACCGTCGAGATCGGCGACGGAGGTGTAGACGCTCTGCACCGGCGAGGCGAGGCCGACCGCCCGAGCCACGGCCACGACCCATCCACGGGCCCACTCCAGGCCGCTGCTGGAACCGGTGCGCAGGTCCGCGGCAAGGTCGGCCTCGCCGAGCCCGATGCCTGCGACGGCGGGGTGGGCGACGGCGAGATGGGGCGCGGCCAGAAGCCCGCGAGCGGTCTCGAGGAGGAGCTGCAGCGGACAACCGAGGGCGTCGGCCACGGCCGCCACCGCTGCCGGGTCCTCGGCGCGGGGCACGCGGACCCCGTCCAGGTCCAGCCCGGCGAGCCCGGTGAGGTCGGCCTCGCCCCAGGGGGAGTGCGGCGGGTTGACCCGCACCCACACCTGGGGCCGGGTCGTGGGGTCCCCCAGCCCGCGCAGGGCGGTCGCCGCGACCTCGCGGGCCTCGTCCTTGCGTTCGGCCGGCACGGCGTCCTCGAGGTCGAGGACCACGGCGTCAGCGCCGCTCCGCAGTGCCTTGCCGATCCGGTCGGCGTGGTGGGCAGGCACATACAGCCAGGACCGCGCCAGGGTGCTCACGAGGCGTCCTCGGCGTCCTCGCGCGTCTCCTCCGGCAGACCGCCGCGCCAGCCCAGGGCCCGGGACACCTCGTCCGCGGCCACACGCAGGTGGGGGACGATGGCGACCCGCGCCTCGCGGTGCATCCGGTAGACCGGCCCGCAGACAGAGATGGAGCCGACCACCTGGCCGTCGAAGCCGAAGACCGGAGCAGCGACCGAGCCGGCGCCCTGTTGCCGCTCGCCGTCGGACTGAGCGATGCCCGTAGCGCGCACGCTGGCGAGCCGAGCGCGCAGCTCCCCCGGGTCGGTGATCGTTTTGGGCGTCATGCCGACAAGCGGCTGCGTGGCGAGGTACTCACGACGCTCCGGCTCAGGCAGGAACGCGAGGATGCAGGCGCTCGAAGAGCCGGCGTGGAGAGGGAAGCGGCGTCCGAGCTCCACGGTCATCTTGACCTCGCGGGTGCTCTCCACCTGGTCCAGGTAGACACGCCCGCCGGGAACGCGCGCTGAGACCGTCACGGTCTCCCCGGTGAGGTCGTGCAGCCGGCGCATGGCGGGCAGCGCCGCCGCCCGCAGCCCCGACTGCCGCAGGGCCCGGGCGCCGAGGGAGGCCAGCGAGGGGCCGAGGGCGTACCCCCGGGTCCGGGGGTCGCTGACGAGGAAACCGCGCTCGACGAGGCTCGACAGCGTGCGGTGCACCACGGGCTTGGAGAGTCCGAGGGTTCGCGCGATGGTGGAGACCCCCAGGGAGTCGGGCCCGTCGGTGAACAGCAGCAGGACGTCGGCGACCCGAGTAGCCGTCTCCGTGCCCTTGCTCTCAGCAGCCACAGTCCCGCTCCTTCGCTGCGGTCCGGCTGGTGCCCTCAGGCCTGCCCGCACAGTCAGTGAAATGCGTCGAACGGATGACGACTACCGTCAGTCGTTCCTGTCAGTGGAACTGAGTATGGCAGCGCCTACGGACTCACACAAGGGGCCGATTTAGCCTGAAAGTTTCGTTTCGAACCAGTAGAAGTCGCGCGCCCAGACCCCTTGACCCGCCGCCGTGGGCAATGCAACTCTTACCGGCAAGGCAAATGTTCCGATCAGCGGAACGCCCTGAACTCAGGAGTGACGGATGAGAAAAGCCTGGATCCTTGGCGTGACCCTGTCGGTCCCTGTGGCGCTCGCCGGGTGCGGCGGCTCCAGCCCGAGCGGGACGTCCGGCTCGGGGGACACGGTCAAGATCGGGTCGCTGCACCCGCTGAGCGGCGCAGCGGCCGCCGACGGGCAGCAGATGGACAACGGTGCGAAGCTGGCCGTCGAGGCGATCAACGCCGCCGGCGGCATCAAGTCCATGAAGGGCGCCAAGGTCGAGCTCGTCTCCGCCGACTCCCAGGGCAAACCGGAGGTCGGCCAGAGCGAGGCGCAGCGCCTGGTCCAAGAGGGTGCCGTCGGCATCGTCGGCACGTACCAGAGCGCGGTGAGCGCGAACGTCGCCACGGTGGCCGAGCGCAACAAGGTGCCCTTCGTCATCGACGTCTCGTCCGCCGACTCCATCCTCAGCCAGGGCTACAAGTACACGTTCCGCGTGCAGCCGAGCGCGTCGGTGATCGGCGAGGAGGGCGCCCAGTACCTCTTCGACGTGTCGAAGGCGGCGGGCAAGCCGGTGAAGAAGGTCGCGTTCCTTCACGAGCAGGGCCCCTTCGGCACTGGTATCCGGGACGCGTTCACCAAGAAGGCCAAAGAGCTGGGCTTCGAGGTCGGACCGGCCATCAGCTACGACGCCGCGAGCGTCTCCGACCTCACCACGCAGGTGACCCAGGTGAAGGCCTCGGGCGCCGACGCGCTTGCCGTGGCCGGCTACTACCGCGACGGCGTCCTCGTCGCCAAGGCCGTCAACACCGTCAAGCCGCCCGTCAACGCGGTCTACGGCGTGGCCAACGGCGCCTTCGACCTCCCGCAGTTCCCCAAGGAGGCGGGCGCCGCGGCCGAGGGGTACTTCGACGCGAACTACCACCCGGACTACACCAAGCAGCCGACGAAGGACCTGGCCGCGCTGTACAAGGAGAAGTACAACGACGACATCCGCACGAGCGCCGTCCTGGCGTACGACTCGGTGCGCGTCATCGCCGACGCGATCGACCGGGCCAAGAGCAGCGAGCCGGCCAAGATCCGCGACGCCATCGCCGAGTCCAAGCTCGACTCCCTGATGGCCCAGAGCGGCCCGATCGTCTTTGACGAGAAGGGTGAGAACAAGGGCGCCATCCCGATCCTGATGCAGGTGCAGAAGGGCATCGTCAACCAGGTGTGGCCCAAGGAGCTCGCCCAGGGCGCCCCCATCTACCCGGCGTTCAGCCACTGACGCGAACGACACCATGACCGACAACCAGAAGAGCGTGTCCTCCCCAGGCGCCCTGCCTGAGGAAGACACCTCCGCCGCCCCGGCCCGGGCCGGAGGACGGCGCCGCCCCCTCGGCGCCGTCCTCGGCCGAAGCCCGCTGACCATCGTGGCCGTCATCGTCGTGGCGGTTCTGCTGGCCTACCTCCGGGCCGACAGCCCTGTCATCGCGACGCAGGCAATCCTCACCGGGATCCTCATCGGTGGCGTCTACGGCCTCGTCGCCATGGGCCTGACCCTCATCTTCGGTGTGCTCGACATAGTCAACTTCGCCCACGGCGCCTTCCTCGCCGTTGCGCTCTTCGTCACGTACTGGCTCGTGAGCAGCGTTGGGCTGCACCCCTACGTGACCATGCTCGTGACCGTGCCGGTGCTGTTCGCGATCGGGTATGCCGTGCAGCGCGGCGTGCTCTCGGGAGCGATGGGGAAGCCGTTGGAGAACCAACTGCTCATCACGCTGGGCCTCTCGCTCATCATCGAGAACGCGCTGCTGCTCTTCTTCGGCGCCGACCCCCGCTCCGTGCCGCTGCCGGGCGACCGGGCGATCAGCATCCTCGGCGCCGTTGCCGACCTCTCCCGCATCCTCGCCTTCCTCGGGGCGCTCGTCCTTGCAGGGCTGCTCTTCCTGGTGCTCCAGCGCACCCGCCTGGGCACGGCGATCCGGGCGGTGGCCGCCAACAACACCGGTGCCCAGCTGGTCGGCATCGACACCCGACGGATCTACGCCCTGACCTTCGCCATCGGCACCGCGTGCGCCGGTGCCGCGGGAACGCTCGTGGCACCGCTGGTGACCGTCGAGCCCAGCACGGGGGCGCTCTTCAACATCGTGGCATTCGTCGTCGTCGTGATCGGCGGTATGGGGAACGTCGTGGGCGCGCTCATCGGTGGGCTCGTCATCGGCCTCGCTGAGCAGCTCGGAACGATCTTCCTGCCCGGTCAGAGCCCGCTCCTGTCCGTCTTCATCGTCTTCGTCCTCGTGCTCTTCCTCCGTCCGCAGGGACTGTTCGGGAGGTCGTCGTGACGCAGACCGTGACTGTCGAACGGGCCCGGCCCAAGCCGCTGCCCCGCAAGCCGTGGAACAGGCATCTCATCGCGATCGCCGTCCTGGCCGTCGTGGCGATCCCCGTGCCGCTGCTCCTCCCCCAGGCACAGCAGGCAATCGCCGTCCGGGTCCTGATCTTCGCGCTGATGTCCATCGGCTGGAACGTGATGAGTGGCTTCGGCGGCCTCTTCAGCTTCGGCCACGCGGCGTACTTCGGGCTCGGGGCCTACACCAGCGCCTGGCTCCTCGTGGAGAAGGGCGTCTCGCCCTGGATCGGCATGGCTGCCGGCATGGTTGTCGCCGCCGCCTTCGCCGTGCTGTCGGGCTACCTGTCGCTGCACTACCGACTCAAGGGCGCCTACTTCGCCCTGGCCACCTTCGCCTTCGCGGAGATGCTGCGCCTCCTGGCGACGAACAGCGACCTCGTGAACCGTGCCGTCGGCTACCACGTGCCGCTGCGTCCCGAGGAGTCCTGGTGGTGGATCCAGTTCGCGCCCTCCTCGCCGAACTACTTCTGGATCGCCCTCGCGCTCACTGTGGTCGCGCTGGTGGTCACCGTGCTCTTCCTCCGCTCGCGGACGGGCCAGTTCGCGCTGGCCTCGCGCGACGACCAGGACGCTGCCGCCTCGCTCGGCATCCCCGTGATGCGCTACCAGCTGACGACGATGGCGCTGTCCGGTGCCATCACCTCGGTAGCCGGCGCGTTCTACGTCCAGTACTACCTCTTCATCGACCCGGACCTCGCCTTCGGCTCGTCGGTGTCGATCCAGGCGATCCTGCCTGCGGTCATCGGCGGGGTGGGCACGATCTGGGGCCCGCTCGTCGGCGCCGCCATTCTGGGGCCGCTGTCCGACGTGACGGCCACGCTGCTGCGTAACCCCCCGGCGACCCTGTCCTTCCTGGAGGGCCGCGGCGGCCTCGACGTCGTCATCTACGGGCTGCTGCTCATCGTCATCATCCTGGTGCTGCCGCAGGGCATCTACAGCGCCATCAGGCAGAGGTGGTTCCGCAAATGAGCATCCTTCGCGTTGAGGGCATGTCCAAGCACTTCCGTGGCGTGAAGGCGGTCGACGACGTCAGCTTCGAGGTCGACGAGGGCAGCATCCTCGGTGTCATCGGGCCGAACGGCGCCGGCAAGACCACGATGTTCAACCTCATCGCCGGTGCGATCCCACCGGACTCGGGGCGTGTCTTCCTCGAGGGCAGCGACGTCACCGGGCGCCCGCCGCACGCCATCGCCCGGGCCGGCATGGCCCGGACGTTCCAGCTGATGCGGCCGTTCTACTCGATGACCGTCCTGGACAACGTCACCATCGCGGTGCTGGCCGGCAAGGCAGGGCAACGCGGCGCACGCGACCGGGCGGCGGAGGTCATCGACACAGTCGACCTCAGCACGTGGCGCGACGCCCCCACCGAGGGCCTGCCGACGGCTGCGCTCAAACGGCTCGAGCTGGCCCGCGCCCTGGCGCTCCAGCCCAAGGTGCTCCTGCTCGACGAGGTGCTCGCCGGACTCGTCCCGGCCGAGCGAGCGCCGGTGCTCGAGCTGCTCGAGCGGCTGCGTACCGAAGAGGGCATCACCCTCGTGTTCGTCGAGCACATCATGGCGGCCGTCATGCGGCTGTCCGACTCCGTCCTCGTCCTCAACCTGGGACGGGTGCTGACCTCCGGCGCCCCTGAACAGGTCACGAAGGACCCCCGCGTCATCGAGGCCTACCTCGGAGAGGAGCCCACCCGTGCTGACTCTTGAGATGGTCACCGCCGGCTACCACCGCCTCCAGATCCTCCACGAGGTCTCCCTCGAGGTCCGCGATGGCGAGATCGTCTCGATCGTCGGTGCCAACGGCGCAGGCAAGACGACGACCCTCAACACCATCGCGGGCATGGTGAAACCCACCTCCGGCGTCATCACCTTCGCGGGCCAGCCGGTCGCCGGCCGCCGGCCGAGCGACCTGGTGCGCGACGGCCTCGTCCTCGTGCCGGAAGGCAGGGCGCTGTTCGGCAGCCTGTCCGTGGAGGAGAACCTCCAGATGGGCGGATGGACCCGTGAGAAGGGTTCGATCAATGCCGCGCTGAAGGAGGTCTACGAGCTCTTTCCAGTGCTCTACGACCGGCGCGCGCAGATCGCCGAGACGTTCAGCGGCGGCCAGCAGCAGATGCTCGCGATCGGCCGTGCGCTCATGACCAGGCCGAGCCTGCTCATGCTCGACGAGCCCTCCACCGGATTGTCCCCCAAGCTGACCTGGACCGTCCTCGACGCCATCAAGCGCATCCGCGACACCGGCGTCGCGGTGCTGCTCGTGGAGCAGAACGCCAGCCAAGCCCTCGCGATGGCAGACAGGGCCTACGTGCTCGAGAGCGGCAGCGTCGT
>DASULG010000366.1:0-10181 GCA_036278335.1 Pedococcus sp.
GGCCTAGGTCGCCCGTCGCACCACCAGCGCGGCCACGTCGTCGTCCTGGGACGGCTCCCGCAGGAGGTGGACCAGGTCTGTGAGCGCTGCCGAGAGGTCCGAGCGGGCGAGCACGGGCAGGGCGTGGTGCACGCGGTCCAGGCCGCGGTCGATGTCCTCGTCGCGACGTTCGATCAGGCCGTCGGTGAAGGCCAGGAGCGTGTCCCCCGCTCCGAATTTGAGCCGCATCTGCTGGCGGTGCTGCGGCAGGGTTCCCAGTGGCGCCCCGTCCGCCAGTGGGAGCTGCTCCGTGTTCAGCGTGCTGCGGAGGATCACCGGCGGCGGATGGCCGGCGTTGGCGACCACGAGCTCGTTCTGTCTCGGGTCGAGCACCAGGTAGACGAGGGTCACCAGCTGTTCGCTGCCGTACTGCGCGAACATGAGATCGAGGTTGCGCATGACGACCTCAGGTGTGGGGTCCACCGCGGTGTAGGCCCGTACGGCCGCCCGCATCTGCGCCATCGATGCTGCCGCCGCGACCCCTCGCCCCATGACGTCCCCGACGAAGACGGCAAGGCGGTCCTCGCCAATGGGGACCGCGTCGTAGAAGTCACCACCGACGTCGGTACGCCCGGACGGGCTGTAGTAGTTCGCGACCTCCCAGTCCGCCAGCGCAGGCATGGCGTCGGGCAGCACTGCCCGCTGCAGCTGGACGGCCGCCGCAAGCGTCTGGCTGTGCAGCTCGGCATTGTCGATGGCGAGGGCTGCGCGGCTGGCCAGGTCCTCTGCGAACGCGAGATCGTCGGGACCGTAGAGCCGCTCGGACTCAGCCGACACCCAGGTGAGCACGCCGAGGACCTTGCCTCGGGCGACGAGCGGCACTGTCATGGCGCTGCGCAGGTTGAGGTCGCGGGCGATGTCCAGCTGCTCCTCGTCGACGGCGCTGGTCACGAGCATCTCGTCGGTGATCTCGCCGATGAGCTCGCTTCGGCCGGTACGGATCACACCCCACGGGCCGCCGGGCGCGTTGGGGTCCGGCGGGTAGCGGTCCTGCAGGGCGCGGGCGAGCTCGACCTTCGCCGGGTCCACGTGCTCCACGGCCACCCGGTTGAGACGGCCGCCCTCGACCACATCGATCGCACACCAGTCGGCAAACCTGGGCACCGCCAGCCGCGCCACCCTGGCGAGGGTTGCCTCGTAGTCCAGGCTGCTGGCCAGCTCCGCCGAGGCGTCGGCGAGGAACTCGAGCTTGGCGGTCTGCGTGGCCGCCTCGTTCATGCTGCTGATGCGGTCCAGCGCCTGGGCGCACGTGTCGGCCATGATCTCGAGGAACTCGAGCTCGGTGGAGTCCATGGTCCGCAGCCCGGGGAACGACAGCCCGATCGCACCGATCGTGCGCGTCGTGACCCGCAGGGGCAGACAGACGAGCGAGCGCTGTCCGCGGTTGGAGGCTGGCAGGTCGGGATACCGTTCCGCGATCGCCGCCGCTCCGGTCAGGACAAGGCGCTTGCCGCTGCGTATCACGTCGCTGGCCGGAGTGCGGGTGAGGATGGGGAAGGTCGCCCACTGTTGGGCCTCCCCCTCCCGCCCGCCGGCGAGGCCGACCAGCCGGAGCAGGTTCTCGCTCTCCCGCAGCGTCAGGCTCGCCAAGGTCGCGCCCACCGCGTCGGCGGTGTGGGTGGTGACGATCTTGGTTACCGTCTCCACCGTGTCCGCCATCGCGAGCTCAGCGGTGACCCTGGCCAACCTGGTCAGGCTCGCCCCCAGCCGGCGAGCCGCCCGCTCGCTCTCACCGGGGATCCCGGGGTCGTGCAGCACGCAGAGCAGGCCAACGACCGCCCCCTCCCGCCACAGCGGAGAGCAGCTGACGTCTGCGCTGTGCCGAGCCCCGTTGTCCCGCGCCACCTCCAGCCGCCCTGCCCACGGCTTCCCTGCGAGGACCCGGTGCACCACCGCGGACAGCGCCTCCTGCTCGCTCTCGTCCGTGAAGAGCCGAGTCACCAGATCCGTGCCGACGAGCGGGCGGTCCGACCGCGAAGACCTGCGGGCGGCCTCGTTTGCGACGACGATCTGACCCGCAGCATCGACCAGCAGGGCAGGGGTGTCGAAGGAATCGAGGAGCACCGGGTCGGCAGGCCAACAGTCGGGTCGGGGGACGATCACATGCGTCATCATCACAGGGATTGCGGCATCTGACCGGGCTTTCCTGATGTGCAGGTGCCGTGCATGGGGGCCCTCGCACCGCCCCAACATGCACACCCCCCGCGCCGGGGTCCGGAGTCACGAGGGGCGCGGGACGCGGTCGGGGGGAACCGGTCCTTGCTGCACCCGCCCCAATCCGCCGTCGTCAACGGCAGGCGCGGACTGGTGAGCTGCCCTCATCCTCACCCAGGTGGGGGGCCGACGCTTCGGCCGTCGGTGCTAGTGGCGGGATCTGGGTCTGGCCACCCTTTTTGGTCACCCTGGGCTATGGCTGGCGCCCTGGCGACGTAGGACGATTGACGCAACGCCACGGACAAGGCCGCAGGGGGTTGAGTCCGTGGCGCTCTCATGCGCCCGCAGACCTCCGGAGCAGGGTGCTGGTCGCCGTGGGCGAGCCTATGGGGAGCCGATGGACGACCGGCGCACCTCTCGCTGCAGGCGGAGCTCGCCGTGCAGCTTCCACGGAATCGGCAGGTTCCGCGCGGTCAGCTCGTCCGCATACGCCTCCATCGCGCGCAGCAGCGACTGGCGCGCCGACAGCAGCCGCTCGGGCACCACAGGACCGCAACGCGACGCGCTCACGTCCTCGCGCGCGCGCCGAATGTCTTCCAAAAGGCTCTCGAGGGTGCGGGTGTGCGAGGGCGTCGGCTCGGGCAGGTCGGTCAGCATCAGATGGCCTCGGTTCCATCGAGAACCCGACGTGGCGCGGGCGAAGTATGTGCAGGCAACACTAGCGCCGAGGACCCGCCCCCCGGAGGCAAATTCGGGGTGTCCGCGGCCGCTGCGCGTCCCTGCCGCGCGACACACTGCCCGGCTTCAGGCCTGCACCACCTCTCCGCCGGCCACTGAGACCGAGATGGGCGGCAGGGGCCTGGGGGCAGGACCGGAGATGTTCTTGCCGGTGAGGGCGTCATAGACGGAGCCGTGGCACGGGCACTTCAGCCGCGCGCCCGCCGGGGCTACGGTGCAGCCCATGTGGGTGCACGTGGCGCTGAAGGCGACCACCTCCCCCGCCTTCGGCTGCGCGACGATCACGGTGCTTCCGTCCGCGGCCTTGGCCGAGACCGCCCCTCCCACCGGCACATCCGCGAGCTTCACCAGGCCGTTCGACCCTGACCCACCAGCGCTGGAGGCCGTCGGGCTGGAGGCAGATGCTGCGCCGGAGGCTTTCCCACCGTCCGAGCCGCCGCACGCCGTGAGCGCGCCGGCGGCGACAGCCAGGCCCGTGGCGAGCAGGGGCCGGCGGCCGATCAATGGCCACGCCTCCCCGGCAAGGAGGCCGGCGGGGACTGACGCGTCTGGGCGGGAGGATGCTGTCATGGTGCCTCGTCTCCTCGTGGGCAGCCCGGCTGGCTGGTCCACGCCCTTGAGACGGGATGGCCGGTGTCAGGGTTCACCGGCAGGGCGCTGCCCTTCTGCCAGAGCGCCGATACCGTGGCCAGGAAGCATCCGCCGACGTCCGGAGGTCCCCGTGAAACCTGCCGCGTGGGAACGGCCATGAGCGAGCCGGTCATCGACGTCAGCGTGCCACCCAGCGGGACGGGCTGCGCGGAGTGCGAGCAGGTCGCGGGCTGGTGGTTTCACCTTCGCCGCTGCGCGCTGTGCGGCCACATCGGCTGCTGCGACAGCTCGCCGGCTCAGCACGCGACTGCGCACGCCGTCAACGAGGGGCACCCCCTCATCACCAGCTTCGAGCCCGGCGAGTCCTGGTACTTCGACTACCGCGACCAGAGCCTCTACAAGGGCCCGCACCTGGCGCCGCCCGAGCACCACCCCCTCGACCAGCCAGCGCCGGGCCCCGCGGGGCGGGTGCCCCCGGACTGGCAGGAGCACCTGCACTGACCGCCCGTATGCCGGCGGCGCCGGGGCCGTGGTGAGGCCCTCCACGTGAGGGGGCGCCCTCGACCCCGCTGGGTCAGGGAGGGACCAAAGCCCCCAGACGACCGGCCACTGTCTCCGTAGGGTCGTCTCAGGCGAGCCGGACAGCGCATCGCCCCTGAGCGCGCTCTGGTCGGCCGCTCGATGGCAAGGGGGTGTTCATGGCTCGCGTGCGTGACCTGCTGTACCGCTTCCGGCCGTCCGGAGCGCCTGGAGCCGCCAACGCCGCGGGTGTGCCCGCCGACCGGACCCTCGAGCAGACTGCCGAGCTCGAACCGGTGCTCACGCAGCTGTCCGAGACCGAGCGCGACTGCGCCGACATCCTCGAGGGCGGCCGCCGCGATGCTGTCGAGATCCGGGCCCGTGCCGAGGACACCGCCCGCAGCGTCGTGGCCGCAGCGCGCTCTCGGGCAGCGGCCGAGCGCGCCGAGGCAGCCGCCACGGTCCACGACCGCAGCCAGGCGCAGACCGGCTCCGAAGCCCTGGCGTCCGAGCGGCAGGTCGCCGAGGTTCGGGACCGGGCGGCGCAGGCGATGCCGCAGTACGTCGAGCAGGTGGTCGCCTCCGTCCGGTCACTGGTGCAGGGCGGGGTTCCCGCAGAGGACCACCACGCGGGCGCGACATGAGCGCCGGCTGGGTGGCCGCCAGCGTCCGGGCACGCGCGATGACCAGGCGCCGCCTCGGCCGGGCCGCCGTCGTGCGCCTCGCCGCCTCGCCCTCGACAGATGCAGCCGTGTCAGCGCTGGCCCAGACCACGTATGGCCACCAGGTCCGGGTCGGCCAGTCGCTGGCCGAGGCCCAGCGGGCAGTCGTCCACGCGGTCGCCTGGAACGCGCGCGTCCTCGCCGGATGGACGCCCCGCGAGGGAGTGGCCCTCCTCCGTGTCCTCATGGCGGTCCTGGAGATGGCCAACGTGCAGGACCACCTCCAGCGGCTGGCGGGCGCGGAGCCGCCCGCCCCCTTCCGGCTCGGGGGGCTCGCCACGGCGTGGCCCCGTCTGCAGCAGACCACCGACACGCGCACGCTCAGGATGGCCCTGGCTGCCTCACCGTGGGGCGACCCCGGCGGTGAGACCCCTCGAGAGATCGGGCTGGCGATGCGCACCGCGCTCGCGGACCGGATCACCGCCGCGGTACCGGCCGCCGCGGCCTGGGCGGCGGGCGCCACGGCCCTCCTCCTGGCCCGCGAGGTCGCCCTCCAGGGCGAGGTGATGCCCGAGCGCGCCCGCATGGTCGCCTCGCGGGTTGTCGGGCCCGCCGCGGTCTCGTCGGCCACCATCCCGGCGCTGGTGGCGACGCTGCCGACGAACGCCGTGTGGGCCCTGGCCGGCGTGGAGCGTCCCACCGATCTGTGGCGCGCCGAGGCGCGCTGGTGGGCGCGGGTGGAGAAGGACAGCACGGCGATGGCCCGCAGGGCCACCGCTGGGCCGGAAGTCGTGGTCGGGGCCGTGGGCCTCATGGCCGTCGACGTGTGGCGAGTGCGCGCCGCCCTCGAGGTCGCTGCTCGCGGCGGGGCACCGGTGGAGGCATTCCATGCGGTGGCGTGAAGCCCTGCAGCCAGTGGGCATGGTGCGTGTCGCCCTGCTGGCCCCCAGCGACAGCCTGCGTGACCTCCTGGTCAATGTCGCGGACCAAGGGACCGTTGCGCTGGGCGAGGTGCCCGCGGAGAACGGCACCGCCGCAACGGGGCCGGCGACCGCCCGCCTGAGGCGGCTGCACACCGAAGCCACCGCGGCCGCCTCGCTGGCGACCTCTCTGCCGGACCTCGACCGCTGCGAGCAGGCGGGGCGTCTCGACCTGATCGCCGGGGAGGCCCAGGTCGAGCAGAGGTCCGCCCAGGCACTGGTCCGCGGCAGCGTGGCCGGCCTCGTCGGCTGGGTGCCCGCCGACAGGCTGGCGCCGCTCGCCGAACGACTGGCCTCCGTGGGCGGCGCCGTCGTGCCGCTGGCCCGGCCCCTTGGCATCCAGCCGCCGACCCAGCTGTCGCCGACCGGCGTCGCACACGAGTTCGCACCCCTGGTGGACACGTACTCGACCGTCCCGTACGCGGACGTGAACCCCTCCCTCCTCGCGGGGCTGGCCTACATCGCCATGTTCGGCATGATGTTCGCCGATGTCGGCCACGGCGCGCTTCTTCTCCTCGCCGCGATCGCCGCTCGACTCGGGTGGTGGTCCCGCCTGGCCAGTCTCCGGCGCGTGTGGCTCTTCCTCGCCGGGGCCGGGGCGGCGAGCATGCTCTTCGGCGCGCTGTACGGCGAGTTCTTCGGCCCCACCGGGGTCATCCCCACCCTCTGGCTGCCACCCCTGGACCACCCCCTCGAGCTGCTCGGTGCGGCACTGGCCGTCGGCGCCCTGCTGCTCGCGGGCGCCTATGCGCTGGGCACGGTCAACCGCTTCCGCGAGGGCGGCTGGCGACGGGCGGTGTTTGCCCCCTCTGGCCTTGCCGGCGCCACGCTGTTCCTCGGCCTCGGGGTGACTGCCGCCAGCATCTACCTCGGGGAGGTCTGGCTCGGACTCCTCGGGGGCGCCGTGGCCCTGGCTGGGCTGGCGACCTCGTATGCCGGTCTGCTGGCGTCCGCGGGGGGCGGCGCGGCGGGCGCCACCGAGGCTGCCATCGAGCTGTTCGACCTCGTCCTGCGGCTCGGCTCGAACCTGGTCAGCTTCGCGCGCCTCGCCGCCTTCGGGCTGACCCACGCCGCACTGGGCGCCGTGATCTGGCAGGCCACCACCGGGCTGTGGCCGCGCGGGCTGCTCGGCGCTGCGGCTGCCGTCGTGGTGTTCGTGGCCGGAAACGCCCTCGCGTTCGCGCTCGAGGGCCTCGTGGCCGCCATCCAGGCCCTGCGCCTGGAGTACTACGAGCTCTTCTCCCGGGTCTTTGACAGCGAGGGCGAGCCCTTCCGCCCCTGGCATGTTCCCCTCGACCCGACGGAGGTCCCATGTTGACGTGGATGATCGCCCTGCCCGCCCTGGTCGCCGCCGGACTGCTCACGCCATGGCTGGTGCGGCGGCGCGGGCGCCCGGCCCTGCGCCTGGTCCTGGTCACCAACGGCCTCCTGCTCATCGCAGCACTCGTGCTCCTGCTGCTTGCCGTGACTGCCGAGCCATCGTCGGCCGCGTCGCTGCCCGCGGCCGCGGCACCCGCTGCAGCCAATGGATCTGCCCTGATCGGGGCCGCGATTGCGGTGGCCGGTTCCTCCATCGGCGCAGCGATCGCCGTTGCCTACACGGGGTCCGCGGCGCTGGCCGCCATGAGCGAGCGACCCGAGCTGTTCGGCCGCGCGATGGTGATCGTCGGGCTGGCCGAGGGCATCGCGATCTACGGGCTGATCGTCTCCGTGATCCTGATCGGCAAAGCGTGATGCCCGGGGCTCCCCCGCGAGAGGTCGTCGCCATCGGCACCGAGGCGCTGATCGCGGGGTTTTCCCTGGTCGGCGTCCGCCTGGCTCCGGCGGTCAGCGCCGCCGAGGTCCGTGCGGCCTGGCAGCGGGCTCTTGCCACGGCCGGTGTGGTCATCCTGACGCCTGCCGCCGCGGAGGTGCTGGCAGAGGACCGCACCGGGCCGCACGCCCCGCTCACCGTGGTGATGCCCCCATGACGGATCTCGCGCAGAGGCAGTCACAGGCCCTCGAGCCGCTTCGCGGGGCGCTGCTCGCCCGCGCCCATGCCGAGGCGGACAGGCTGCGGGCCGCGGCGCAGGTCGATGGAGAACGCACGGTCGCGCAGGCCCGCGCAAAGGCGGAGGCGCTGCTGGCTGATGCCCGCACGCGGGGCGAGGCAGAGGGGGCCGAGCTGGTCGCGGCCGAGCAGACCGCCGCGAGGCGCTCGGCGCGCACGGCCCTGCTCGGAGCCCAGCGCGCGGCATACGAAGACCTGCGCAGCAGGGCAGCCCAGGGGGTGCGAGCCCTGCTCCGAGAGCCCGAGAACCGGCGCCTCCTGGCGGCAGCCCTGCGCCATGCCCTCGGCGACGTCGCCAGCGTGAGCGACACCGAGGACGGCGGCCTGTTCGCCCAGGCACCCGATGGCCGCAGCATCGACGCCTCCATCGGCACGCTCGTCGACGGAGCACTCGCAGACCTCGACCTGGAGGGGCTGTGGAGATCCCGCTGAGCCCGCGGCTCGTGCGCGTGAACGGTCCCCTGCTGGAGATCGAGGGCCTCGCGGACGTCGCGATGTCCGAGCTCGTGGCGCTTGGTGTGCAGGGCATTCCCGGCGAGGTCGTCGCGATCCGGGGAACGACGGTGACCGTTCAGGCCTACGAGTACACCGGAGGCATGGCCAACGGGGACCCCGTGGCCGCACTCGGCCATCCCCTGTCCGCCCGTCTCGGCCCACACCTGCTCGGAGGGGTCTTCGACGGTCTGCTCCGGCCGCTGTCCGGGGCCCCGACCTGGCTCGTTCCAGCGGCAGGACGCGGCGACCAGCCGAGCACCTGGACGTGGCAGCCGCAGGTGACCGAGGGCGAGACGGTGGGCGCGGGGGCCGTGCTCGGCACCGTCCCGCTGCCGAGCGGCCTGGAGTTCCGCGTGCTGGTGCCGCCAGGAACCAGCGGGCGCGTGGAGTGGCTCGCCCCCCACGGCGTCCACGGCATACAGGACGAGGTTGCCGCGGTCTCGGGCGTTCCCGTCTCCCTGGCCACCGACTGGCCCGTGCGCCGCGCCCGGCCGGTGCGGGAGCGGCTCAAGAGCGACGAGCCGCTCCTGACCGGCCAGCGGGTCCTGGACGCCGTGTTCCCCCTCGCCCGCGGCAGTACCGCCGCCGTCCCAGGAGGCTTCGGCACTGGCAAGACCATGCTCCTTCAGCAGATCGCCAAGTGGTGTGCAGCCGAGGTGATCGTCTATGTCGGCTGTGGTGAGCGCGGGAACGAGATGGCCGACGTGCTCGCCGAGCTGTCCGAGCTTGCGGACCCGCGCACGGGGAGACGGCTCGCCGAGCGCACCGTCATCATCGCCAACACCTCGAACATGCCAATGATGGCCCGGGAGGCCAGCATCTACACCGGGGTGACAGTGGCCGAGTACTTCCGCGACATGGGCTACGACGCCGTAGTCATCGCGGACTCGACCTCGCGGTGGGCGGAGGCGCTGCGCGAGTTCGCCTCCCGCTCAGGTGCCCTGCCGGCCGAGGAGGGCTACCCCGCCTCGCTGCCCTCGGCGCTCGCGGCGTTCTATGAGCGTGCCGGGCGGGTCACCACCCTCGGCGGCCGCGCCGCCTCGGTCACCATCATCGGCGCTGTCTCGCCACCCGGGGGCGACACCACGGAACCGGTCACAGCCCACACCCAGCGCTTCGTCCGCGGCGTGTGGAGCCTCGACCGCGAGCTCGCCTACGCGCGGCACTACCCAGCCGTGGCCTGGGCCGGGTCGTTCTCCCGCGACGCCGACGGCCTTGGGCACTGGTACGCGCGCCACGGCGACCCCGAGTGGGGCCGGCGGCGCGCCCGGGTGACCAGCCTGCTGGCTGAGGCAGACCGCCTCGGCGACCTCGCCGCCCTCGTCGGGACCGGTTCCCTGCCCGGGCACGAGCGGGTGGTTCTCCTCGCCGGGCGGCTGCTGCGCGAGGGCGTTCTGCAGCAGAACGCCCTGTCTGCCAACGACGCCCACTGCACGGCCGCGAAGACCGCTGCGCTCATCGACGCCGCACTGGGCGTCGTCGACGCGTGCGAGGAGGCCATCAGGCGCGGCGTGATCGCCTCGGAGATAGAGGAGCTCGACTTCGCGCCGCTGCTTCGAGCAGCGGACGAGACGCCGCCGGACGGAGCGGACGGAGTCCTCGCCCGGCAGGAGCAGATGCTGGACCTCGTCAGGGGGCTGCGGTGACCAGCCCCTCCAGCCGCGGCGGCCTGGCGGCTCTCGCCGTCGAGTACTCCGACGTCGAGGAGATCCGCGGGCCGCTGCTTGTCGTCCGCGGAGTCTCCGGCGTCGGCTGGGACGAGTCCGCCGTCCTGCGCATCGCCGGCGAGGGCTCGGGTGAACGGCACGGCGTCGTCCTCGAGGTCGACCACGACCTTGCCGTCGTGCAGGTGCTCGAGGGCACCGAGCGGCTGGTTCCGCGCGACACCAGCATCGTCTTCTCGGGAGAGCCTGCGCGGGTCCCGGTGGGACCGGGGTGGCTGGGCAGGGTCTG
>DASULG010000367.1:0-2556 GCA_036278335.1 Pedococcus sp.
GCCCACCAGGCCCTGCCCCGGTCGACCAGGACCGCCCACCAGACGATTCCGGCCAGCAGCAACGGCTCGGTCCAGGCCTGGTCCACCTGGGTCAGCGTCCCCGGGGCGAAGAACACCAGGGCCAGCACGGCGGCCCCGCGCCAGGCGGGACCAGGACCGGTATGCCGTGAGCCCACCGTTGCCTCGGCCACCTCAGCGCCGCTGCCGCCACCGCTGCCGCCGCGGCGGCGCGCGAGGGGCCGGACAAGCGCGGTCGCGCCCGTGCCGTGGGCCAGCGCCCACACCCCGACAGCAGCGACCAGCCCCCACACGAGGAGCGCCCAGCGGACGTCGCCGGCCAGCCACCGGCCGGGCGCCAACAGCACGGCCGTCCAGGGCAGGTACGTGAAGGCGTCCTTGATGCCGGGAGACCCGGTCCAGGTCACCTCGTAGAAGCTCTCGCCGCGGGCGAGGGCGTCGCTCGCCTGCTGCAGGGTGACCCAGACGTCGATCCTCGGTGCCGGATCGGACACGACGGCGGTGGCCGCCGCCGCGGCATACGCCAGTGCTGTCACGGCGGCCGCCATGAGCGCCGGTCGCTCCCCGCCGGACCACAGCAGCGCGGCCGCGAGGAGCGGGGCCGCCACGAGCAGCGTGGTGGCGACGGCCAGCCCGTTGGCGTGCAGGTAGCTGAAGAGCGGCACCGTCAGGGTCGCCAGCGCGCTCCCGGCAAGGGCGGCGCCCACCAAGGGGGGAGTCAGGGTCACCCGGGAGCGGCGCCACTGCCAGACCGCGAGGGCCAGCGTGCTCGCGGTCAGGACCGCGACGATCGCCACGCGGAACCGCACGACGCTCCACTGGAGGGCGGTGAAGTACGCGAGCCAGGCCACCGCGAACGCGATGGCCTGGCTCGAGCGGGCTTGGGCTGGCACGCCTCGACCCTAGAGGTGGTCTCCGCTCAGGAGTACAGGGCCTCGACCTGGTCGTGGAAGTCCTTCAGCACGAGGTTCCGCTTGAGCTTGAGCGAGGGCGTGAGGTAGCCGTTGTCCTCGGTGAAGTCGCCCTCGAGGATCGTGAACTTGCGGATCGACTCGGCCTTGGAGACCGACCTGTTCGCGTCGTCGACGGCCCGCTGGATCTCGGCCCTGACCGCGTCGTTCTCGCGGGCCTGCTCGATGGGGACGCCCTCGACGCCGTTGTTCTTCGCCCAGGCCGGGTACATCTCCGGGTCGAGGGTGACCAGCGCGGCGATGAACGGCTGCTGGTCGCCCACGACGATGCACTGCGAGACCAGCGGGTGCGCCCGGAGGCGGTCCTCAAGCACGGCCGGCGCGACGTTCTTGCCACCGGCGGTGACGAGCAGCTCCTTCTTGCGGCCGGTGATCCGCAGGTAGCCGTCCTCGTCCAGCTCGCCGATGTCGCCGGTGTGGAACCAGCCGTCCTGCAGCGCGCTCGAGGTCGCCTCGTCGTTGTTGTGGTAGCCCGCGAAGACGTTGTTGCCGCGGATCAGGATCTCGCCGTCCTCCGCGACGCGGATGCCGACGCCCGGCAGGGGAGGCCCGACCGTGCCGATCTTGACCTGCTCCGGGGTGTTGACCGTCGCCGGGGCCGTGGTCTCGGTGAGGCCGTACCCCTCCAGGACGGTGACGCCGATGCCGCGGAAGAAGTGCCCGAGACGGCTGCCGAGCGGGGCGCCGCCGGAGACGGCGTAGAGGATCTGGCCGCCCATCGCGGCCCGCAGCTTGGCGTAGACCAGCCTGTCGAACAGGCCGTGCTTGGCCCGGAGGCCGAAGCCCGCCCCGCCCTCGTCCTTGGCCGTCGACCAGGCGATGGCGGTCTCGGCTGCCGTCGCGAAGATCTTGCCCTTGCCCTCGGCGGTGGCCTTCTGCTCCGCCGAGTTGTAGATCTTCTCGAACACGCGGGGCACCGAGAGGATGAACGTCGGTTTGAAGGTGGCGAAGTCCTGCAGCAGGTTCTTGATGTCGGCGGTGTGCCCCATCTTCGCCTCGCCGCTGACGCACAGCACCTGGATGAACCGGGCGAAGACGTGGGCCAGAGGCAGGAAGAGGAGCGTGGACGCGCCCTCGGCGGACACGACCTGCTCCAGCCGCTTGATGGCGTTGTCCGACAGCGCCATGAAGTTGTCGTGGGTCAGCTGACAGCCCTTGGGTCGGCCGGTGGTGCCCGAGGTGTAGATGATCGTGGCCACCGAGGTCCGGTCGACTTCCTCGCGGCTGGCGTCGAGCTCGGCATCACTGACCGACGCGCCGGTCTGGGCCAGCTCGTCCAGGCCACCGCCCTCGATCTGCCACACGTGCTTGAGCTGGGGCAGCCGGTCGCGCACCTCGTCGACGATGGATGCGTGGGTGGGCGTCTCGAGGACGACGGCGACGGCGCCGGAGTCCTCCAGGATCCAGTGCACCTGCTCGGCCGAGGAGGTCTCGTAGATCGGCACCACGACACCGCCCGCGGTCCAGATGGCGAAGTCGGCCAGTGTCCACTCGTAACGGGTCTTGCTCATGATCGCGACCCGGTCGCCAGTCTGGACGCCCACGGCAACCAGTCCCTTGGCGACCC
>DASULG010000368.1:0-11551 GCA_036278335.1 Pedococcus sp.
GACCTCCTCGGTCGTCAGGACCACGGGGTCGGCCGGCTTGTCGAACAGCGCCTCGACCTCGGGGTCGACCACCGGCTTGCCCTCGGGCCAGATGTAGATCGCGGCCTTCTTCGCCTCGACGACCTTGCGCAGGTTGTCCGAGACGTAGAAGCGGTCGGGGAAGGCCTTGGCGAGGGTCTCGTTGTTGTGCAGCGCGATCGCCGGTCCCACCAGGCCGAGCAGCACGAACGGTGGCATCGGGGCCAGGCCCGCGAACGCCCGGTCCGCGACCTCGATCGGGGTGCCCTCGTCAACGACCCTGGCGACCTCGCCCATGAAGCGGCCGAGGAGGCGGTTGACGATGAAGGAGGGGGAGTCCTTGACCAGGATCGTCGTCTTCCGCAGCGTCTTGCCTGTGGCGAAAGCCGTTGCGAGAGTGGCTTCGTCGGTCTGCTCGCCCCTGATGATCTCGAGTAGCGGCATGACGGCGACCGGGTTGAAGAAGTGGAAGCCCACGACCCGCTCGGGGTTCTCGAGGTCGGCAGCCATCTCGGTGATGGACAGTGAGGAGGTGTTGGTCGCCAGCACGCACTCGGCGGAGACGATGGCCTCGACCTCTGCCCAGACGGTCTTCTTGACCGACATCTCCTCGAAGACCGCCTCGATGACGAAGTCCGCGTCGGCGAAGCCGTCCTTGGAGGTCGACCCCGTGACCAGGGCCTTGAGGCGGTTCGCCTTGTCGGGGCCGACCCGTCCCTTGGCGAGCAGCGTGTCGACCTCTCCGTGGACGTAGCTCACACCCTTGGCGACGCGACCCTGGTCGAGGTCGGTCATGACGACGGGCACCTCGAGCCGCTGGGCGAACAGCAGCGCCAGCTGGCTGGCCATCAGACCAGCGCCGACGACACCGACCTTGGTCACCGGGCGGCCCAGACCCTTGTCAGGCGCACCGGCCGGTCGCTTGGCACGCCTCTGCACGAGGTCGAAGGAGTACAGACCTGCGCGGAGCTCGTCGCCCATGACGAGGTCGGCCAGGGCCTCGTCCTCGGCGGCGAAGGCCTCGTCGCGGCCCGCGGTCCGTGCCGCCGCGACCAGCTGCAGTGCGCGGTACGGCGCCGGCGACCTGCCGCCCGTCTTGAGGTCGACGAGCGCCTTGGCAGCCTTGACCGCGCCGTCCCATTCCGGCTCGTCGCGGGAGACCTCGCGGCGCTCGACCTTCGTCTCACCGGTGAGGACGCGGGCCGCCCACCGCAGCGACTGCTCGAGGAAGTCCGCCGGCTCGAACATGGCGTCGGCCATGCCCAGCTCGAAGGCCTGGGGCCCCTTGAGCATGCGGTTCATGTTCATCGGGTTCTCGATGATGACCTTGAGGGCGTTCGCGGGGCCCACGAGGTTGGGCAGGAGGTAGCAACCGCCCCACCCGGGCACCAGACCGAGGAACGTCTCGGGCAGCGCCACAGCGGGCACGCCGGTCGAGATCGAGCGGTGGTCGCACGCCAGGGCGATCTCCACACCGCCACCCATCGCCGCACCGTTGACGAACGCGAACGTCGGCACCGGCAGGTCCATGATGGCGCCGAACGCGGCGTGCCCGGCCCGGGCGACCTCGAGGGCCTGCTCGCGGCTGGTCGCCTGGGCGACAGCCTTGAGGTCGGCGCCCACGGCGAAGATGAAGGGCTTGCCGGTGATGCCGACCGCCTGGATCTGGCCGGCCTCGGCGCGCGCCTGCAGCCGGGCCACGGTGTGCTCCAGACCCGCGATCGTCTGCGGTCCGAACGTGTTGGGCTTGGTGTGGTCGAAGCCGTTGTCGAGGGTGATGAGCGCCAGGGTGCCTGCGCCGCCCGGCAGGGCGATGTCGCGCACCGGGGTGTGGGTGACGACCTCGTCGACGGTGTTCCTCTGCTCGCTCATGCCGGGACCTCCTGGCCGTAGTCCGCGTGGTGCGGGTTCTCCCAGATGACGGCCGCGCCCATGCCGATGCCGATGCACATCGCCGTCATGCCGTAGCGGACCTCGGGGTGCTCCTCGAACTGGCGGGCCAGCTGCGTCATGAGGCGCACCCCGGAGGAGGCCAGGGGGTGGCCGACGGCGATGGCGCCGCCGTACTGGTTGACCCGCGGGTCGTCGTCGGCGATGCCGAAGTGGTCGAGGAAGGCGATCACCTGGACCGCGAATGCCTCGTTGAGCTCGAACAGCCCCATGTCCTCGATCGACAGTCCGGCCTTCTTCAGCGCCTTCTCCGCAGCGGGGACCGGGCCGATGCCCATGACCTCGGGCTCGACCCCGACGAAGGCGTAGTCGACCAGGCGCATCCGTACGGGCAGGCCGAGCTCCTCGGCGGCCTCGGCGCTGGCCAGGACGCACGCGGTGGCGCCGTCGTTGAGGCCGGCACTGTTGCCGGCCGTGACGTTGCCGTGCGGGCGGAACGGCGTCTTGAGCGCGGCGAGGTCCTCCACGGTGGTGCCCGGGCGCGGCGGCTCGTCGGCGGTGGCGAGGCCGAAGCCGAGCTCCTGGTGGCGCGTCGCCACCGGCACGAGGTCGGGCTGGATCTGGTTGTTCGCGTAGGCCTTGGCCAGCTTGTCCTGCGAGCCGACGGCGAACGCGTCGGAGCGCTCCTTGGTCAGGTGCGGGAGGCGGTCGTGCAGGTTCTCGGCGGTCTTGCCCATGACCAGCGCCGAGGGGTCGACGAGCTTCTCGGCCACGATGCGCGGGTTGGGGTCGACGCCCTCGCCCATCGGGTGGCGGCCCATGTGCTCGACGCCACCGGCGATGGCGACGTCGATCGCCCCGAAGGCGATCGAGGAGGCGGTCGTGGTGACGGCGGTCATCGCACCGGCGCACATGCGGTCGACGGAGTAGCCGGGGGTGGTCTTCGGCAGCCCCGACAGCAGGCTGGCCATGCGGCCGAGCGTCAGGCCCTGGTCGCCGATCTGGGTGGTGGCGGCGACGGCCACCTCCTCGACCCGCTCCGGGGGCAGACCGGGGTTGCGGCGCATGAGCTCGCGGATGCAGGTGATGACGAGGTCGTCGGCACGGGTCTGGGCGTACATGCCCTTCTCCCCGGCCTTGCCGAACGGCGTCCTGACGCCGTCGACGAACACGACCTCACGCAGAGTGCGGGGCACGGGTGGCCTCCTGGCTTGGTGGGCGGCGGATGGGTGCACCGGGTGTGCCGGTGGGTTGCAGACCGATGCTACTTGCCGGTAACTACTCGGGTCACCGGCGGCGGCGCGTGAGAGCCGTCACCCCGGCAGGTGGTGGCTTGGCGCAGGGGCTGCAAGGGTGAACCCATGTTCGAGGGGTTCGCCGATGACCGGGTCGACGTCGGCGACGTGGTGCTGCGGGTCCGGCACGCCGGGAACGGGCCACCGGTCCTGCTGGTCCACGGCCACCCGCGCACCGGCGCGACCTGGCACGCCGTTGCCGCGCGCCTCGTGGACCGCGGCTTCACGGTGGTGTGCCCCGACATGCGCGGCTACGGCCGGTCGACCAGTGCCCCCGTCAGGGCCGACCACTCCCAGCAGTCCAAGCGGGAGGTGGCGGCCGACCTGGTCGCGCTCATGGGACTCCTGGGTCATCACCGCTTCCACCTCGCCGGACACGACCGCGGCTGCTACGTCGCCCTCCGCCTTGCCCTCGACCACCCGGGCGCGGTCGCGCGCCTGGCCGTCCTGGACGGCATACCGATCAGCGAGGCCCTGGCCCGGGCCGATGCTCGGTTCGCGCAGCAGTGGTTCCACTGGTTCTTCTTCGCCGTCCCGGACAAGCCCGAGCGGGCGATCCTGGCCGATCCCGACGCCTGGTACGGCGGGAGCCCGGACCACATGGGGGAGCCGGCGTATGCGGAGTACCGCCAGGCGATCCGCGACCCCGACACCGTGAGGGCGATGCTCGAGGACTACCGAGCCGGGCTGGGCGTTGACCGCGTGCACGAAGAGGCCGACCGGGCTGCGGGCAGGACGATCGGCTGCCCGATCCTGGTCCTGTGGTCCTCGCGGGACGACATGGAGGAGCTGTACGGCGACCCCCTCGCGATCTGGGCCGCCTGGGCGCCGGACCTGCGCGGTCACGCGATCGAGTCCGGCCACCACATGGCCGAGGAGAACCCTCGCGACCTGGCTGCGGCGCTCGCCGACTTCTTCGAGGAGGCTCTCTAGGCCTCGGCGTCGGGGTGCGCGGCGAAGGCCGCGGCCACCATCGGTGCCACGATGTCGACCTGCCACTGGCGTGCGCCGAGGGCGCGCAGGGCCTCGGCGAAGCCGGCCGGGGAGGGGTCAGCCGGAGGCGTCCAGATCACCCGGCGCAGCGGGTCGGGCGACATGACGTTCTCGACGGGAAGGGCGTGCTCCTCGGCGAAGGCCGTGAGCTGGGCGCGCGCGCTGGTCAGGCGCTCCGCGGCCACCGGGTCTCGGTCGGCCCACGCTCGCTGCGGTGGCGGGCCCTCGGAGCGCAGCGTGAGCGCGGGCAGGTCCGACTCCGGCAGGGCCTGCGCCCGGCGGACGGCCTCGAGCCACTGCCGCTGGTAGCGCTGGATCGAGCGGTGGCCCCTGGGGAGGTCGCTGACGCTCTTCGGCGCCTCCATCGCGATCTCGACGAGGGCCGAGTCGGGCAGGACCCGACCGGGGGAGACGTCGCGCTCGAGGGCGATGCGGTCGCGCGTCTCCCACAGCTCGCGGACCACCGCCGCCCCCCGGCGCTGGCGCACGCGGTGCATGCCCGAGGTGCGCCGCCAGGGGTCGACCCTCTGGGCCGGGCCGGTGAACTGCAGCAGCGCCTCGAACTCCTCGCGCGCCCAGCCGGCCTTGCCCTGTCGGGCGAGGTCGACCCCCATCAGGTTGCGCAGGTCGACGAGCACCTCGACGTCGAGGGCGGCATACCGCAGCCACGGCTCGGGCAGCGGCCGCGTGGACCAGTCGACAGCGGAGTGCTCCTTGGCCAGCGACAGCCCGAGGTAGTGCTCGACCACGGCCGCGAGCCCTACCCGGGCAAGCCCGAGCAGACGTCCCGCGAGCTCGGTGTCGAAGAGCTGTCTCGGGCGCAGACCGACCTCGGCCAGGCACGGCAGGTCCTGGGTCGCGGCGTGCAGGATCCACTCCGCGCCGCCGATCGCCTCGTTGAGCGGCGAGAGGTCCGGAAGTGCGATCGGGTCGATGAGCCAGGTGCCGGAGCCCTCGCGGCGCAGCTGTACGAGGTAGGCGCGCTGGCCGTAGCGGTAGCCGGAGGCCCGCTCGGCGTCGAGGGCGACCGGGCCCTCGCCCGCGGCGATTGCCTCCGCCGCACGCTGCAGGGTGCGCTCGTCGATGACGACATCGGGCACCCCGTCGGCGGGGGTGTCGAGCGGCGTGAGGGGCTCCTCGGCGGCCGGCTCGAGCGCAGCCGGGGCTGCGGGATCGCTGTTCGTCACGCGGACAACCTACCCGCAGCGTGGGCGAAGATCAGCGACGCTGGCCCGGCAGGGCGATGACGCCCTCGGGCAGCGGGGGCAGCCCGGCGATGGTGCAGAGCAGGTCCGACCAGGCCACCAGGTGCTGGCCGATGTCCGTGCCGAGCGGGGTCCAGGAGGCGCGCACCTCCATCTCGACGCTCGCCGGTCGGTCGGAGAGGCCAGCGAAGCTCTCGGAGACGACGCGGGTCACCGTGCCGGCCTCCGCGGCGTAGGCCAGGCGGTGGCTGTCGAGCGCGTCGATGAGCCACGACCACCCGACCGCGCCGAGCATCGGGTCGATGGCCACCTCGGGCTCGAGCTCCGCCCGCGCGAAGGTCACCGCGCGCCACACGCCGTCCCACGGCTCGGGGCCGGACGGGTCGTGCAGCAGCACGAAGCGGCCAGAGGCGAGCTCGTCGTCGTCGCCCGCGGAGCCCACGACCTCGGCGGTGAGCGCCACGGCATACGGCGCGATGCGCTGGGGAGCGGGGACCTCGGTCAGTCGCACCTCGGGGCGTAGCCGTGCCGTCCGCAGTGCGCTGAGCGCCTGCGTGAACTCGGGTGAGGGGTCGCCAGGGACCGATCTGCTGCCCACCTCCACAGCGTATGCCGCGGGGGCGCCTTTCCCCGGTAGGCCGGGCCGATCGTGTCGCGGCGGGCGAGGCCCCCGCTGTAGCGCCCGGTGAGCAGGTGCGGCCGCGCGCCGACCACATGGATAGCGTGCAGCCCATGCTGTCGCTGCTCGCCCTGGCCTCCAGCGCGTGCTGGGGTACCTCCGACTTCTTCGCCGGCCTGAAGTCCCGGACGCTGCCGGCTGCTGCGGTCGTGGGGTGGTCGCAGGGACTCGCGCTGTTGGTGATCGCCGCGGTGGTGGCGCTGCGGCCAGCGCAGCTGACCTTCGACGGCTGGCCCGCCTGGGCGGTGGCCGCCGGGCTGGCGGGCGCGATGGGCCTGGTGTGCTTCTACGCGGCGCTCAGCACCGGAACCATGGGCGTCGTCGCGCCGGTGGCCTCGCTCGGGGTGGTCGTCCCGGTGCTGCTCGGTCTCGCCGGAGGCGAGCAGCCGACGCCGGCGGCCTGGGCGGGCATGGCGGTGGCCGTCTTCGGGGTGCTGCTGGCCTCCGGGCCGGAGCTGTCCGGCGAGGTCTCTCCCCGGCCCGTCATCCTCGCTGTCGTCGCCGCGGTGGGCTTCGGCTTCGCGCTGTACTGCCTCGACCGGGGCGCGCGCGAGTCCCTGCTGTTGACCCTGTGCGGGATGCGACTGACGTCGGTGACCGTCTTCGCGGTCGCGGCACTCGTGCTGCGCACGGCCGGCGGCGTCACCCGAGCGGACCTGCCGCCGCTGTTCGCGATCGGCGTCGGCGACCTGGTGGCCAACGGGCTCTTCGCCTTCGCCTCCTCGCGCGGACTGGTGAGCGTGGCCAGCGTGCTCGGGTCCATCTACCCGGTCGTCACAGTGCTGCTGGCGCGGTTCCTGCTGCACGAGAGGCTGCGCCGCATCCAGGCGGTGGGGGTCGCCCTCACCCTGGTCGGGGTCGGGGTGCTGGCGGCCTGAGCGCTGCGTGACACACTCCTGCGGTGATCTCGCCCCACATCCTCGACGACAGCAACCTCGTGCGGGCCGCGCGCCAGCAGCCGGTGGACCACACCCCGGTGTGGTTCATGCGGCAAGCCGGTCGCTCGCTGCCGGAGTACCGCAAGGTGCGCGAGGGCATTCCCATGTTGGAGTCCTGCCGGCGCCCCGAGCTGGTCGCCGAGATCACGCTGCAGCCCGTGCGCCGCCACGGCGTCGACGCGGCGATCTTCTTCTCCGACATCGTCGTGCCCCTGGCCGCGGTGGGCGTCGACCTCGACATCAAGCCCGGCGTGGGCCCGGTCGTCGCGGAGCCCTTCCGCACCCGCGCGGACCTCGACCGCCTGCCGGAGCTCACGGCCGAGCACGTCCCGTACATCACCGAGGCAGTGCAGATCCTCACCGGCGAGCTCGGTGCCACGCCGCTGATCGGTTTCGCGGGCGCGCCCTTCACCCTCGCGTCCTACCTCGTGGAGGGCGGCCCGAGCCGGAACCATGAGCACACCAAGGCCCTGATGTACGGCGACCCGCAGCTGTGGGATGACCTCTGCGCCCGGCTCGCGCAGATCTCGGGGGCGTTCCTGCGGGTCCAAGCCGAGGCCGGAGCCTCCGTGGTCCAGCTGTTCGACTCGTGGGTGGGCGCGCTGGCGCGCACCGACTACCAGCGGTTCGTCCAGCCGCACTCCGCTGCCGCGCTGGGTGCGGTGGCCGACCTCGGGGTGCCCACGATCCACTTCGGCGTCGGCACCGGCGAGCTGCTGCCGCTGATGGGGGCCGCGGGAGCCGACGTCGTGGGCGTGGACTTCCGGCTCTCGCTCACCGATGCCCTCTCGCGGCTGGGTGGCCACTACGCGGTCCAGGGCAACCTCGACCCCGCCCTGCTCTTCGCGCCCTGGGAGCCCCTCGAGGCCAAGGTGCGCGAGATCGTCGACCAGGGCCGCCAGGCGCCGGGGCACATCTTCAACCTGGGGCACGGCGTCCTGCCCGAGACCGACCCGGACGTGCTCACCCGGGTCACGGAGCTGGTCCACGAGATCAGCGCTCGCTGACCGCCAGCCAGGCCGCAGTGTCGGCAGGGAGCCTTCCCTCGCTGTCGAGCGGCCCACTGCTGAGCAGGACCTCGCCCGGGGGCAGCGCGACCGGCGCCGCGCCCATGTTGACCGCGAGCCGGGTCCCGAGGCGGTCGACAACCAGCAGGCCGTCGCCGAGGGTGTGCACCGTTGCCTGGTCCGCCGCGCTGACGGCACCCGAGCGGTGAAGCCGTCGGCGCAGCCGCAGGGCCGCGGTGGTCAGGGCCAGCGTCGAGCCGGGATCGTCCTTCTGGGCCTGCACTGACAGCTCGCCCCAGTCGACCCCCGAGTCGACCCCGGACTCGACCCCGGACTCGACCCCGGACTCGGCCCCGGACTCGGCCCCGGACTCGGCCCCGGAGCCGTCGCCGGGGACGGGCAGCCAGGGGCTGCAGTCCGGCCGCGAGGAGAAGCCGTGGGCGCCGGCCGGCTCGGTGGTCCACGGCAGCGGCACGCGGGCGCCGTCCCGGGACACCCCGGAGCGCAGCCAGGCCGGGTCCTGTCGGTGCTGTGGCGGGACGTCGACCTCGGGCAGCCCGAGCTCCTGGCCCTGGTAGAGGTAGGCCGAGCCCGGGAGCGCCAGGACAGCGAGCAGCGCGGCCCGAGCCCGTGCGCGACCCTGCGCCCCAACCCCGTAGCGGCTGGGCGACCGCACGACGTCGTGGTTCTCCACGGCCCAGGTCACAGGGGAGCCGGTGCGGGCGGCGCCGGCCAGTAGTCCCTCGGCGGCGGCCCGCCAGCTCTCGGCGTCCCACGGCGCCGCGAGGAACGCGAAGGCGAAGGCCTGGTGGAGCTCGTCGGCGCGGACGTACCGCTCGGCCCGCGCTGGCAGCAGGTTGACCTCGCCGACGAGGACGCGCTCGGGCTCGTAGGTGTCGGCGATCGCCCGCCACCGGCGGTACACCTCGTGCACCTCCTCCTGGTCGCAGGCCAGCGGGTTGCCCCGCAGCCGCATCGGCTCGACCCGGGTGTCGAGCAGGTCGGGCAGGCCGTCGGCTTTGTACAGCCCGTGCGCGACATCGATGCGCATGCCGTCCGCGCCGCGGTCCAGCCAGAAGCGAAGGGCGTCCTCGAGGATCTCCCCGGTGGCCGGGTGCCGCCAGTTCCAGTCGGGCTGCTCGGGCGCGTACAGGTGGAGGTACCACTCGCCCCGTTGGCCGTCGGGCTCGGTGACCCGCGTCCATGCGGGGCCGCCGAACACGCTGGGCCAGTTGTTGGGCGGCTCGTCCCCACCCGGGCCGCGTCCGCGGGCGAAGTGGAACCGGGCCCGCTCAGGGCTCCCGGGGCCAGCCGCCAGCGCAGCCTGGAACGCCGGGTGCGCGGACGAGCAGTGGTTGGGGACCAGGTCGACGATCACCCGCAGCGCCAGGTCGTGGGCCCGCGCGACCAAGGCGTCGAAGTCGGCGAGGGTGCCGAACAGCGGGTCCACGTCGAGGTAGTCGCTGACGTCGTAACCGTGGTCCGCCTGGGGAGAGCGCTGGAACGGGGTGAGCCACACCGCGTCGGCGCCGAGCGCGGCGACGTGCTCGAGTCGGCTCGTCACTCCTGGCAGGTCGCCCACCCCGTCGCCGTTGGAGTCGGCGAACGACCGCGGGTAGATCTGGTAGACCACCGCGCCCCGCCACCAGCTGCTCTCCACCGCGCTCACGGCTGAAGTCTGGCAGCCGCACGGCCCGCGACCGGGGTGAGGGAGGCAGTCGCGGGCCGAGCGGGGGTTCGGGGTCGGGCTCGAGTCGTGGTGGTTGTCGGGTGGTTGTCGTGGTCGTTGTCGTGGTCGGGGTCCTACTGGGTGGCGGCGGCCGGGGGCGGTGCCGGCGCGGGTGTCGGCGCGCCGCGGCGGCGTCGGATGGACCACCAGACCGGCAGGCCGATCAGGGCGAGCACGACGGCGAACGGCAGGACGGCACCGAGGGCCGTGAGCAGGACGACGACCGAGGACGTGAACGCCTTCCAGCCGCCCTTGAGCCCGGCCAGGAACCCGGTGCCGGGGTCCTGCGCGATGACGCCGCTGTCCGTGGTCAGGCTGATCCGGATGGGGGAGCGGTCGATCTGGTCCTTGAGCGAGGCGAGCTGCGACTCGAGCGCCTCGAGGTCGGCCTGCCGCCGGCTGAGCTCGGACTCGAGGGTGACGATCTGCGCGATGTCGGTGGCTCGCGCCATCAGGGCCCTGACCCGGTCGACGCTGGCCCGCATGGTCTTGATGCGGCTCTCGGTGTCGATGTACTGGTCGTGGACGTTCTGGCTGGAGCTCTCCCGGCGGATGACCGTCCCGATCCCGCTGAGCTCGGCGACTGCCCGGTCAAGCCGGTCCGCCGGCACGGAGATGGTGATCTCGCCGTAGGTCGTCGCGGTCACGCGCGAGGGGTCGTCGAGGGGGACGATGTCACCCCCGGTGCCGCCGATGTTCTCGCTCAGCACGAGGCCGTCGTAGCTGGCGCTGATGGACCGGACCGCGGCCGCCGCGCTCGCGATGCTCTTGACCCTGAGGGCGAGCATGGCGCTGCGCACCATGTAGTCCGACGGGGCGGCCAGCGCCGCGGGGTCGATGGCCGGGCTCCCACCGGGCTTGACCTCCTTCCCGGCGCTGTCGCGAGCGGTGCTGCCGTTCTCGTTGCGCTGTGGGGCGCCGGCGGACCCGCTGGTGCTGTCGCTGCCCGCGCTGCAGGCGGAGACCAGGACGAGGGCCGCCGCCCCGGCGGCCAGCACCCCTGCGGTGCGTCGGAACAGGCGGTTAGCGATCATCACGGCCCCCAGGGCTCGACGCAGCTGGCAAGAACTCGACATCACTGAGATGGGCGCTGCGCCGCAGCCGTTCCCACCCCGCGGTGTCGAAATGGTCACGGCCTTGACAGAGTGAGGCCATGTCCAGGGCACGCGTCGTCGTCATCGGAGGGGGCATCGCGGGTCTGGCGGCCGCGTGGGAGCTCACACAGCGGCTGCCGGGCGAGCGCGTCGTCGTGCTCGACGCCTCCGACCGCCCCGGTGGCAAGCTCCGCCTCGAGCGTGTGGCGGGCACCATGGTCGATGTCGGCGCGGAGTCGATGCTCGCCCGCCGCCCCGAGGGCCTCGCCCTGGTGGAGGAAATCGGTGCTGGGGCCCTGCTGACCCAGCCGGTCACGACCGCCGCAGCCGTGTGGTCCCGCGGCTCGCTGCACCCGCTGCCCAAAGGCACGCTCATGGGCATCCCGGGGGATCCGGGGTCGGCACGGGGCCTGCTCACCGATGACGAGGTGGCTCGGGCAGCCGACGAGCGGCCCTGGCCTGCAGGCCGTCTCGAGGCAGACGTCGCGGTCGGCGACTACATCGGCGCGCGGCTCGGCAGGGCCGTGGTGGACCGCCTCGTCGAGCCCCTGCTCGGGGGCGTGTATGCCGGGCATGCCGACCGCCTGTCCCTGCAGGCGTGCGTGCCTGGCCTGTTCGAGGTGGCCCGCTCGGGGGGAAGCCTGACCGCCGCCGCGCGGGCAGCCGCAGAAGCCGGCGCCGCGAACACCAGCCCGGTCTTCGC
>DASULG010000369.1:0-13160 GCA_036278335.1 Pedococcus sp.
CTCGGAGCCGAGCACGACCAGCCCGTCCGCGGTGTGCCACCAGCGCCCCGGCCGCAGGCCGTTCCGGTCGAGGACCGCGCCGATCTGGGTGCCGTCGGTGAACGCCACGGCCGCCGGGCCGTCCCACGGCTCCATCAAGGAGGCGTGGAACTCGTAGAACGCACGCTTGCGGCGGTCCATCTCGGCGTGGTTCTCCCACGCCTCCGGGATCATCATCAGCACCGAGTGCGGCAGGGTGCGGCCGCCGAGGTGCAGCAGCTCGAGCACCTCGTCGAACGACGCGGAGTCCGAGGCCGCCGGGCTGCAGATCGGGAAGAGCCGCTCGAGGTCGCCGGGGATGACGTCGGAGACCAGCTGGCTCTCACGCGCCCGCATCCAGTTGCGGTTGCCCTTGACGGTGTTGATCTCGCCGTTGTGGGCGATCATCCGGTAGGGGTGGGCCAGCGGCCAGGAGGGGAAGGTGTTCGTGGAGAAGCGCGAGTGCACCAGGGCCAGCTGGCTGGCGAAGCGCCGGTCCGAGAGGTCGGGGAAGAAGGGCTCGAGCTGGCCGGTGGTGAGCATGCCCTTGTAGACCATGGTGCGCGAGGACAGCGACGGGAAGTAGACCTCGGCCTCCCGCTCGGCGCGCTTGCGCAGGCAGAACGCGAGGCGGTCGAGGCCGATGCCCACCGTCCCGCCGGCCGTCGCCGACACGAAGAGCTGGCGGAAGCGCGGCATACAGTCCTGGGCCACCTGGCCCACGATCTCCGGTTCGACGGGGACCTCGCGCCAGCCGAGGACCCGCAGCCCCTCCTCCTCGGCGATGGCCTCGATCACCGCGACCGCGGCCTCCCGCTCGGCCTCGCCGGTCGGGAGGAAGGCGGTTCCCACGGCATACGCCCCGACGACGGGGAGGTCGAAGTCGACGACCTCGCGCAGGAACGCGTCCGGGATCTGGGTGAGGATGCCCGCCCCGTCGCCGACGAGGGGGTCGGCGCCGGTCGCGCCCCGGTGCTCGAGGTTGCGCAGCGCGGTCAGGGCGTGGTCGATGATGTCGTGTCCCGGGGTGCCGCGCAGGGTGGCGACCATGGCCACGCCGCAGGCGTCGTGCTCGAACTCGCGGCGGTACAGCCCGGTGTCGCCGGGCTGGGCGGAGAAGCGCGCGGGAGACACGTAGGTCACCGTCCTTGGGATGCAGATACGTTGTGCCCGCACAGATGGCAGACACCCGAGACGCGCGTGGACGGCCTTGGCCACGGCATTTGGCAGGATAGCGAAAGACCCTGCAGTCCTACCATGTGAGCGGGCTCATCCCGGATGTTGAGACTCTTCCCGGGCGCGGACGGTGCGCTCCGAGGAGGTGCCGAACCGCCAGAACAGGGCCACGCCGAGCAGGAAGACGAGCGCCGACATCCACACGTTGACCCGCAGCCCCAGGATCATGTTGGCCTCGTCGCTGCGCATGAACTCGAACACCACGCGGCCCAGCGGGTAGCCGGCGATGTACAGGGCGAAGAGCTGACCGCGACGCAGGTCGAACCGCCGGTCGGCGAGGACGAGCAGCAGCGCCAGGACGAGGCACCACAGCGACTCGTAGAGGAACGTCGGGTGGAAGGTGCCGAGGACGATCGGGTTGCCGCTGGCGTCGCGCACCGCCTCGCCGGCGCTCTGGTCCCACCGGTGGATGGTCAGAGCCCACGGCACGTCGGTGTGGCGCCCGTAGAGCTCGTTGTTGAACCAGTTGCCCCAGCGCCCGAGGGCCTGTGCCACCGCGACGCCGGGCGCCGCGCTGTCCGCGAAGTCGAGGAAGCGCACCCCGTTGCGGCGGCAGCCGATCCAGGCACCCACGGCGCCGAGGGCGACGGCCCCCCAGATGCCCAGGCCGCCCTCCCAGATGTAGAGGGCCCGGATGGGGCTGCCGCCCTCCCCGAAGTAGGGCTGAGGCGTGGTGATGACGTGGTACAGCCGCCCGCCGACGATCCCGAACGGCACCGCATAGGCGGCGATGTCGAGCGCCTGCTCCGGGGTGCCCCCGCGCTCGGCGAGGCGCCGGCCTGCGATCCACACGGCCAGCACGATTCCCGCCAGGATGCACAGCGCGTACGCGCGCAGCGTCAGGGGGCCGATGTGCCAGGCCGCGACCACCGGGCTCGGGATGGAGGCCGTCACTTGGTGGCGGCCTTGACCTGGTCGGCGAAGGACTGGGGGGTGAGGCCCTGCAGCTGCATGACCGTGCCGTTGAGCTTGAGGGTCGGGGTGCCGTTGACCCCGTCCTTCGCGGACTGGGTCTGCACCGACTCGACGTACTGGTTGTGGTCTCGGGCGTCGTAGCACTTCTGCCACGTGCTCAGTCCGGCACCGGTGACGCCGGAGGACTCGGCGAACTGCTTGAGCTGGGCGTCGGTGTAGCCCGTGCCCTCTTGCTCGGGCTGGTTCTTGAACACCGTCTGCTGGAACTCGAGGAACCGGCCCTGGTCTGCCGCGCAGAAAGCGGCGTTGGCGGCACGGTTGGAGGAGTCGTTGCCGAGGTTCTTGTCGAGGAACGACAGCACGTGCACCACGAGCTTGACGTCGTTGGCCTTGGTCATGCCCACCAGCTGGTCGCCGAAGGCCTTCTCGAAGGCAGCACAGGCCGGGCACTGGAAGTCGACCCAGAGGTCGAGCGTGGGCGCGCTGGCCGGGGCGGACGGGTTGGCCACCAGCCCGGCCCCCATGGCGGCGGCGTTCTTCGGCAGCGCGCTGCCCCCCGCCGCGAGGTCGGCCTTCTTGCCCTGGTCGGCGACGATCACCCCGACCACGATGGCGGCGATGGCGAGCACCGCCACCACGGTGGCGACGACGATCTTGTTGGCCCCGCCCCGGCCCTTGGGCGCGGCCGCATCGATCTTGGCCCGACGGTCCGTGGCCCTCGTGGACATCGCTCTACCTTTCCTCGGCGAACAGGGTGCGTTCGAGGCTGTATGCCGTGTGCGGCCGGATCGTGAGCCAGGCCGCACACAGCAGGAGCCCCACGTCCCGCAGTATTTCCTCGAGGTAGCGCGTCTCGGATGGGGCAATAGTCCCGCCTTGACCGAAACATCCGCAGTCGATGCTCAGGCCCCGTGCCCAGGCCGAGGAGATCCCGATGACGAAGGCCACGAGCATGACGCCGGAGACGACAGCCGCGGTGCGTGTGAACAGGCCGAGGAGGAGCAGCAGCCCGAGCACGATCTCCACGATGGGAAGGCCGTAGCCGAGGTAGGTCGCCAGGTCGAAGGGCAGGAGCTGGTAGGCCTGGACCGCCCGGGCCGAGACCTCCGGCTTGGTGACCTTGAGCCCGCCGGCGACGAGCAGGACGCCGCCCAGGAGCAGCCTGGCCACCAGGCCCACCGCGTCCAGGCTCCCGGGCCGGCGCCAGCGGCTCTGGCTTCGGGTCTGCCGCTCGGAGAGCGCGGTCACCGGGAGCGGCCCTCGCGCACACCCGCCGCCAGCTCGCCGACGACCTGGCGCAGCCGGGTGATCCCGCTGTCGAGGTCGTCAGCCTCGGTCAGGCACTTCACCAGCGCGGAGCCGACGATGACGCCGTCGGCGAAGGCCGCCACCTCGGCGGCCTGGCCGCGCGTGGAGACGCCGAGCCCCACGCAGACGGGCTTGTCGGTCACGGCCTTGGTGCGGCCGACGATGACTGCGGCGGCGTCGCCGACACTGGCACGGGCGCCGGTGACACCCATGTGGGAGGCGGCGTACACGAACCCGCGGCACTGGCTCGTGACCGCGGCCAGGCGCTGCTCGGTCGAGCTCGGGGCGACGAGGAAGATCCGGTCGAGGCCGGCCGCGTCGGTCGCCTCGATCCACGGCCCGGCCTCGTCGGGGATGAGGTCCGGCGTGATCATGCCCGCTCCGCCGGCCTCGGCCAGGTCACGGGCGAACGCCTTGGGGCCGTAGCGCAGGATGAGGTTCCAGTAGGTCATGCCGAGCGGGGGTGCGCCCGCCTCCCGCACCGCGCGGGTGGCGGTGAAGAGGTCGCGGACCCGGGCCCCGCGCTTGAGGGCCTGGTCCGCGGCGTAGGCGATGACCGGGCCGTCCATGAGGGGGTCGCTGTAGGGGACGCCCACCTCGACGATGTCCACGCCTGCCTCGACCATCGCCACCATGGCCTCGATCGAGCCCGCCACGTCGGGGAACCCGACGGGCAGGTAGCCCACCAGGGCGGCACGACCCTCACGGCGGCACTGCTCGAGCACCGCACCGACCCCTGCGCTCACTGGGCGTTGTCCTCCTCGTCGAGCAGCCCGAAGTAGCGGGCGGCAGTGTGGACGTCCTTGTCTCCGCGACCGGAGAGGTTCACCAGCAGCAACGCGTCGGGCCCGAGCTCAGTGCCCAGCTCCATGGCGCCGGCGAGGGCGTGGGCCGACTCGATCGCGGGGATGATGCCCTCGGTCTTGCACAGCAGCTCGAAGGCGCGCATCGCCTGCTCGTCGGTGGCGTAGCGGTACTCGGCGCGGCCGGAGTCGCGAAGGAAGGAGTGCTCCGGGCCGACGCTCGGGTAGTCGAGCCCGGCCGAGATGGAGTGGGACTCGATGGTCTGGCCGTCGGCGTCCTGCATGAGGTAGCTGAACGTGCCGTGCAGGACGCCCGGCTCACTGGCCGCGAACCGCGCCGCATGACGGCCCGACTCGATGCCCTCTCCCCCGGCCTCGATGCCGACCAGGCGGACCGCCGCGTCGTCGAGGAACCGGTGGAAGATGCCCATCGCATTGGACCCGCCGCCCACGCACGCGATGACGGCGTCCGGGAGCCGCCCCACCAGGTCGAGCACCTGCGCCCGGGCCTCCACGCCGATGATCCGGTGGAAGTCGCGCACCATCTCGGGGAAGGGCGCCGGGCCGGTGACCGTGCCCAGGAGGTAGTGCGTGTTGTGCACGTTGGTCACCCAGTCGCGCAGCGCCTCGTTGATGGCGTCCTTCAAGGTGGCGCTGCCCGTCGGTACGGGGACCACCTCCGCGCCGAGCATGCGCATGCGGGCGACGTTGAGCGCCTGCCGCTCGGTGTCGACCTTGCCCATGTAGATGCGGCACTCCAGCCCCATCAGGGCCGCGGCGGTGGCCGTGGCCACCCCGTGCTGGCCGGCGCCGGTCTCGGCGATGACCCGGGTCTTGCCCATCCGCTTGGTCAGCAGCGCCTGCGCCAGCACGTTGTTGATCTTGTGCGAGCCGGTGTGGTTGAGGTCCTCGCGCTTGAGGATCACCCGGGCCCCGCCGGCGTGCTCGGCGAACCGCGGGACCTCGGTGATGAGGCTCGGCCTGCCGGTGTAGGTGCGGTGGAGGTGCTCGAGCTCGCCGAGGAAGCCCGGGTCGAGCATGGCCTTCTTGCGGGCCTCGTCGAGCTCCTCGAGCGCGGGGACGAGCGCCTCGGGGACGTACCGACCGCCGAACTCTCCGAACCGACCCGGACGGGGCAGCTCCGTGGGGGCGTGCTCGCCCGGCTGCTGGGTCATGCGTTGGCTCCTGCCGTGATCAGGTCGTGTGCGGCGCCGCGGGGGTCGCCGCCGATGACGAGGGCCTCCCCCACGAGGACGGCGTGGGCGCCCAGCGCCGCGTACCGGGCGGCGTCCCCCGGGCCGCGAACGCCTGACTCGGCCACACGCACGCACGTGTCGGGGATGAGCGGGACGAGCCGGGCGAACGTGCCGGGGTCGACGTCGAGGGTCTTGAGGTTGCGGGCGTTGACGCCGATCACGCTGGCGCCGGCGTCGACGGCGCGCGCCGCCTCCTGCTCGTCGTGCACTTCCACCAGTGCGGTCATCCCAAGCGAGCGGGCCAGGTCCTGCATGCGGACGAGGACGCTCTGATCCAGGGCCGCGACGATGAGCAGGATCAGGTCGGCGCCGTGGGCGCGGGCCTCCCAGACCTGGTAGTCGGTGACCATGAAGTCCTTGCGCAGCACCGGGATCCGCACCGCCGCGCGCACGGCGTCGAGGTCGTCGAGGCTGCCGTTGAAGCGGCGCTTCTCCGTGAGGACGCTGATCGCGGTGGCACCACCGGCCTCATAGTCCGCGGCCAGCGCCGCGGGGTCCGTGATCGAGGCCAGCGCACCCCTGCTCGGGCTCGCGCGCTTCACCTCCGCGATCAGCGAGAGGCCGGGGCGGCGCAGCGCGCCTTCTGCGTCAAGGGCGCTGGGAGCGGCCTCGGCGCGCTTCCGGAGCTCGCCCAGGGGGAGCGCAGCCTGGCGCCCGGCGAGATCCTCGCGGACGCCGGAGATGATCTCGTCGAGCACCGTGGGCATGCGGCAAGGCTAACCGCCGGCCCCGTGACGCCGCTGTCAGGGTCGCAGTTCGGTCATACCGGGCAGGAGCCGCAGGACCCCGAACGCAACCAGGCCCACGAACCAGACCGGGAGCAGCCGCGAGAGGTGCCGCTGCCAGCCCGGGCGCCGCCCCCGCGCGGCAGCAATGGTCCACGTGGTGAAGGCGACGGCGGCCAGGGCCGCCGTCAGCACGGCATACAGGTTTGAGCTGGCCGCCTCGGCGACGCGCCCGTGGAGCAGGTCGTTGGCCGCCCGCAGGCCGCCGCAGGCCGGGCACGGGTAGCCCGTCAGGAGCAGGATGGGGCAGTAGCCCCAGGCGCCGCGCACGTGCGGGTCCCGGGCGAGCAGCGCGGCGCCGAGCGCCGCGCCCGCGAGGGCGACCACGCCCGGCGGGCGCAGCCTCGAGGCCAGGGATGCGGTCATGGCCTGCCGCGCCCCGGCGTCAGCGGACGCCGGACCGCTTCTCGGTCTGCTCGGGCTCCGGGACGTCCTTGGCGCCGTAGCCGGCCATGCCGAGGACCTTGCCGGTCACGGCGCCGACGACGCAGATGGCGATGCCCACCCAGAAGAGGAACGGGCTGGCGATGACGACGGCCCAGGAGCTGACCGCCGCGCCAACCAGGATGATGAAGACGGCAGTCCAGGCGGCAACGCTGTGGCCGTGGTCCTCGTGGTGCTCGTGCTCTGCCATGGTGACGCCAACTCCTGTGCTGCTCTGGGGTGCTCCGCGATCTCTGCCGGACCTGCCGCGGCCGGACATGCTGTCGTCGAACATTGTGTCAGGAATGGCTGCGGTCGTCGCGGACGGTCGGGTCAGTGGGGTCCTCCCCCGCGTCGAGGCGGTCCCAGTCGCTGGCCACCCGCTGGCCGCGCGGGCCGGTGGCGTCGGCCCCTGGGGTCTCGTAGCGGGCGCCGAGGCCCTGCCAGCGCCGCGACCCGACCCAACCACCGACGGCCGCCGTCAGCAGGAGGGCCACGGCGACGAGCGCGATCCACGGCCACACGGTCGGCACAGCGTGGGTCTCGACCCGTCCCGTCCGCCCCGTGCTGGCTGCCGCCACGGACCCGAGCACGCCGGAGGGGTCGAGGAGCACCCGGGCGGTGAAGAACGCCTCCCCTGCGGCGGCCAGCGCCAGCAGCGCCAGGGTGAACCGGCGCACCACCGGCCCGGACGTCGTGCTCGCGATGCCCGCGGCCGCAGCGGCCAGGGCCAGGGCGATGACGCCGGAGGCGACCTGGGTGCCGGTCCCGCTGATCCGGCTGGCGCCGAGCACTGCATCGTTGACGGTGCCGGTCACCCACGTGCGCGAGCCGCTCGCGAGGAGGACACCGGCGCCCAGGAGGGCCAGCAGGACCACGCCGGCCTTGGAGGTGGGGCTCAGCCGGCTCATC
The DNA here is from genome assembly GCA_036278335.1 of Pedococcus sp. Lineage (GTDB taxonomy): Bacteria > Actinomycetota > Actinomycetes > Actinomycetales > Dermatophilaceae > Pedococcus_A. The sequence goes on from DASULG010000369.1 coordinate 7,657, forward strand.
GCACGGTCCTCAGCGCGCTCGCGGCGGCCACCGCCCGCAGGGCTGCGGCGGCCTTGTTGACGCTCTCGGCGTACTCGGCGCTGGGCACGCTGTCGGCGACGATGCCGGCCCCCGCCTGCACGTGGGCCACCCCGTCCTTGATGACGGCGGTGCGGATGGCGATGGCCATGTCGAGGTCACCGTGGAAGTCGAGGTAGCCGACCACGCCGCCGTAGACGCCTCGCCGGCTCGGCTCGTAGTGCTCGATGAGGCTGAGCGCCCGGGGCTTGGGGGCACCGCTGAGGGTGCCCGCGGGGAAGGTCGCCGCCAGCACGTCGTAGGCCGTCCGCCCGTCGCTGATCTCCCCGACCACGGTGGACTCGAGATGGGTCACGTGGCTGTAGCGCCGCACGTTCATGAACTCCACCACGTCGACGGTGCCCGCCCGGCATACGCGCTGGAGGTCGTTGCGGCTGAGGTCCACGAGCATGACGTGCTCTGAGCGCTCCTTGGGGTCCGCGAGCAGGTCCTCGGCCAGGGAGAGGTCCTCCTCCGGCGTCTTGCCGCGAGGTCGGGAGCCGGCGATGGGATGGGTGATGGCGCGGCTGCCGGTGACCTTGACCAGCGCCTCGGGGGAGGAGCCCACGACGTCGTATGCCGTGCCGTCCGGCGCGGGGAGACGGAAGAGGTACATGTAGGGGCTGGGGTTGGAGGAGCGCAGGACGCGGTAGACGTCGAGGGCGTCGGCGCGACACGGTGTGGAGAAGCGCTGGGAGAGCACGACCTGGAAGACCTCGCCGGCGCGGATGTCCTCCTTCGCCCGCTCGACCATGTCCTCGAACTGGTCCTCGGTGACGTTGCTCTGCACCTCGCCGAGTGCCGCGGACAGCTGGTCGGCGTCGAGGACCGCCACGGTGCTCTCCGCCGGCTGGGCGAGGTCGGCGGTCATGCGGTCGAGCCGGTCGACGGCGTCGGCCCATGCCATCTCCACCCGCTCGTCGGTGGCGTCGTAGTTCACCGCGTTGGCCACGAGCAGCAGCGAGCCGTCGGCGTGGTCGAGGACGGCGAGGTCGGTCGCGAGCATCATCGAGATCTCGGGGATGCCGAGGACGTCCGGCGTCTCGTCGGGCACCCGCTCCCAGCGCCGCACCGCGTCGTAGCCGATGGCCCCGACCATCCCGCCGGTCAGCGGCGGCAGGCCCTCGATGGGCTCGGTGGCGAGGGCGGCCACCGTGTCCCGCAGCGCCTCGACGGGGTTGCCGCTGGTGGGGACGCCGACCGGCGGCTCGCCGATCCACACGGCCTGCCCGTCCTGCTCGGTGAGCGTCGCCCTGCAGGCGGCGCCCACGATGGAGTAGCGCGACCAGACCCCGCCGTGCTCGGCCGACTCGAGGAGGAAGGTGCCCGGCCGGTCCCTGGCCAGCTTGCGGTAGACCCCGACGGGGGTCTCGGCGTCCGCCATGAGGCGGCGCACGACGGGGATGACCCGCCTGTCCTGGGCCAGCACCTGGAACGTCTCGAGGGACGGCCAGGTGGCCCCGAACGACAGGTCGGGTGCCGTGTCAGCCACGGTCGCCCCCCCCGGCGCTGCCACTGCCGCGCCGAGGTCGTGGCCGTCGAAGCAGGTGCGGCTGCCGGTGTGGCAGGCCGCGCCGACCTGGTCGACCCGCACGAGGAGGGCATCGCCGTCGCAGTCGAGGGCGACCGAGCGGACGTGCTGGACGTGCCCCGAGGTGTCGCCCTTGCGCCAGTACTCGCCCCGGCTGCGGGACCAGAAGGTCACCCGCCCCTCGGCGAGGGTCCGCCGCAGCGCCTCGTCGTCCATCCAGCCGAGCATGAGCACCTCGCGGGTGTCGTGCTGCTGGACGATCGCGGCGACCAGGCCGCTGTCGTCGCGCTTGAGGCGCGCGGCAATGGCGGGGTCGAGGGCCGGCGTCGCGTCGGAGGTCACGGCGCCATTCTGCCGTGCGCTGCCGGGCCGCCCCGCGCGGTGTCCGCGGGCGCTCCGTCAGTGGCCCTGCTGCGAGGCCCACGAGGCGTGCAGGGCGGCGTAGACGCCCCCGGCCGCGACGAGGTCGCGGTGCGCTCCCCGCTCGACGATGTGCCCTCCGTCGACCACGACGACCTCGTCAGCAGCCTCCGCCGTGGAGAGGCGGTGGGCGATCGCGATCGAGGTCCGCCCCCGGGTCAGCCCCTCCAGGGCCCGCTGCAGGCGCACCTCCGTGGAGGGGTCGACGGCAGAGGTCGCCTCGTCCAGCACCAGCAGGTCGGGGTCGGCGAGGTAGGCCCGGGCCAGGGCCACGAGCTGCCTCTCCCCCGCCGACAGCGACTCCCCGCGCTGACCGACATCGGTGCCGAGCCCCCGGGGCAGCCCCTCGAGCCAGGCGTCGAGCCCGAGCTCGGTCAGCGCCAGCCGCACGTCGGCGTCGCTCGCCTCCGGGCGGCCGAAGCGGATGTTCTCCAGCAGCGACGCGTCGAACAGGAAGCCCTCCTGCGGGACGAGGACCACGCGCTCGCGCAGGGAGGCGAACCTGACCTCCCGCAGGTCGACGCCGTCGAGGCGCACCGCGCCCTCGGTCGGGTCCATCAGCCGCGTGAGCAGCTTGGCGAGCGTGGACTTGCCCGAGCCCGTCTCCCCGACGATGGCGATGCGCGAGCGGGGCCCGATGTGCAGGTTGATGTCGTGCAGGACGGTGGGGCCGCCGGGGTAGGCGAACGAGACTGCGTCGAAGTCCACCGTGATGGGTCCCCGCGGCAGGACCTGGCCGTCCTCGCCCGGGTCCGAGACGTCGGCGGGGGTGTCGATGACGCCGATGACCCGGCGCCAGCCGGCCACCGCGTTCTGGAGCTCGTTGAGCACCTCGGTCGCCTGCATCACCGGCTGGGTGAAGAGGTTGACCAGGAACAGGAAGGCGAGCAGCTCGCCAAGGGTCAGGGCGTCCCGCGTTGCCAGGACCGTCCCCACGACGAGCACCACGGCGAGGGTCAGGCCTGAGACGAGCTGTCCGGACGAGAACGCCACAACCGACCGGATCTGGGCGCCGACCGCAGCCTTCCGGTGCGCCTCGATGGCTTCGTCGATGCGGGCGGCGGTGCGCTCCTCGACGCCGTAGGCCCGGATGGTCGCGGCGCCCACGACCGACTCAGAGATGGCCGCGAGCATGTCGCCGACGCGCTCCCGCACCTGCGTGTAGGCCCGCCCCACCGACGCCTGGAAGCGCCGGATCAGGAGCAACAGGGGCAGGAAGCAGAGCCAGACCACGGCCGTCAGGGGCGGGCTGTAGAAGAGCATCAGCGCCGTGGCGATGGCGATCTGGCCGAGGCTGAGGATCAGGAGCAGCCCGCCGAACTGCACGAACATGGAGATGGTGTCGACGTCCGAGGTCACGCGGGAGACCATCGAGCCGCGACGCTCGGTGTTCTGGGTGAGCAGCGACAGGTCGTGGATGTGCCGGAACGCCCTGAGCCGCAGGGTCGCCAGACCAGACTCCGACGCCCGGAACAGGCGCACGTTCACGGCATACGCGGTGAAGGCGGTCAGCAGGACCGCCACGGCCGCAAACCCGACGTAGCGCCAGACCATGCCGGTGTCCGGGCCGCCCTCTGCGAGCAGCCCGTGGTCGGTCGTCTGCTGGACCGCAAGCGGCACGACCACGCGGCCGGCCGTCGTGACCGCGGCCAGCGCCAGGGTGACCCAGATGCCCTTGCGGATCTCGGGCGAGAGCTCCAGCCCGCGTCGCAGCGTGTCCCACGTGCCCAGGTGCGAGGTGGACTCGATCGACGTGCTCACGGCGCCACCTGCTCGTCCGCGGCGACCGCGGCCCGTTCCGCGGCCTCCCGGGCGTATGCCGTGACGAGACGCTCGTAGCCCTCGCACCGCCCGAGGAGCTCGGCGTGGGTGCCGTGGTCGATGACGCGGCCCCGCTCGAGGTAGATGACGTCGTCGGCGAGGATGATCGTCGACATCCGGTAGGCGACGACCAACACGGTGGTTCCCGAGCTGGAGGCGCGCAGCCCGGCCAGGATCGCCTGCTCCACCGACGGGTCGACGGCGCTCGTCGCGTCGTCGAGGACCAGGAGCTGGGGGCGCCGGATCACGGCGCGCGCCAAGGCGATTCGCTGCCGCTGGCCGCCAGAGAGACTCGCGCCCCGCTCACCGACCCTCGTGTCGAGCCCCATCTCCAGGGCCCTGACGAAGCCCGTTGCCTGCGCGGTGTCGAGCGCCTGCCAGACCTCGTCGTCGCTGAAGCCGGCTCCGAGGGTGATGTTGCCGCGCACGGTGTCGTCGAAGAGGAAGGTCTGCTGGGGCACGAGCACGCCGACGGACGGGACGCCGCCACGCGTCACCTCTCGCACGTTGATCTCGTCGATGGCGACCGAGCCGCGGTGGGGGTCGACGAGACGCAGCGTGAGGTTCGTCAGCGTCGACTTGCCAGAGCCGGTGGGCCCGACCAGAGCCGTGGTCGAGCCGGCCGGCACCTCGATGGTGACCGCGTGGATCGCCTGGTGCTGCGAGAGGTGGCCCAGCTCGTCGACCACGTCATAGAGGTAGTCGACGCCACTGAGGTGCGCCGCCGAGGGTCCCTCCTGCGGGATGCCCTTCTCGCCGTAGGCCATCTCGCCCTTGGCCTCGAGCACCGCGCTCACGCGCTCCCAGCCCACCACGGTGCGCGGCAGCTCGCCCAGCACCCAGCCGAGCGCGCGCACCGGGAAGGCGAGGATGGAGATCAGGTAGGCGATCTGGACGACCTCGGCGGGCGTGAGGTGGCCGGAGGCCACCCGCTCCGTACCCACGGCGAGCACCAGCAGGGTCCCCAGGGTGGGGATGGCCTCGATCACGGGGTCGAACGTCCCCCGGGTCCGGCCCACCTCGATGTTGGCGTCCCGGAGGCTGTGGGCTACGCGGGCGAAGCGCTCCGTCTCCTGTGCCTCGCGGCCCATGGCCTTGACCACCATCCCGGCCTCGAAGCTCTCGTGCGCGACCTCCGAGACCTCGGCCCGCAGCTGCTGGGCGCGGGTCACGCGTGGGGACATGTGGCGCTGGAAGACCATGTTGGCGAGGAAGAGTGCCGGGAAGACCGTCAGCCCGATGACCGCCATGACGCTGTCGACGAGGATCATCTGCACGACACCGGCGACGAGCATGATGATGACCCCGAGGGCCATGGGCAGGGGCGCGAAGACGTTCCAGGTGGCCTCGACGTCGGCATTCGCGTTCGAGAGCAGCTGGCCCGAGGGGTGGCGGTGGTGCCACGAGAGCGGCAGCCGGAGGTACTGCCGGGTCACCTGGCGGCGGAAGTCGGCGCCGACGTTGTACATGGTCAGACCCGCGGCGATGCGCCGGGTGACGACCCCGACCATGTTCAGGGCCACCACCGCTGCCACCCAGCCGCCGATGGCCAGCAGCTGCGACGTCGTCGCGTGGCCGGCCTGCACGGCGGGGGCGACGTACTCGTGGGTGACCCGGCCGATGACCCACGCCGTTCCCACCGTCATCACGCCGTACAGCGCGCGGCCCACCACCG
>DASULG010000370.1:0-9322 GCA_036278335.1 Pedococcus sp.
GGCTCTGCCCCGCCCCGCGGTGGCGCGGGAGGGGGCGGCCCAGCCGGGGACTGGGGGGTGGCTCCGAACGGGCCGGGTGCGGTGCCCGGAGCCGCGTGCGCAGGCCCGGGGGCCTCGCCGAACCAGACGGGACGGGTCTCCTGCTGAGGGATCTCAGCAGTGCGCTCCGTGCGCTCGGTGCTCCCGTAGGGGTCGCTGCCTGTGGACATTCCCGGGTCCTGGTGGTGCGTCTGGGTCATCTTCGCTGCGCTCCTCGTTCGACTGTTGACACCAGTCAAGCTCGCGAAGGTCAGAGGGCGCTGGATGCTTGCTGAGAGTTCGCTGTGGGCAGGTGCACCACGAAGGTCGCGCCACCGCCCGGCGTCCTCGCGACGCCGACCCGCCCCTGGTGGGCGTCGACGATCGCCGCCACGATGGCCAGGCCGAGGCCGCTGCCGCCGCCCGCTCCGCGGCTGCGCGAGGGGTCGGAGCGGTAGAAGCGCTCGAACACCCTGCGGACCTCCCGCGGGTCGATGCCCGGGCCGTGGTCGCGCACCTCGACGACGGCAAAGCCCTCATCCGGGCGCGTCCCGAGCGCGATCTCGACCGGTGTCCCGGGCGGCGTGTGGTTGAGGGCGTTGCCGACGAGGTTGGCCAGCACCTGGCGCAGCTTCTCCTCGTCGCCGGGCACCACGGTGGGAGCCAGCTCGCCGTCGAGGCCGGTCAGGGTGATGCGTCGCCCGGGATCGATGGCGCGCGCGTCCTGGGCCGCGTCGCCGGCCAGGACGGTGAGGTCAACCGCGCCCAGCTGCATCGGCCGGCGGCCGTCGAGCCGCGCCAGGACGAGCAGGTCCTCGACCAGCCCGCTCATGCGCCGGGCCTCGCCCTCGATCCGGCCCATCGCGCTCGCGACCTCCTCCGGCTCGCGCACGGCGCCCTGCCGGTAGAGCTCGGCGTAGCCGCGCACGGTCGCCAGGGGGGTGCGCAGCTCGTGGGAGGCGTCGGCGACGAACTGGCGCATGCGCTCCTCGGAGGCCTCGCGCACGGCGAAGGACTGCTCGATCTGGGAGAGCATCGAGTTGAGCGAGTGGGACAGGGAGGTCACCTCGTCGTTGGCCGCCCGGGTGGGGATGCGTCGGGTCAGGTCGCCGGCAGCGATGGCTGCCGCGGTGTCCTCGATCTGGCTGAGGGGCCGGAAAGCCCGCCGCACGGCATACCAGCCGATCACCGCGCAGGCGAGGGTCACGGCGAGGCCGAGCAGGAGCTCCACGAGGATCAGGCGGGTCACGGTGCGCTCGACCGAGCGCAGCGGCACGGCGACGACGAAGGTGGCAGTGCCGTCCTCCAGGCTGCCGGCGACCGCCCGCCAGCGCATGTCACCGTTCGTCGACCCGATCGTGAAGGGCGTGCCGAGGCGCACCCGAGGGTCGTTCAGCGGCAGCGGCGGGACCGCGGCCTGAAGGTCCTCGCCGGTCGGGGGGACCCAGCGGGCTCCGGAGCCGTCCGTGGGCAGCAGTGCGAAGCCATAGCCGCTGGGGAGGCCGCGCGTGCTCTCGGTCTGCAGCTGGCGCAGCGCCAGCTGGGCAACGGGCCGAGCCGCAGCCCGCAGGTCCTGGTCGACGCGCGCCGTCAGGTCCCGGCGCATGAGGTATGTCGTGGCGCCCGCGGTGAGCACGAGGGCGAGGAGGAGGAGGACGAGCAGGACCGCGATCAGGCGCAGCCGCAGGGGGAGTGCCTCGAGCTGGCGGGTCAGGCGGGCGCCGAGGTCGCGCGCGGGCGGACGCGGAGGGGCAGCGCCCGGCTCCACGGGTGTCTGGTCCCCACCTTGGTTCTCGCCCTGGTTCTGGCCCTCGCTGGTGCTCTGGGGCTGCGGAGGCTGCGGAGGCTGCGGAGGCTGCGGCGTCTGCGGGGCCTGCACCGGCTGAGCGGCCGTCGGCTCCGACATCACGCCGACTCCGGCGGCCGCCGCAGGACGTAGCCGACCCCTCGCTTGGTGTGGATCAGCGGGGGCAGGCCCTCGATGTCGATCTTGCGGCGCAGGTAGGAGATGTAGGACTCGACGATGCCGGACTCGCCGCGGAAGTCGTAGTCCCAGACGTGGTCGAGGATCTGAGACTTGGACAGCACGCGGTTCGGGTTGAGCATGAGGTAGCGCAGCAGCTTGAACTCGGTGGGCGAGACGTCGATGACACGGCTGCCGCGGCGGACCTCGTGGGAGTCCTCGTCCAGCTCGAGGTCCTCGAAGGTCAGGGCCGCGCTGTCGTCGAACGCGCCCCGGGTGCGGCGCAGGACGGCGCGGATGCGGGCCACGACCTCCTCCAGGCTGAACGGCTTGGTCACGTAGTCGTCGCCCCCGACGGTCAGGCCCTTGACCTTGTCGTCCAGGGAGTCGCGCGCGGTGACGAACACGATCGGCAGCTGACGCCCTGAGTCGCGCAGCCGCCTGGTGACGGTGAAGCCGTCCATGTCGGGCAGCATGACGTCGAGGACCACCAGGTCGGGCTGCTGCTCGGCCGCCAGTCGGATCGCGCTCTCGCCGTCGCCGGCGACATGCACCTCGAAGCCCGCGAAACGCAGCGAGGTGGCGAGGAGTTCGCGGATGTTGGGCTCGTCCTCGACGACGAGGAGACGGGCCTCGGGCTCGGTGCTCACGGGGGCAGTCTCTACCGGTTGGCTGTGAGTTTCCTGACAGCAGGCTGTATGCCGCCGCTGGCGCCGCCACGCCGTGAGGAATGCCCCACGTCCCCGAGAGGGTTTAATCGGTGTCGCGCCCACAAAGGAGAACCACCCATGAACGTCGATCCCGACACCCTCACCGCCGCGCTGAACCGGCTCCGCCGGGCCCAGGGCCAGCTCGGCGGGGTGATCCGGATGATCGAGGAGGGCCGCGAGTGCACCGACGTCGTGACCCAGCTGGCCGCCGTCTCCCGGGCGCTCGACAAGGCCGGGTTCGCCATCATCGCCACGAACTTGCAGCAGTGCATCATCGCCGGCGACGAGGGTGCCCTCGACAAGGAGAAGCTCGAGAAGCTCTTCCTGTCGCTGGCCTGAGGCGTTGCTGGCCCGAGGCGTCGCTGGCCTGAGGCGCGCCTCAGGTGACGTCGCCGGCGTCGATGATGCGGTAGGAGTAGCCCTGCTCGGCCAGGAACCGCTGGCGGTGGGCGGCGAACTCGGCGTCGACGGTGTCCCGGGAGACCACGGTGTAGAAGTGCGCGGTGCGGCCGTCGCCCTTGGGCCGCAGCACCCGGCCGAGGCGTTGGGCCTCCTCCTGGCGTGACCCGAACGTGCCGGAGACCTGGATGGCCACCGAGGCCTCGGGCAGGTCGATGGAGAAGTTGGCGACCTTGGAGACGACGAGCAGGTCGATCTCGCCGGTGCGGAACGCCTGGAACAGCTTCTGGCGCTCGATGACGGTGGTCTGCCCCGTGATCACCTCTGCGTCGAGCCGGCCGGCGAGCTCGTCGAGCTGGTCGAGGTACTGGCCGATGACGAGAGTCGGCTCGCCCTGGTGCGCCTTGACGATCCGCTCGATGACCGGGTTCTTGGCGTCCGAACACGAGGCCAGGCGGTAGCGGTCCTCGGGCTCGGCGGTGGCGTAGGCGAGCCGCTCGGAGTCCGGCAGCGTGACCCGCACCTCGACGCAGTCGGCCGGGGCGATGTAGCCCTGGGCCTCGATGTCCTTCCACGGCGCGTCGTAGCGCTTCGGCCCGATGAGCGAGAAGACATCGGCCTCCCGCCCGTCCTCGCGCACGAGGGTCGCGGTGAGCCCGAGCCGGCGCCGGGCCTGCAGGTCGGCGGTCATCCGGAAGATCGGCGCCGGCAGGAGGTGGACCTCGTCGTACACGATGAGCCCCCAGTCGCGGGCGTCGAGCAGGTCGAGGTGGGTGTAGCTGCCCTTCCGCTTGGTCGTCAGCACCTGGTAGGTCGCGATGGTGACGGGGCGGACCTCCTTGCGGGCGCCGGAGTACTCGCCGATCTCGTCCTCGGTCAGGCTGGTGCGCTTGAGCAGCTCGTCGCGCCACTGGCGGGCCGAGACGGTGTTCGTGACCAGGATGAGGGTCGTGGCCTGGGCCCGGGCCATCGCCCCGGCCCCGACGAGGGTCTTGCCGGCCCCGCACGGGAGCACGACGACGCCGGACCCGCCGTGCCAGAACCCGTCGACGGCCTGGCGCTGGTACGGCCGCAGCGACCAGTCGTCCTCGGCGAGGTCGATGCGGTGCGCCTCGCCGTCGACGTACCCGGCCTCGTCCTCGGCCGGCCACCCGACCTTGAGCAGCTCCTGCTTGAGGTGGCCGCGCTCCGAGGGGTGCACGGCGACCCGGTCGGGGTCGATCCGCACCCCCAGCAGCGGGGTGATCCGCTTGTGCCGCAGCACCTCCTCGAGCACCGGGCGGTCCGTCGTGCGCAGCACCAGCCCGTGCTCCTCGTCCTTCTCCAGGGTCAGCCGGCCGTACCGGTCCATCGTCTCGGCGATGTCGACGAGAAGGGCATGCGGCACGGCATACCGGCTGTGCGTGATCAGGGCGTTGACGACCTGCTCGGCATCGTGCCCGGCGGCGCGCGCGTTCCACAGGCCCAGGGGGGTGACCCGGTAGGTGTGGATGTGCTCGGGCGCGCGCTCGAGCTCGGCGAACGGGGCGATGGCCCGACGGGCCTCCTCGGCGCTCGGGTGGTCGACCTCCAGCAGCAGCGTCTTGTCGCTCTGGACGATCAGCGGTCCGTTCGGCACGTAGGTCAGAACCCTGTCGTCGACGAGGAGGTGCTGGCGAAGATCGCGATCGCGATGATGCCGCCGACGATGACCAGGCCGACCGCGATGGCGTAGGCGATCCAGCCCCACCGCGTGAACCGGGCCGACTCCGTGGGCGAGTCGTCCTGCTTGACCAGGCCCATGATCGCCAGGATCACCGCGGGGATCGCGAGCAGGCAGCCGAACAGGGTCGACAGGCCCGAGACGATGAGCAGCACGATGGCCGAGGTGTTCGTCTGGCGCGGCCGGGCGTAGGGAGAGCCGTAGCCCTGCGGCTGCCCGGGCTGGCCATAGCCCTGCTGGCCGTACCCCGGCTGGCCATAGCCCTGCTGCTGGCCGTATGCCGGCTGCCCGCCATAGGGGTAGGGCGCCTGGCCCGGTGCGCCCTGGGGGCGCCCGCCGGGCGGGCCCGCGGCATACGGACCCTGCTGGCCGGGCGTCTGGCCGTAGGGGCTCGGGGCCGGCGGCTGCGCGGAGCCGTAGGGGCTGGCGGCGTAGGGGTTCTGCGGGGGGCCGGCGGGGCCGGGGCCAGGCGGCGGCGGGATCTGGGCCGCGCCGGGAGGCGGGCCAGGTGCGGCAGGCGGCTCGCTCGGGAGCTGCTGGGTGCCCTCGGAGGACAGCGCCTGGGTCTGCTCGGGACCCGGGGTGCTCCAGGTGACGTCCTCGGTCCGCTCGTCGGGCGTCTCGGACCCCGGTGCGGCGAGCTCGTCGTAGGCCGGCGCGGTGGGGTCGCGGAACTCGCCCGACTCCTGTGGCTCGCTGGACTCGCCCCGGTCCCTCGGTGTCTCGCTCATGTCGTGGTCCTTCCCCGTGGCGCAGACCCGTGCCACGCCTTGTCGCCAATCTATAACTCTCCGGGCCTGCCGGGTTCGGCACTGCGCCTGCTGGCACGGGTGGCAGGATCGGGGCGTGAGCATGAGAGCCCCGCAGCGCGAGCCCGCTACCGACCTGCCCCCGCGCGTCACGATCTACGAGGTGGGCCCGCGCGACGGTCTGCAGAACGAGAAGACGGTCGTCCCGGCGGAGGTCAAGGCCGCGTTCATCGAGCGGCTGGCCGCGGCGGGGCTGGAGACCATCGAGACCACGTCCTTCGTGCCGCCGACCTGGGTGCCGCAGCTGGCCGACGCCGCCGAGGTGCTCGACCGGCTCGGTCCGCAGGGCCGCGGGCCTCAGCGCCCGGTGCTGGTGCCCAACGAGCGCGGTCTCGAGCGCGCACTGGAGGCGGGCGTGGGCGCCGTCGCGATCTTTGGGAGCGCGACCGAGACCTTCGCGCGCAAGAACCTCAACCGCAGCATCGCTGAGTCGGTGGAGATGTTCGCCCCCGTCGTGCAGCGCGCCCGGGAGAGCGGCCTGTGGGTGCGCGCCTACGTCTCGATGTGCTTCGGTGACCCGTGGGAGGGGCCCGTTCCCATCGAGCAGGTCGCCGACGTCGCGCAGCGCCTCATGGACCTCGGCTGCGACCAGCTCTCGATCGGCGACACGATCGGGGTCGGCACGACCGGCCACGTGACCCGGCTGCTCGAGCGCCTCGACACCGTGGGCATCGGCGCGGACCAGGTTGGTGTGCACTTCCACGACACCTACGGCCAGGCGCTGGCCAACACGCTGGCCGCCCTGCGTCACGGGGTCACCGTCGTGGATGCCTCGACCGGAGGGCTGGGCGGCTGTCCCTACGCCAAGAGCGCGACGGGCAACCTCGCGACCGAGGACCTGGTGTGGGCCCTCGAGGGGGCGGGGGTCGACACGGGTGTCGACCTCGAGGCCCTGGTCGAGACCAGCATCTGGATGGCGGGCCAGCTGGGCCGGCCTTCACCCTCGCGCGTGGTGCGCGCCCTGGCCGGCACCCCCGACTAGGAGGCCGACGCGCCGGTCACGCGGTGGATCGACAGCGTGCGCTGCGCGCCGTCGGCGGTGCCGTGGACGCGCCCGCCCTCGACGCGGTCGGGGTAGAACAGGAGGCGCTCGACGCCTCCGGCGGCGTCGGAGTAGCCGATCCAGACCCCCTGGCGGTCGGCGGCGGCGTCGCGCAGCACCGCGAGCGTCGTGGTCGGGTCGGTGCTCGGCAGGTCGGGGCCAGGGCGGGCGGCTCGCTGCGCCCGCTGGTATGCCGCGGACTCCTCGCCTGCGCGGAGGGCGGCAACGAGGGCCTGGGCCACGTCGTCGTCGATGGTGTGCACGGTGGGCGCCACGGCCGCTCGGCGCGGGGAGGCGCGGTGCTGGCCGGTGGCGGGCACGAGCAGGCCGCCGTCTGCCGACTCCGCAGCGGGCGCGTAGCCGCCGTCGCGGAGGAACTCGAGCGCAGTCGGGGCGGCCACGGGGGAGACCAGGACGGTGGGGGCGATGCGTCGCAGCTGCAGCGCGCCGAGCGCGCGGTCGGCGAGCATGGCGACGAGCGTGGCCTCGTCGTCACAGCGCAGGTAGGAGGCGACCGAGCCGACGCGCGCCTGGCCGTGGCGCCGGGCGACGTCCCTCACGAGGTAGTCGAGGGGCTGGGGGACCGGCGTGTGGCTCGCGTCCGTCAGGGCGGCCAGCACCTGGTCGACCGACCACCCCGCGTCGAGGCAGCGCCGCACGGAGTCGGTCGTGAACCGGTAGACGGTGGCGCCGCCGCGGGACTCCACGTCGGCGGCCAGCCGCATGAACTGGGCCAGCGCGCCCTCGAGCGGGCCGGGTGCGATCGCGGTGAGGTCCGCCTGCAGCAGCACGTGCTCGACGGGCGTGGGCAGATGCGGGTGCATGGTCGAGGCGAGGGCGTCGGGGTCGTCGTCGGCCAGGAGCGAGCGGCCCGCCCGGGAGAGCGCGCCGCGACCCGTGACGCCGAGCCACTCGGCCTCCTCCAACGTCGCCGCGACCACCGCGTCGATGGTGGCCGGAAGGCGCCGGGGTCGCCGCCACCGCAGCGCCTCCACCACGGTCGTGCTGCTGGGCGCCAGGCCCTCGCCCGCGTCCGCGAGAACGGCGAGGATGTCGCGGCGCAGCCCGCGCGCCGGCGGCCAGAGGGCCTCGGGGCCAAGGGCGTTGACGGTGCCCGAGCCGCCCGGGGACGTGCCGCCCACGAGATGGGCAGACCTGGGGGAGGCCACCCAGGCGCGGGCCAGCACCGCCCACCGGCTGGCACCGGGCAGCTGCTGCCACTCGTCGTAGAAGGGGGTGGGGGCCCAGACGGGCTCCAGCGACCCGTCATCGGCCACCAGCCCGGCAGCGAGAGCCAGCTCCGCCACGACCCCGGCGCGGCGCTCCGAGGCGTCGAGGACGGCTGCGAGGCGCTTGAGGTCCCGAACGGCCAGCCCGCCCGCCCGCAGCACCCGCGGCGGACGAGGGCCCCATTCCGCGGCGAGCTCGTCGACCAGGGCGAGCAGGTCACTGACCTGCTGGCCGGCGCCGGCATCGACCGTGTCCGGGTCGCGCTCCCCGCCAGTGAGGGCGGGCGGGGTCAGGACGAGCTCTCGGTGCACCCGGCCCCCGCGGAGCCGCAGCCCTGCTTCGCGGGGCAGGCAGACCTGATCGGCCGACACCGGCAGGACCAGCCCCTGGGTCAGCAGCCAGCGTGCTCCGTCGGCGATGCGGCCCGGGCTGCCCTGGGGCGGCAGGACCGCCATCGGCGGCCCCCACGCGAGCCGGTCGAGGATGGCGCGGGCGGCTTCCGGCGCCTCGGCCACCAGGGCGTCGATCCGCTCCGGTTCGGCCAGCGGTGCGGGCGTGGTCCCACGGATGTCTGCTGCGGGCGGCCCCAGGCCGGCGACGTGCGGGCCCAGGGCCTCCAGGACGGTGCGCGTGACGTGCAGGCCGTCGCTGCTGCGCCAGAGCAGGCCGCCGGACCACAGCGCGCCCAGCAGCTCGTGCAGGGGGCCGGAGTCGGCCGCAGTGCCGAGGTGGCGTGCGAGCAGCGGGACGTCGAGCGCCCCGGTCTGGAGGGCAGCGGCCTCGAGGACCTGGAGGTGGGCGCGGTCGAGGGAGTCGAGGGCGCGCTGGACGCTGGCCCTCGTGCTGGCGCGGGCGGCCAGCGACGTGAGGTCGGCCGGCGCCGGGCGCGCGAGGTCGGGGCGGCGCCGCAGGAGGTCGCGCAGCTCGTTGTCCGAGCGCGCCCGGACGTCGTCGGCCAGCGAACGTGCGGGGCTCGCTGCTCCGGCGGTTGTCGCGGTTTCGGTCGTCACCTGACCAACGGTAGTGCGCCGTGCACTCATGGCTTGTTCCCAGCCGTTTCCCAACGCACTCACAGGTGATCCGGGCATGCTGGGGAGGTCGAGAGGACCGTCATGCCCGACCAGACCCAGCCGATGCCGCCGGCGCAGCCGCCCCAGGGACCGCAGTCGCAGCCGACCCCGGGACAGGCGCCCCAGGGTCCACCCCAGGGACCCCCGCAGGGTCCGCCGCTCGGACCCCCGCAAGGTCCGCCGCAGGGACCCCCTCAGGGGCCGTCTGCACCGCACCCCGCCGGGCCGCCCGCAGGGTACGAGCCGTACCAGGGCCCGCAGCCTGCGCGCAGGCCTGGCCTGTGGCATCAGGCGACCGCCACGACCGGAGGCCGCGTCGCCACCGCGGTTGCGCTGGTCCTCAGCGGCCTGCTCCTGCTCGGGGTTCTGGCTGGTGGGG
>DASULG010000371.1:0-2406 GCA_036278335.1 Pedococcus sp.
GCAGGGTGTCCACCCGCACCAGCACCCCGGCGCCGAGGAGACCGCCGGCCACCGCCGCAGCCGACTGGGCGCCCACGACGTCCAGGGCCCGGGCCGCCCGCGCGCTCTGGACGAGCGCGGCCAGCGAGGCGAAGAGGACGAGCAGGGCAAGCGGCTCGGAGTACGTGGAGCGGTTGACGTGAAGCAGCGGGAAGCAGAGTGCCAGCGCCAGGGCGGCGAGTGGTGCCCAGCGCGCCCCGACCGTCCAGGCGGCCAGCAGCCCGAAGGCCAGCACGCCAAGGCCGCCGAGGACGGCAGGGGCCCAGAGCGTGGCCCCGGCGCCGCCCAGCCACCACGCCACCGAGTACCAGGCGGAGGGCCCGATCGGGAACTGCGGCTGGATGGACGGGCGCTGGTGCGTGCCGATCTGGTAAAACGCGGGGCTGGCCAGGGTGATCCCGTCGATGGCCAGGACTTCGGGGCCGCCGACGGTGTCCGGCGCGATGGCCACCGGTCGGGTGTGGCCCTTGGCGAGCTCGACCGACGACTGGAAGTAGCTGCCCGAGTCCCGCCGCGGCAGCAGCTGCTCCGAGTGCGTCATGCCCGCCCAGACCGTGGCGCCGACGGCGACGGCGACCACCGCAAGGGCGGCCCACACCGGCATCGGGCGGGCCGGCACCAGGTGCGCCACCCACGCCGCCACCCCGAGGAGGACCACGAGCACCACAGCCGCGACCACCGGCTGCCAGGCGCCGGCCAGCGACAGCACGGCGCAGGCTGCGGCCACCATCACCAGCCAGGCCGCCGAGCCGATCACGACCCGGGCCATCAGCCATCCGGCGAACGCCTCCCCGCGCAGCAGCGGCAGGTCGGAGGGATCGGGGGTGTACGGGTAGCTGCGGGGCGCGCGGCTGCTCACAGGCGGTCACGCTACCGCTCCTAGGCTGGGGCCATGCGCACCCCAGCCGACGTCCTCGCCGACCTGCTCCGGTCCGACCCCGCGCGTCCACGCGTGACCTTCTACGAGGACACCCCCGGCCCGACCGCCGGCGAGCGCATCGAGCTCAGCGGCAAGGTGCTCGCGAACTGGGTCAACAAGGCGGCCAACGCCCTCCAGGACGAGCTCGACGTGGCACCCGGGTCGAGCGTGCGGCTGGCGCTGCCCCCGCACTGGCGCGCTCTCTACTGGGCGCTGGCCGTGTGGTCGGTGGGCGCCTGCGTCTGCCTGGACGACGGCGAGGCCGATGTCACGATCACCGACACCCCCGACCTCGCTGCGCAGTCGGCAGGCACCGCCGTGCTCACCACCCTGGCGGCGCTGGCGCGCTCCGCACCAGGCGGTGCACCGCCCGACGTCATGGACGAGGCCCGCGAGCTCGCCACTTTCGGCGACCAGTTCAGCGCCTGGGAGTCCCCCACCGGATCGGACCCGGCGCTGCGCGTGGACGGCAGGCACACGGCATACGAAAGCGTTGTGCCCCAACGGGACTGGCCCCAGGGCACGCGTCTGCACACGCGGTCGGACGACCTCGAACAGGTCCTGCTCGACGCCCTGGCCGCCTGGGCGGTCGACGGCTCGGTGGTCCTCTCCCGGGGGCCGGAGCCGGAGGGCCCGGCCCAGGACCGCCTCCGGGAACGCCTGGACGCCGAGGGCGTCAGCCTGCAGCGCTGAGACCCCTCCGCGTGGTGCCGCGGTGCGTCAGCGGCGCCGCAGCTCCGCCTCGAGCGCCTGCCAGGTGACGGAGGCGACCACGCCGGTGCGGGCAATCTTGGCGCGGCCCTGCAGCGCCTTGACCGCCGCCTCGGTCTGGGGGCCGAACCGGCCGTCGGCCGCGACGCCGAGGGCCCGCTGCAGGACGAGCACCACACTGCCGGCCGAGCCCGTGCGCAGCACCGTCGAGCGGTAGGCCAGCAGGGGATAGTCCCGTGCCTCGAGGGCCTTCCACACGCGGGCGTCGGTGACGCCGTTGGCTGTGAGCCGGTGGGCCTTCTGGAAGGCGCTGACCGCAGCAGCCGTGCGGGCGCCGTACGCCCCGTCCACGGCCAGACCGCCCAAGGCCCGCTGCAGGACCCGCACTGGCGTGCCGCTCGAGCCCTGCCGCAGGACCACCCCGGCGTATGCCGTGTAGGCCGTGGTCGCCGCCGCGTGGACCGCCGCGGTGGCGGGCCGGGCCGGCCCGGGGGTCCGCGGGGCCGTCGCGCCGCGGGAGGTCGCCGGCGCGGGGGCTGCCCCGCCCATGAGCGCACGCCACGTCGTGGTGACCACGACGCCGGTGGCGGGGAGGTGGCTGCGGGTCTGGAACGCCCGCACGGCGCCGTCGGTCTGGGGCCCGAACGGCCCGTCGGCCGTGATCCTCAGCGCCTTCTGCAGGGCCACCACGGCCGCGCCGGTCGAGCCGCGGCGCAGGGTCGTCGAGGCGTAGCGGG
>DASULG010000372.1:0-16310 GCA_036278335.1 Pedococcus sp.
CATACCGCTGCCTCAGAGCTTGCGCAGCCGCACGCGCCGGACGCTGTGGTCCTCGCCCTTGCCGAGGACCAGCGTCGCGCGGCCGCGGGTGGGCAGGACGTTCTCGCGCAGGTTGGGCTCGTTGATGCTCTCCCAGATCCCCGCTGCGGTGGCGCGCGCCTCCTCGTCGGACAGGACGGCATAGCGGTGGAAGTACGAGTGCGGGTCGGCGAACGCCGTCTGGCGAAGCCGCAGGAAGCGCTCGATGTACCACGCCCGGATGTGCTCGATGCGGGCATCGACGTAGACCGAGAAGTCGAAGAAGTCGCTCACCGCGAGGCCCACACGCCCGTCGGGCTGCACGCGCGGGGCCTGGAGGACGTTCAGGCCCTCCACGATGAGCACGTCGGGCTGGCGCACGACCTCGCGCTCGCCGCGCACGATGTCGTAGGTCAGGTGGGAGTACACCGGGGCGGAGACCTCGGCCCGGCCCGCCTTGACCTCGGCGACGAAGCGCAGCAGCGCCCGGCGGTTGTAGGACTCGGGAAAGCCCTTGCGCTGCAGGATGCCGCGGCGCTCGAGCTCGGCGTTGGGGTAGAGGAAGCCGTCGGTGGTGATGAGCTCCACGCGCGGCGTGCCGGGCCAGCGCCCCAGAAGCTCCTTGAGGATGCGGGCCGTGGTCGACTTCCCGACGGCCACCGAGCCGGCGACCCCGATGATGAACGGCGTCTTGGCCGGCCGCTCCCCGAGGAAGTCGGTGGTGATGCGGTGCAGGCCCGCGGTCGCCCCGACGTAGAAGTTCAGCAGCCGCGAGAGCGGGAGGTAGACCTCCTCGACCTCGGCGAGGTCGAGCCGGTCCCCGAGGCCGCGCAGCCGCGTGACGTCGTCCGCCGACAGGCTGAGCGGGTGGTTCTGGCGCAGCCGTGCCCAGGCGTCGCGGTCGAGCTCGACGTACGGCGAGGGGATGGTCGCGGTGCCGGCAGGGTGGCTCACGCGCGCCATTCTTGCCCACCGCCTGTCCGTGCGCAGGGACGGTCGTGCGTGCCATTAGGCTGGCGGGCATGTGTGGAATCGTTGGATACGTCGGCCCGAGCGTCGACGGCAAGGCCCTCGACGTCGTGATGGAGGGCCTCGCCAGGCTCGAGTACCGCGGGTACGACTCCGCCGGTGTCGCCCTGGTCACCGCTGACGGGGTGGTCTCCGAGAAGCGCGCCGGCAAGCTGGCGAACCTGCGTGAGGCGATCACCGAGGAGCAGCTGCCCCCCGCCACGACGGGCATCGGCCACACGCGCTGGGCCACGCACGGCGGTCCCACGGATGCCAACGCCCACCCCCACCGCGGCGGCGCCGACGACCGGCTGGCCCTGATCCACAACGGCATCATCGAGAACTTCCACACGCTGAAGAACGAGCTCATCAGCGAGGGCGCGGTCTTCCGCTCCGAGACCGACACCGAGGTCGTGGCGCACCTCGTCGCGGCTGCCTACAAGGACTGCGGCGACCTCACCACCGCCATGCAGCAGGTCGTGAACCGCCTCGAGGGCGCCTTCACCCTGCTGGCCGTCCACGAGGACGCCCCGGGCGTCGTCGTCGGGGCCCGGCGCAACAGCCCGCTGGTGGTCGGCCTCGGCGACGGCGAGAACTTCCTCGGGTCCGACGTCGCGGCCTTCATCGGCCACACCCGCAGCGCGCTCGAGCTCGGCCAGGACCAGATCGTCACCATCACCCCCGAGGGCGCCACCGTCATCAACTTCGACGGCAGCCCGGCCGAGGGCAAGCACTACGAGGTGACCTGGGACGCCGCCGCCGCCGAGAAGGGCGGCTACGCGACCTTCATGGAGAAGGAGATCAACGAGCAGCCGCACGCCGTCGGCGACACCCTGCTCGGGCGCACCGACGAGGACGGCCGCCTGGTCCTGGACCAGATGGAGATCTCCGAGGACGACCTGCGCAACATCGACAAGATCGTGATCATCGCCTGTGGCACCGCCGCCTACGCCGGCATGGTCGCCAAGTACGCGATCGAGCACTGGACCCGCATCCCGGTCGAGGTCGAGCTGGCCCACGAGTTCCGCTACCGCGACCCGGTCGTCAACGACCACACGCTCGTGGTCTCCATCTCCCAGTCCGGCGAGACCATGGACACCCTCATGGCGGTGCGCCACGCCCGCGAGCTCGGCGCCCGCACCCTGTCGATCTGCAACACCCACGGGTCGACGATCCCGCGCGAGTCCGACGCGGTGCTCTACACCCACGCCGGTCCCGAGATCGCCGTCGCCTCGACCAAGGCGTTCCTCGCGCAGATCACCGCCAGCTACGTGCTCGGGCTCTACCTCGCCCAGCTCCGGGGCGGCACCTACGCCGACGAGGCGCAGGCGGTCATGAAGGAGCTGCAGGGCATCCCGGCCAAGATCGAGGACCTGCTCGGCCGGATGGGCCGGGTCAAGGAGATCGCCCGGTTCATGGCCGACACCCGCTCCGTGCTGTTCCTCGGCCGCCACGTCGGCTACCCGGTGGCGATGGAGGGCGCGCTCAAGCTCAAGGAGCTCGCCTACATCCACGCCGAGGGCTTCGCCGCAGGCGAGCTCAAGCACGGCCCGATCGCCCTCATCGAGGCGGGCCAGCCGGTGTTCATCGTGGTCCCCAGCCCCGACACCGCGCACGGGCTGCACGGCAAGGTCGTCTCCAACATCCAGGAGATCCGCGCCCGCGGCGCCCGCACCCTCGTGATCGCCGAGGACGGCGACGAGGACGTCGTGCCCTTCGCCGACGAGGTCATCCGGATCCCGCAGTCCTCGCCGCTGCTCGCGCCGCTGCTGAGCGTGGTGCCGCTGCAGGTCTTCGCGCTGCACCTCTCGACGGCCAAGGGCCTCGACGTCGACCAGCCCCGCAACCTCGCCAAGAGCGTCACGGTCGAGTAGGCAGGGGGCGCCGTGATCATCGGGGTGGGGATCGACGTCGTCGACGTCGAGCGGTTCGGGCAGACCCTCGAGCGCACCCCCACCCTGCGCGAGCGCCTCTTCACCGAGGCCGAGCGCGAGCTGGTGCTGAACTCGCTCGCCGCCCGCTTCGCCGCCAAGGAGGCCCTCGCCAAGGCCCTCGGCGCCCCGGTCGGCCTGCACTGGCACGACTGCACGGTCCACCGGGGCGAGGACGGCCGCCCGCACCTTCAGGTGAGCGGAACCGTGGCCGCCCGGGCCGAGGCGCTGGGCGTGCACGCCCTGCACGTGTCGCTCTCGCACGACGCCGGCATCGCCTCGGCCGTCGTGGTGGCCGAGGGCTGAGCGGTGATCGAGGCGTGGGGCACGGACGACGTGCGCGCGGCCGAGGCCGCCCTGATGGCAGAGCTGCCTGACGGCGAGCTCATGGCCCGTGCGGCCGAAGGCCTCGCCCAGGTCGCGCTGGCCCGCCTGACCGAGCGGGGCGGGAGCGCCGTGGTGGCCCTCGTCGGCCCCGGCAACAACGGCGGCGACACGCTGTATGCCGCGGCCCACCTGGCCGATCGCGGGTTCGCCGTGGCCGCGGTGCGGGCCGACTGGCCGGTGCACGAGGGTGGCCTGGCCCGGGCACAGGCATCCGGGGTCATCGTCTCCGAGCCTGGCGGCCGGCAGTGGCAGCAGCTCCTCGCGGAGGCCGACCTGGTGCTCGACGGGATCCTCGGCATCGGGGGCCGGCCCGGGCTGCCCGAGCAGGCCATCGCGTGGGTCGAGGCCATCCCCGACGACGCCTACGTCCTGGCGGTCGACCTCCCCTCCGGCCAGGACCCTGCCGGGGAGACGGTGACGCCCGACGCCGTGTTTGCCGACGAGACAGTCACCTTCGGGGTTCCCAAGCCCGTCCACCTGCTCCCCGCGACCAAGCCCGCGGTGGGCCGGCTGACAGTCGTCGACATCGGCCTCGCCGTCGATCGCGCCCCGGCGGTGCAGCGGGTCACCCGCGACGACGTGCCGCGGCTGTGCCCGGTGCCGTCCGCCGGAGACGACAAGTACTCCAGGGGGGTCCTGGGCATCGTCGCCGGCGGGGAGCAGTACACCGGCGCAGCGCTGCTGTGCACCACCGCCGCGGTGTGCAGCGGCGTCGGCATGGTCCGCTACGTCGGCACCGCGACCCCGACGGCGCTCGTGCGCTCCGTCGTGCCGGAGGCCGTGATCGGCACCGGCCAGGTCCAGGCGTGGGTGGTCGGCCCGGGCCTCGACGTCGCGGCCACCGGCCACGGCGCCCGCCAGCTCGAGGCCGCTCGCGCCGCGCTCGCCTCCGACCTGCCCGTGCTCGTGGACGCCGGCGGCCTCGACCTCATCGAGCGGCGGCGCCAGGCGCCGACCCTGCTCACCCCCCACGCCGGCGAGCTGGCGAGGCTGGTCAGCCGGCTCACGGGGGAGAAGGTCTCCCGGCAGGATGTCGCCGCCTCCCCGGTGGCCCACGCGCTCCGAGCGGCGGACCTGACCGGCGCGACCGTGCTCCTCAAGGGGTCCACGACGCTGGTCGTCGCCCCCACCGAGCGCGGCCTGCCGGTGCGCTCGCAGAACGACGCCCCTGCCTGGCTGGCCACCGCAGGGGCTGGAGACGTGCTGGCTGGGCTCGCGGGGACCCTCCTCGCCGCCGGTCTGGCCCCCATCGACGCGGGGAGCCTGGCGGCCCTGGTGCACGGTGTGGCGGCCGATGAGGCCAACCCGGGCGGGTCGGTGCGCGCGCTCGCCGTGGCCCACGGCATACCGGGCGCTGTGGCGGGGCTGCTGACCCGCTGAGGCCCGCGCCACGCCCCGGGCCAAGGCCTCGCCACACCCCGGGCCAAGGCCATTGAGCCGGGTCTGGTCTGACAGACTGGCGTGGATGAGCGCTGACGCACTGACCAGCACCTTTGCCCCGGCCCCGCCGGGGCTCCCCGCCTGCGCGCAGGTCGACCTCGGGGCCGTCCGGGACAACGTGGCCGCCCTCAAGGAGCGCGCGGGGCGCGCCGAGGTGATGGCGGTGGTCAAGGCGGACGCCTACGGCCACGGCCTGCTGCCCAGCGCCCGGGCCGCCCTGCGTGGCGGGGCCACCTGGCTGGGCGTGGCCCAGCTGCCCGAGGCGATCGAGCTCCGCCAGGCCGGCATCGACGCTCCGGTGCTCAGCTGGCTGCACGTCCCCGGCCAGGACCTCACCGAGGCGGTGCGACTCGGGATCGACCTCTCGGTCTCGACCCAGTGGGCCCTGGACGCCGTCGCCACGACGGCACGGCGCGAGGGGGTCAGCGCCCGCATCCACCTCAAGGTGGACACCGGGCTGGGCCGCAACGGCGCCTGGGGCGAGGAGCTCGACGCCCTGGTCAGCTCGATCGCCGCGCTGCAGGCCGAGGGCGTGCTCAGCCTCATCGGGGTCTTCTCGCACTTCGCCTATGCCGACGCGCCGCAGCACCCGACCGTGCGAGCCCAGCAGGAGCGCTTCGAGGGCATCCTCGCCCAGGTGGAGCGGGCCGGCCTGCGCCCTCAGGTGCGCCACCTGTCCAACTCCGCGGCGACCCTGACCAACCCCTCCGCCCACTACGACCTGGTGCGGCCGGGGCTGGCGGTCTACGGCCTCTCCCCGGTCCCGGACCTCGGCAGCCCGCAGGACTTCGGGCTCCGGGAGGCGATGCGCCTGACCGCCCACCTGGCGTCGGTCAAGCCCTGTCCGGCGGGGCAGGGCATCTCCTACGGCCACACGTACACGACCGAGCGCCACACCCTCCTGGGCCTGGTCCCGATGGGGTACGCCGACGGCATACCGCGCAACGCGAGCAGCGTGGGCCCCGTACTGGTGGAGGGGCGGCACCTGCGCATCGCCGGCCGGGTCTGCATGGACCAGTTCGTCCTCGACCTCGGCGCGGACTTCGCCGGTGCCGCGGGCGACGAGGTCGTGCTCTTCGGCCGGGGCGCGGCGGGGGAGCCCACCGCCCAGGACTGGGCCGTCGCCACGGGCACGATCAACTACGAGATCGTCACGCGGGTGGGCGCCCGGGTGCCCCGCTCGTTCTCGGGGGAGGGAGCCGCGTGAGCCCCCGTCAGGCCAACACCGCCCTCGGCCTGGGCCTCGGGCTGGCCGCTGCCGGCGCCGCAACCGCAGTAGGCATTGCCGCCGACCGGCTGACCAAGAGCCGCAAGAAGGCCCTGTCGACCCTGACGCCGCGCGGCAGCTACGAGCACACCCCCGACAAGGAGCTCGTGGTCGTGGCCACCGACGGGGTGCCGCTCCACGTGGAGGTCGACGAGCCGGACCCGGTCGCAGCCCATCCCGACCACCCCACGGTCGTCTTCAGCCACGGCTACACCCTGAGCCTGAAGTCGTGGGTGCTCCAGCGGCAGGCCCTGGTGCAGGCCGGCTACCGAGTCGTGCTGTGGGACCAGCGCAGCCACGGCCAGTCGGAGCACGGGTCCCGCGAGTCCAGCACCATCGACCAGCTCGGGCGGGACCTGCACAGCGTCATCGCCGAGACCGCACCCGAGGGCCGGCTGGTGCTCGTGGGGCACTCAATGGGCGGGATGACCGTCATGGCTCTCGCCGAGCAGTTCCCTGAGCTCATCCACGAGCGCGTCATCGCCGCGGCCTTCGTCGCCACCAGCGCCGGCGGCCGCGACATGGTCTCCCTCGGGTTCGGGCAGCTGATCGGCAAGCTCATCGGCCGGGCCGGGCCGCGGCTGCTCAACCGGCTGGGCACCCGCCAGGACTGGATCAGCTCCGTGCGCCACGTCGGTCGCGACGTCGAGGACTTCATCGTCGAGCGCTACAGCTTCGCCTCACCGGTGTCGCCGGCGGCGGTGCGCTACACGGGCGACATGATCTTCGGGACGCCGTTCACGGTGATGTCGGACTTCCTGCCCTCGATCAGCGACCACGACAAGCGCGAGGCGCTCTCGCACTTCCGGGGCGTCGAGACCCTCGTGGTCAACGGCATGCAGGACCTGCTCACCCCGCCGGAGCACAGCCAGGAGATCGTCCGCCTGGTGCCCGGGGCCGAGCACGTCGTCATCAACGAGGCCGGCCACATCATCATGCTCGAGCACCCCGAGGTGATCACCGGCCTGATCCTCTCGCTGGTCGAACGGGGCCTGCGGGCTGCCGGCGAGGGCATCGCCGTCGAGCGCAAGCCGCGGGTGCGGCGCACCGTCACCGACCTCGCGAAGCGCCGGAAGGTCGCCCGGGCCCGGGGCCGGGGGCGGCACGAGGCGTCGTGAGGCGTCAGGAGGTGGCCCTGCCCACGGCCGAGGACACCCGGGCGTGGGGGGAGCGGCTCGGCGCGGTGCTGCGGGCCGGCGACCTCGTGGTGCTCACGGGCGACTTGGGGGCGGGCAAGACGACGCTGACCCAGGGCATCGCCGAGGGGCTCGGGGTGCGCGGCCCGGTCACGTCCCCGACCTTCGTCATCGCCAGGGTGCACCCGTCCCTGGTGGGAGGTCCCGCACTGGTGCACGTCGACGCGTACCGGCTCGGCGGCCTCGCCGAGCTCGACGACCTCGACCTCGACACGTCCCTGGAGGACTCCGTGACCATCGTGGAGTGGGGCCACGGCCTCGCCGAGGGCCTGAGCGAGGACCGCCTGGAGATCACCCTGCGCGGCGACGACGAGCGGCTCGCCACCCTCTCTGCCTGGGGCCCTCGCTGGGACGGCGAGCAGGCCCAGGCCGAGCTGGGCACACTCGCCGAAGTACCCTGAGCGGCGTGCTGCTGCTCGCCCTCGACACCTCCACCTCGGCCATCACCGTCGCCCTGCACGACGGAGCCGGGGTGCTCGCCGAGCGCTCCACCCTCGACCCGCGCCGACACACCGAGCACGTGGCGCCGAGCATCGCCGCCGTCCTCGCCGAGGCCGGGCGGACTGCCGCTGACGTGACCGCCGTCGCCGTGGGGGTCGGGCCCGGCCCGTTCACGGGGCTGCGGGTGGGGATGGTGACGGCCAGCGTCTTCGGGTACGCGCGCGGCATACCCGTGCACGGCGTGTGCAGTCTCGACGCGCTCGCGCACGAGGCGGCGAGCGCCGGCGCCGTGCAGGGGGAGTTCGTGGTCGCCACCGACGCGCGGCGCAAGGAGGTCTACTGGGCCCGGTATGCCGTCGAGCCGGGCGCCGCCGGCCGGTCCACCCGCGCGCGCCGGCTGACCGACCCTGCGGTGGACTACCCCGCGACGGTCGGCGAGGCCCTGGACGGGGCACCCGTGGTCGGACGCGGCGCGGTGCTCTACCCCGAACTGCTCTCCCCGCAGGCTGGGCCGCTCGACGTCAGCGCGGCAGCCCTGGCCGAGGTGGCCCTGGCCGAGCTGGCGTCGGGCCAGCACCTCTTGGTCGAGCCGCTCTACCTGCGCCGTCCCGACGCCGCCCCGGCCCACGCCCGCAAGCCGGCGCTGCCCGCAGCCCCGCAGGGCAGGCGCTGAGCATGGTGCTGCGCGAGCTGCGCTGGACCGACATCGAGGAGCTCGCCGCCCTCGAGCGCGAGGTGTTCCCGCAGGACGCCTGGGCCGAGCCGACCTGGTGGGCCGAGCTGGCAGGGCGGCCGCACCGCGACTACGTCGTGGAGGAGGACCAGCACGGCATCGCCGGGTATGCCGGTCTCAACCTCGGCGGCGAGACCGCCGACGTCATGACGATCGCGGTGGCGACGCGGGCCCAGGGGCAGGGCCTCGGACGGCGCCTGCTCGACGCGCTGGTCGAGCGGGCGCGCCGTGACGGCGCGGAGTACCTCATGCTCGAGGTGCGCGGCGACAACGCGGCGGCCCGCGGGCTCTACGAGAAGGCGGGCTTCGAGCTGCTCACCACGCGCCGCCGCTACTACCAGCCGGGCGATGTCGACGCGCACATCATGCGGCGGGCCCTGAAGGGAGAGACCCCGTGAGCCCTGAGCAGCCGCTCGTGCTGGGTATCGAGACCTCGTGCGACGAGACCGGCGTGGGCATCGTGCGCGGCGAGACGCTGCTCGTCGACGCCATCGCCAGCAGCGTCGACGAGCACGCCCGTTTCGGAGGTGTCGTGCCCGAGGTCGCCAGCCGAGCCCACCTCGAGGCCATGGTGCCCACGATCGAGCGGGCCTGCAGCCAGGCCGGGGTGCGCCTCGACCAGCTCGACGCCCTCGCGGTCACGTCGGGGCCCGGGCTGGCCGGGACGCTCATGGTGGGCGTCGCTGCGGCCAAGTCGCTCGCCGTCGCGCTCGGCAAGCCGCTGTACGGCGTCAACCACCTCGCCTCGCACGTCGCGGTCGACATCGTCGAGCACGGGCCGCTGCCCGAGCCGACCCTGGCCCTGCTGGTCTCCGGCGGCCACTCCTCGCTCCTGCTGGTCCCGGACGTGACCCACGACGTGCGCCCGCTCGGCGCCTCGATCGACGACGCCGCCGGGGAGGCCTTCGACAAGGTCGCCCGGGTCCTCGGCCTGCCGTTCCCCGGCGGCCCCCACATCGACCGGGTGGCCCGTGAGGGTGACGCCGTCTCGATCGACTTCCCCCGCGGCCTGACCACCGGCCGCGACATGGAGCGGCACCGCTTCGACTTTTCCTTCTCAGGCCTGAAGACCGCCGTCGCCCGCTGGGTCGAGGCCCGGGAGCGGTCGGGGGAGCCGGTGCCGGTTGCCGACGTCGCCGCGAGCTTCCAGGAGGCGGTCGTCGACGTGCTGACGCGCAAGGCGGTGCTCGCCTGCCGGGAGAACGGCGTGGCGAACCTCCAGATCGGCGGCGGGGTCGCGGCCAACTCGCGGCTGCGGGCCATGGCCCAGGAGCGCTGTGACGCAGCGGGGATCACCCTGCGGGTGCCGCGGCCCGGGCTGTGCACCGACAACGGCGCGATGGTGGCCGCGCTCGGCGCCCAGATGGTGCTCAAGGGCCGAGCGCCCTCCGACCTCGGTCTGCCGGCGGACTCGTCTCTGCCGGTGACGGTCGTCCAGGCCTGAGCCGGCTCAGCCCGCGCAGCCCGCACAGCCCGCACAGCCCGCGCAGCCCGCACAGCCCGCGCAGCCCGCTCAGCTGGCGCAGGAGGCGAGACCGAGGCGGGTCTTGAGGCCGACCACCCGGGTCGCCGCTGCCCGCACCTGGGAGGCGAAGGCCGGGCTCTGCGCGGCCCGGGCGGTGATGGCCGCCAGCATCGTCGTCGCCTGGCCGGCGTTGACGGTGAGCACGATGTCACCGCCGGCGGCGATGAACCGCGTGGCCCGCTGGCCGATGGGCACGCCGGCAACGGCCCGGGCCGCGCCGACGTCGTCGGTGATGGCGACGCCGTCGAACCCGAGCCGGCCGCGCAGGAGGGTCGTGACGACGGCCTTGGAGAACATGGCCGGGTTCTGGGCGTCGAGCCTCGGGTAGTAGGCCGAGGAGAGCATGACCAGGGGCGCGCCGGCGGCGATCCCCTCGCGGAACGGGCCCAGGTAGGGGTCGGTCGCAGACGTGGTCGAGTCGGTGATGCCGGTCGCGGAGACGTCCGTGTTGGACCGCACCCGGCCCAGGCCCGGGAAGTGCTTGAGGGTCGGCGCCACGTCAGCGGCGAGAGAGCCGCGGACGAACGCCGCGGCATACCGGGCATTGGCCTTGGCGTCTCCGGGCACGAAGTCGCGGTGGTACTGCCCGACCGGGGCGTTCCCCGAGCCGAGGGAGGTCGGCACCGTGTCGGCCACCGGCGCGAGGTTGACGTTGACACCCGCCCGGCGCAGCTCCAGGGACCAGGCGCGAGCGCTCCTCTCGAGGCCCGTGGGGCCGAGCGTGGCCTGGGTCCGGGCCGAGGGGATGGTGCTGAAGCCCTGCCCGCGCAGCTGCTGGACCTGGCCGCCCTCCTGGTCCGCGGCGATCAGCAGGCCGAGCCGGCCCCTGGGGGTGGGGGCCGCGGCGGTCTGCAGCCGGGTCGAGACGGTGCGTACGGCTGCCGAGCCCTCCCAGCCCCCCAGGTAGATCACGCCGCCGAGGCGCTGGGCGTGCACCTGCGCCGCGAGCTCCCGCGAGCTGCCGCTCGGGTGCAGGCCGACCATGAGCAGCTGTCCGGCCCGCTGGGCCGGCGTCAGGCCCGCGACGAGGCGTTCGGCGCAGGTGGGAGCGGGGGCGGTCGTGCTGCTTGGGGCCGGCGTCGCGGTAGCGCCCGCGGTGGCGCCGGTGGGGGCACCCGTGGTGCTCGCGGTGCTCGCGGTGCTGGACGCTGACCCCGAGGTGGAGGCGGCGCCGCGAGTCCCGGTGCCGGCATCGCAGGCGGCGGCTGCGAGGAGCGCGGTGCAGGCCGTGAGTACCCCCAGCAGGCGGTGGGGGCGGCGGCCCGGCTCGCGCGAGGAGGTCATCAGTGGAACCTATCCCGGGGTGAGCTGGGCGCTGAAACCCGTAGGCTGCCTGCCCATGGACAGCCTTGCTCGGCCGGTCATCCTGGACGTCGACACCGGCGTGGACGACGCCTGCGCCCTGCTCCTGGCGGCCCGTCACCCCTCCCTGGACCTGCGAGCAGTGACCTGTGTCGGTGGCAACGCCCCGGTCGAGGACGTCGTGGCCAACACCCTCACCGTGCTGGAGGCAGCGGGCCGGCTCGACGTGCCCGTGGCCAGGGGGGCGGCTCGTCCCCTGCTCGAGCACCCGGTCAACGCCACCCACGTGCACGGCCTCGACGGGATGGGCGACCTCGACTGGCCGAGGTCGGGGGCCGGTCCCGACCCTCGCCACGCGGTAGAGCTGCTGCGCGACGTCCTCGCCGAGGCGGCCACTGGCAGCCGGGCCGACCGCATCACGCTGGTGCCGCTCGCGCCGCTGACCAACATCGCCCTGCTGCTGCGCACCTATCCCGAGGCGGCGGCAGGGCTGCGCGAGATCGTCTTCATGGGCGGCGCCGCCCACGTCGGCAACGCAACCGCGTCCGCGGAGTTCAACGTCTTCCACGACCCCGAGGCGGCTGCCGTGGTCCTCGACGCCGCCAGCGACCTCGGCATCCCCGTGACGATGTTCGGCCTCGACGTGTTCTACGACCCGCGGGTGACCCGAGAGGAAGCCGACGCCCTGGTGGCGGGTGGCGGCAGGGGAGCGGCCGAGCTGGGCGGGCGCCTGATCGCCTTCCAGTGCGAGCGCTTTGCCAGCACGTCGGCCACCATCGGGGACGCCGGCGCCGTCTGCGCGGTCATCGACCCCGACGGGGTGCGCACCCAGCGGCTTCCCGTGCGGGTCGAGCTCGCGGGCACCTGGTCGCGGGGGCGCACGATCGTCGACCGCCGCGACTGGTCGGGAGACCTGGCCCATGACCCCCACGGAGCTGCGCCGGCCATGGTCGACGTCTGCCTCTCCCTGGACGCCCAGCGCTATGCCCGGCTCTGGCTCGACGCCCTCGAGACCGGGGAGGCGTGATGGGCCGCGTCGTCGTGCTCGGCTCGCTCAACGTCGACCTGGTCACCGACGTCGAGCGGCACCCGCGACCGGGCGAGACCGTCCTGGCGACCGGTCCGGTGCGCCGCTTCGCCGGCGGCAAGGGCGGCAACCAGGCGGTGGCGGCGGCTGAGGCCGGTGCCCGGGTGGCCATGGTCGGCGCCGTCGGCGAGGACGAGGACGGCGCGCGCTACCTCGCCCGCCTGCGCTCGCGGGGAGTGGACGTCTCCGCGGTGCGGGTCGCGCCGGGGGCCGCCACCGGCCAGGCCTGGATCACGGTCGGCGCCGACAGCGAGAACGCCATCGTCGTCATCCCCGGCGCGAACGCGGACCTGACCCTGGAGGACCTCGCGCCCGTCTCCGACCTCGGGCCGGGTGACGTCCTGCTGGTGCAGCTCGAGGTGCCCATGCCGGTCGTCGCCGCTGCCGCCCGCCGCGCGCACGGCAGGGGGGCGCGGGTCGTGGTCAACGCCGCGCCGTATGCCGCCCTCCCGCACGACGTGGCGGCGCTGGCGGACCCGCTCGTGGTCAACGAGCACGAGGCCCTCGCGCTCGCGGACTCCGATGTCGTGCCGGGCTCGGTGCTGGTGACGTTCGGCGGCGAGGGGTGCTCCTGGGACGGAGAGCGGTTCGACGGCGTCGCGGTGCCCCTGGAGCGGGTGGTCGACACCACCGGGGCCGGCGACGCGTTCTGCGGCGCCCTGGCCGCCGCGCTCGCGACCGGTGCCGACCACGCGGAGGCCATCCGCGCGGGGGCCGACGCCGGCGCGGCGGCCGTGCAGCGCGTCGGTGCCCAGGCGGACCCCCGGCTGGAGGCGCCCTAGCGGGTCAGCCCCGTGGCGGCCTCCGTCAGGGCGACGGCGCGGAGCCCCAGGCGGGCCAGTTGCCCTCGGTGGTGCCGCCCAGGTGCACGGCCCGGACCCGGCCACCGCCGGCCGCGGCGGTGCAGAGTCCCTCGCGACCGGCCGTGGCGTCGAAGCAGCCCAGCAGGAGCTGGCGTCCATCGGGCGACCACATGGCCTTGTAGAAGGCGAAGCGGTCGGTGCGTGCCCGCAGCACGTGCAGGCCGAGCCCCGACGGGTGCACCGCCAGGATGTCGCCGGACGAGGCTGCGTCGGGGTACTCGGGCCCGATGTTGAAGGTGACCCACGACCCGTCAGGCGACCAGTCGGGGTGCTCCAGGCCCGCTCGGGCGGGGACCACCTCGCGCAGACCGCTGCCGTCGGTGTTGACCACGTACAGGGCCTCGAGCTGTCCGGTCGGGTCCTCGCCGGTGATGCGCCCGAAGAGGATCTGCCGTCCATCCGGCGAGAAGACCGGTTCGACGTCGAACCCCCCCGAGGTGACCTGCCGGGCCTCGGAGCCGTCGGCGCGCATCACCCAGATCGACGTGCTGAACTCGGCCTGCGCCGGGTTCCAGGCGTCGTAGGTGATCCACTGCCCGTCCGGTGACCACTTGGGGCACTCCTGGACACCTGGAGCGGAGGTGAGGTCCTGACGGTGCTGGCCATCGGCGTCGACCGTGGCGATGTGGACGTCCCCGCTGTCGCTCTCGAAGTCGAAGGCGATGCGGCTCCCGTCCGGCGCCCAGTCCGAGAAGTACGTGGTCTCCGTCGCCAGCTGGCGCTGGTGGCGTCCGTCGATGTCGGCCACCCACAGGCTGGGGCTCCGGTCTGGGTTGTAGCGGCCATACGTGATGCGGCCGTTGTCCGGACCCTGCCCGGCACCGGCCGGCACCGCGCCGGCAGCGACGAGCGCTGCCGCGGCGATCAGGGTGAGCACGACTGGTCTGGTGCGCATGCGGGCTCCTCGAGAAGCCGGGGCTGGACCACCCCCCGGTAGACACCGACGGACGCGACCTGTGAGCCGCTCGCATACGCCCTGGGCGCCTGACCATCCTCGGACCGCCTCGCGCCGTCAACCCGCAACCAGATGAGGGCGAGCGCAGACGGGTCCGCTACCTCACCGAGACGTGGACGTGGTCCATGTGGTTGGCGGTGGGGCTGCCGCGGTCCTCCATCGGCACCCAGGAGCCGCCGGGTGACCAGCGGCGCTGCTGCCAGATGAGGTACGTGATGCCGAGCTCGCCGGCCCGGCCCTGGAGGTAGCGCGCCACCGCGTCGCCCTGGGAGGTGGAGCACATGATGTCGAGGGCGTGCCCGGAGCCGTGGTCGCCCGGGTCCCCGGGACGCACCCCGCCGAACTCGGTGATCTCGGGGAACTCCTGGCGAACGGCGTTGAGGACGGCGATGGCGTTGGGGGTCAGTCCGTTCTCGACGGCCAGACCGCTGCGGGCGTAGGAGACCGAGCGTGAGGCCGCCTGGTCGGCGCGGGGGGCGGCGGCGGACCTCCTCACGGCCGGGGCGGGCTTCGGCCTCGGCCTCGGGGTGGCGGAGAACCCGAGCAGGCCGAACGAGGCGTGGTTCACCGGGCCCACCGCGGTCGGCGCGACCACGGCGGCGGGGCTGGCCTCGGTCGACCGCTCCGACACCAGGGCCCAGCCAGAGGGCGCCGCGCTCGAGGTGGGGGCCGACAGGGCCGACAGCGACGGCAGCGACGACACCGGCGACGCCGAGGGCACGAGCAGGGCCGCGGCGATGCCGGCAGCACTCGTGGTGACCGCCAGCGACTTCAGGGCGATCCTGCCGGGGTGCCCGAGGGCAGGGGAGACGCGAGGCGGGTGGGAGACACGGCCGGCCCGGGGTGAGCGGTGGCGCCCGGCGGCGGGTCGGGGGGCGTCGGTCACGTTCGGGGTCCTCGAGACGTCTGCGGCGGTCGGTCAGGTCGCGGTCAAGGCCAGGTGGCCGCGCCCACCGTAGCCAAACGGCCGCCCGGGAGTCACGCTCCGAGGCCGGCGCAGGGGCGGACGAGGCGGGGCGGCCCACGCCGACCGGGTCATCTCCTGGCTCACGCGGGCTGCACGACGAGCGCCACCTGCTGGCTGCGGACCCGGCTGATGACCACCACGGCCTCGGTGTGCCCCTTCGGCGGCAGTCGCAGCTGGCGGCGGAGCTGGTCGGCGTCGACGCTGACCCCGCGCTTCTTGATCGTCAGCCGGTCCACGCCGTGGTCGCGAAGCCAGCCGCGCAGGGCCTTGACGTTGAACGGCATCGCCTCGACCACGGCATACCGGCGGGCGCAGGGCACGTCTGCCAGCCGCTGGGCGCTGACGTAGCCCACGCCCGAGTCGAGCTCGTGGCCGTCCGTCGCCGACGTCACCACACCGACGAGCCCGGCCCGCAGCACGGCGCGGTCGGGCTCGTAGAGCCATGGCCCCAGGGAGGCCAGGCTGGGGGCGCTGGGAGCCGGTCCCTCCATGTCGCGCTCGGTGACGACCAGGGGCGAGCGGCCCCGGCCGAGCAGCGCCGCGGTGCGGCCCGGCGTGCGCACCAGCGGCCCCCACCACACGGCGCTCTCGAGGACCTCGCCGTCGTAGGAGGTCCACTGTGCCTCGCAGCCGTCGGGGAGGGCGGCGTGCGGGAACGCGGGGCTGAGCTTGGCCCCCGTCGCAGGCAGGGCGCGCGCGATCTGCTGCACGGTCTCCCACGAGGGGGAGATGGCCGAGAGGCGGAAGACCCGTTTGGTGCGACCGGTGATGTCGGCGACGCCGGGCGTGCGACGGGCCGGGTCGAGCCACGCGCCGACGCCGCGCGCGCCCTCGCCGGCAGGGGGCACGAAGTCCTCGGCCCGGCCCTGGCGCGCGGTGGACTCCGGCCAGTGGCGCAGGTTCGCCGCAGCGATCGCGGCGGTCACCTCGTCGGCGTCGAGGGCCCGCACCCGCAGGTCGAGCCCGGCCATCGCCATGGCGTCCGCGCCGATCCCGCACCCGAGGTCGTAGACGGTGTGGATGCCGCCCGTGCGGAAGCGGTTGGCGTGCTGTGCGGCGACCTCGAGCCGGGTGGCCTGCTCCAGGCCGTCAGGCGTGAACAGCATGCCCTGCGCGAAAGGTCCGAACTTGGCCTGGGCCCGGGCCCGCAGCTGCGACTGGCTGAGGGCGGCGGCGACGAGGTCGGCCTC
>DASULG010000373.1:0-2705 GCA_036278335.1 Pedococcus sp.
AGCAGGTTCGGCGAGGCGTCGGTGGCCGCGGTGCGCGCTGCCGTCAGTCGGGGTCAGCGGGCCCGCGCCGAGGAGCGGTGGGACGACCTCGGATCGGCCAACCAGCAGTTCCACCGCGCCATCGTCGCGATGAGCGGCAGCCGGCGCCTCGAACAGCAGATGAACAGCCTCCTGGCCGAGATGCGCCTGCTCTTCCACCTCAGAGGCCAGGGGTCGACGTTCCACGCGGCCTACCTGGACATCAACGACGAGATCTGTGGCCTGCTCGAGGCGGGGGACCGCGAGGATGCCGCTGCGCTGCTGCGGGAGTACCTGATGCAGGCGGAGGCCCAGCTGCTGTCGACCTGGGCCGGCTCCTGAACCGCCCGTCAGGAGCGGAGGGCGAGGGCCTGCTCAGCGAGCTCGACCCGAGCGGCGGTGAGGGTCTCGACCAGCCGCTGTCGGCGCCGTGCCAAGAGCACGGCGGCCCGGTCGAGCTCGGCCTGCAGCAGGTCGCGCTGGTCCTGGAGGACCGTGACCGAGGCCGCGTCCGCGACGCCGCTCACGCCCCAGGGCAGGCGCACCTGGCCGTCGACCACCCGCAGTCCAGCGACGGTGGCGCGCTCCTCGACGGCGCGTGCCTCGTGCAGCGCCTCAGCAAGGTCCGTGGCGTGCGCCTGGAGCGCCATGCCGGTGCGGTCGAGCTGGGCGGCCGTGGCCCGCGCTGTCTCGACCAGGAGGCGGTTCCTCTTCCCGATGTCCCGCGCGACCCGGCCGGTCCAGGACTCCTCGGCCTGTGAACCGGCCTGTCCCACACGGACGCTGGCAGCCTCGAGGGTCGAGGCCAGGCGGCGCAGCGCCCCGCCCGTCTGGGAGCAGGAAGCCGGGTCGCCGTGCAGCAGCGCGGTCACCGGAACAGGCCGCCCCTCTGTGTCGCGTCGGGTGTCGCGCCCGGTGTGGCGTCGGGTGTGGCGTGGGGTCTGGCGCCGGGTGTCGCCTCGGGGGAGCCCGCCGACGTCCGTGGTCCGCCCGCCCCGGGCTGCCGAGCGGCGATCCGCAGCCGGGCAGCGATCTCGGTGGCCGCGGCGTCGATCACCCGCAGCGTGTCGGCGAACTGCTCGAGCGCGGCGTCCAGAGCGGCCTGGGTCTCCCGGTCGCCGATCTCGGGGAAGTGGCCGAAGACCTCCTCGGCGCCCTCGCGGGCCGGGACGCCCAGCTGCTCGAGCTCCGCGGCCATGGCCAGCAGCCGTGCGGGGTCCTGGGGGGAGGACGGCATGCGCCCACTCTAGTGACGGCATGAGAACGGCCCCCGACGTTACCCACACAGGGCGGGGCGTCGGGGGCCGTTCTCATGCTGCGGGGCACTGCCCCGCACTGTCAGTACCAGTGCTTGCGGCCGCCCACAGCGCGACCCATGCTGCCGAGCAGGGCCAGGACCAGACCGACCACGATCAGGATGATGCCGATCGTGGTGAGGATCGAGATGCTGGCCAACCAGCCAATAAGGACGAGGATGATGCCGAGGATGATCAACGTGCTACTCCTTTGTCCGCGAACGGTGGTGCCACTGTGGCACCACCGGCCCGAGAAACCTAGTGTGACCTGCCGAGACGCGCGAATCGGGGCGCCACGCCCTAGCGACGCAGTTTGTGTGCTCGACGTCCGGCGCGCGTAAGGGGTGCGTGTGGGCGCGGGCCGCGCGGCAGGTGTCGGCCCGGCATACCGGTCCGGGTGCCCGTGCCGTGCCGTGATGTGGCTGGGCGTTCGGCGCTAGGCTCGTCATTGGGCACACAACGGCGTGGGCCCGTCACACAGGGTGAGGATGAAGACCACAGCATGTCCGTGTCGCTGGAACAGTCGCGTCAACAGCTGTTGCACTCCGCCGCCGAGCTGGCCGACCACATGGGGGGTGAGCGGCTCGAGGGCTTCCTCCGGCGGTACTACCGGCACGTGGCCACCGAGGACCTGCTCACCCGCGCCGCCGAGGACCTCCTCGGGGCCGCCCTGACCCATCGGCAGCTCGCGCAGAACCGCCCGGTCGGCACCGCCAAGGTCGAGGTGTTCAACCCGGAGTTCGAGGAGCAGGGCTGGGCCAGCGGGCACACCGTCGTCCAGATCGTCACCGACGACATGCCCTTCCTCGTGGACTCGGTCACCGCCGAGCTGACGCGCATGGGCCGCACCGTCCACATCGTCGTGCACCCGCTGATGCTCGTGCGCCGCGACGCGACCGGCGAGCTCGAGGAGGTCCTCGACCGGGGAGCCGCAGACTCGGGCGGCGTCGACGGGAGCGCTGCTGCCGAGTTCGGGGTCCTGCGCGAGTCCTGGATGCACCTCGAGATCGACCGCGACAGCGACCCCGCCGACCGCGAGCAGGTCGCGGCCAACCTGCGCCGCGTGCTCTCCGATGTGCGCGAGGTCGTTGAGGACTGGCCCAAGATGCGTGCCAAGTGCACCGAGATCGCGGGGATCCTCGACCAGTCCCCGCCCGTCGGCATCCCCACCGAGGAGGTCGAGCAGACCCGTCGGCTGCTCGCCTGGCTGGCCGACAACCACTTCACCTTCCTCGGCTACCGCGAGTACGAGCTGAGCCACGACACGGGGGCCGACGTGCTCACCGCGGTGCAGGGCACCGGCCTCGGGCTGCTGCGCTATGACGCGCCGGGCGAGGGGGTGCGCCTGAGCGAGCGGGCCAGCGGGGTGGCGCGCGAGCGCAAGCTGCTCAT
>DASULG010000374.1:0-3818 GCA_036278335.1 Pedococcus sp.
GCCTGGTCGGGGTCGATCCCCTGCTGCCGGCAGGCCTGGCGCAGCTGGCTGTGCAGGTCCTGCCACTCGCGGACCCGCAGGTAGTGGAGGAACTCGCTCTTGCACATGCGCCGGAAGGCGCTGCCGCTCAGGGACTTCTGCTGCTCCTTGAGGTAGCGCCAGAGGTTGAGCAGGGACACGAAGTCCGAGTGCTCGTCGCGGAAACGGGCGTGGGACTGGTCCGCCTGGGCCTGCTTGTCGGCGGGCCGCTCGCGCGGGTCCTGCATGGACAGGGCGGCCACGATCACCAGCACCTCGCGGGTGCAGCCGTTGCGGTCGGCCTCGAGGAGCATCCGGCCGAGCCGAGGGTCGAGCGGCAGGCGGGCAAGCGAGCGCCCGTATGCCGTGAGCTGGCGTCCCGCTCCACGCCGGCGTCCGGGGACGACCGGCGGCCCCTCGTCGCCGGAGCCCGTCGCGAGCGCCTGCAGCTCCTCCAGGAGGCGCACGCCGTCGGCGATCTGGCGCGAGTCGGGGGCGTCGACGAACGGGAACGCCGCGATGTCCCCGAGCCCGAGCGCGGTCATCTGCAGGATGACGGCCGCGAGGTTGGTGCGCTGGATCTCCGGCTCGGTGAACTCCGGCCGGCCCTCGTAGTCGGCCTCGGAGTACAGCCGGATGCAGATGCCGTCCGCGACACGGCCGCAGCGGCCGGCGCGCTGGTTCGCGCTGGCCTGCGAGACCGGTTCGATGGGCAGGCGCTGGACCTTGGTGCGCTGGCTGTACCGGGAGATCCGGGCGGTGCCGGCGTCCACGACGTACCTGATGCCCGGCACGGTCAGGGAGGTCTCCGCGACGTTGGTCGCGAGCACGACCCTGCGCCCGCGGTGCTGGCCGAAGACCCGGTGCTGCTCGGCCGCCGACAGCCGCGCGAACAGCGGGAGGATCTCGGTCTGGGGCAAGCCCATCGAGCCGAGCGCGTCTGCGGTGTCACGGATCTCGCGCTCACCGGAGAGGAACACGAGGATGTCGCCCTCCCGGTTCTCGGTCCAGAGCTCCTCGACGGCCTCGCACACGCCGGTGACCTGGTCGCGGTCCTCCTCCCCGCCCTCGGGGTCGACCAACGGCCGGTAGCGCATCTCCACGGGATAGGTCCGCCCCGAGACCTCGATGATCGGGGCGGGCGTGCCGTCGGGCCGGGCGAAGTGCTCCGCGAACTTCTGGGGGTCGATCGTCGCCGAGGTGATGACGACCTTCAGGTCGGGTCGGCGCGGCAGCAGCTGCTTGAGGTAGCCGAGGATGAAGTCGATGTTGAGGGAGCGCTCGTGAGCCTCGTCGATGATGATCGTGTCGTACTTGCGCAGGTCCCGGTCCCGCTGCATCTCGTTGAGCAGGATGCCGTCGGTCATCACCTTCACGAGGGTGTTGTCGCTCGACTGGTCGGTGAAGCGCACCTGGTAACCGATGGCCGAGCCGAGCTCGACCTCGAGCTCCTCGGCGATCCGCTCGGCGACCGATCGGGCCGCGATGCGCCGGGGCTGGGTGTGCCCGACCAGGCCCTCGGTGCCCCTGCCCACCTCGAGGCAGATCTTGGGCAGCTGGGTGGTCTTCCCCGAGCCGGTCTCGCCGGCAACGATGACGACCTGGTGCTCGCGGATGGCCGCGGCGATGTCGTCCTTGCGCTCGACGACGGGCAGGTGCTCGGGATAGTGCAGCTCTGGCACCGGGATCGCCCGGCGGGGCAGGCGCGGCGCCCCAGCCGTCGACGTGCCGCGCGACCGCGCCCGGACGCGCCCGCCGCCACGGGGCCGACCGCGTCGCTCGTGCTCTCGCTGCGCCCGCCCCTCGTGCTCTCGTTGCCGCCCCTCGTGCTCCATCTGCCCCTCTTCCCGGGCGCGCGAGGCCTCGTCGGGTTGGGGGGTGGACATGCCGCTCAGCATACGTCCGGGCACGCAGCGGGCCCTCAGCGTCCGAGCGGGCGCTCAGGCGCCGGGTTCCGCAGGTGGTCGCGGGCGAGCATGGCCCGTTCGTAGGCGGCGTTGACCTGCTTGCCCGTCGAGTAGGTGGCGGCCCCGGCGCGCAGGCCCCACGCGGTCAGCAGCATGGCGCGGGCATCGGCCCCGTTCCGCGTGGCCACGCGCCAGTCATTCTGGGCAGCAGCCACTTTGCGCGCGACGGCGTCGTCAGCGCGGCGCCGCAGCGACTTCGGGCCCGGGCCAGCGAGCTCCTGGGCTCGAGCCGGCCCGCGGACCGCCCGGGGACCGGCGGCCGCAACCTGGGCCCTCGCCCCGGCCGCCAACCGGCGCGCCGGCGACCCGAACCCGACAGGGCCCTCGTGGATCGGAGACGCCAGACCTCTGGCCCGGGCGCCCTGGCGCAGGGAACCCGCCCCGAGGCCCACTGCCGACAGGGCGACCCCTTCGACGATCGGCTGCCACTCCCCTTCGTCGTAGGCCACCTTGACGATGGCGTCCAGGCCCAGCCCGAACCCGCCCGCGGTCGTGGCCACCGCCCCCGCCGCCGGCCTGCACACCGGGACCAGGGCGACCAGGCTCGCTGCCGAGGCCGCACTGGTCGCGAGGTCGGCCGCGGTCTTGACGGCGTCGTACTGCCACGCGTCGGCCAGCCGGTCGTCCGCGAGCGCCCTCAGCGCACAGGCGCAGCGGGCGTCGGCACGCTCGAACCGCTCCCTGGCCGCGAGGTAGGCCCTCTCGGCGGCCAGCACCTCTCCGGCTCCCTGCGCCATGAGCTCGCGCAGCGTCGCCACGCGGGCCAGCTCCGCCGGGGACGTACTTGCCTCCGCGGCGGCCACCGCCTCGGCGAAGCGGTCGCGCCGGATGATGCCGCGCTCCCGGAGCGTGATGGCCAGGTTGCACGCGCTCTGGGCCTCGCGGAACTCGGAGGCGAAGGCACGAAGGGCCACGGCCGTCGCGGCATACCTGTCTGCGACAGCGCTGAGGACGGGCGGCAGCTCGCGGATCCGCGCGCTGAAGGCCCTGCCCGCCGGGCTCGCCCAGCGAGCCCGGCTGCGCAGCGCGAGCAGCCGGTCCTGGGCCGACCCGATCCGCTGGGCCTCGTCTCGCAGGGCGGCGGCCAGGCCGTCGATGACGTCGGGGCTGCCCGGGATGGGCGGGTAGGCACTCACAGACCACCCGCGCCGAGATCCTCGGCCAGGTCGGTCTCGACCTGCACGTAGGCGGCACCGGCGGCCCGCGCGGCAACCGCGAGCTCGTCGAGGCGGCGGCCCAGCAGAATGCGGTAGCGCTCCCAGTTGGCGAGGACCTCGGTCAGTGCCGCAGCGGACCTGCCCGGGCCCAGGGCCCACGGCTCCAGCCGACTGACCTGGCCGACGGCACCGAGGAAGGCGCTGACCTCGCCGAGGGCGTCGCCCAGCTGCGCCACCTCCTCAGGCGACACCTCGATCTCGGGCATGGCAGGAGGCTAGGACGCCGGCCGGGGCCACCCGACTGGTTGTCCACAACAGCCGTGAGTGCCGTCCCGGGGGGTACGGAGACGGCACTCACGACGGATCTGGGGCTCAGTTGCGGACGAACCTCAGGCGCCACGCCTGAGGGCCTCGCTCGAGGTAGTCGATGGCGAAGGCGCCGGGCTCCCTGCCCTCTAGCTGCCTCAGCAGCGGGAGCGGGTCGTGCGGTGCCACCAGCACCAGGCCACCACCGGACCTCACCGAGTCCAGGGCGCCGAAGATGGTGGCGTGCCGGATCGCATGCGGTACGGAGCGGGCGTCGAGCTCGGGCAGCTCGGGGCCGTCGACCTCGCCGCACGAGCAGCCCCCACCGCAGCCGGAGGGCTGCGCACTCTCGTGGCACTCGTGGCTCTCG
>DASULG010000375.1:0-26428 GCA_036278335.1 Pedococcus sp.
ACGGCTCGGACTTCGTGGCAGCGGTCGAGAACGGCCCGCTCGCCGCCACCCAGTTCCACCCGGAGAAGTCCGGCGAGGCCGGGCTCGCGCTGTTGGAGAACTGGGTGCGCTCGCTGTGACCGCCAAGCGCCCACGGGCCGCGGGCGGGTCCAGCTCGGCTGCGCGGCGGCCACCCTCGGCGGGCCGCCGCGCACCCGCCCGGCGCAGCCCGGCCCGGCGCAGGCCGGCCCGGCGCACCATGCCGCGGCGGCGCACCACCCGGGGCTCCACGGCATACCGGCGTCGCACGCCGCAGCTGGCGACCACGCTCGGCGCGGCCCTGGGAACCTTTCTCGTGGCGATGCTGACCGGCGCCTCATGGCCGGTGCGCATCGGCCTGGCCGTACTCGCCGTCGCCGTCGTCGGCGGCTACCTGCTGTGGAGCGGCCGCCGCACGCCGGACCCGAGCCCAGGCCCCGACCCCCTGTGCCAGCCCAGCCCAGAACCGTCATCTGACCCGCCACCTGACCCGAAGGACCAGCGATGACCCCTGCCCCCAGACTCGAGCTCCTCCCTGCCGTCGACGTGGCAGCGGGCGAGGCCGTCCAGCTGGTCCAGGGGGTCGCCGGCACGGGGGGCCAGTTCGGCAACCCGTGGGAGGCCGCGAAGGCCTGGCAGGACCAGGGTGCCGAGTGGCTGCACCTCGTGGACCTCGACGCCGCCTTCGGCCGCGGGTCCAACCGGGAGCTGCTCGCCGAGATCGTCGGCCGGCTGGACATCAAGGTCGAGATGTCCGGTGGCATCCGCGACGGCGCCTCCTTGGCGGCCGCGCTGGCGACCGGGTGCTGCCGCGTCAACCTCGGCACGGCCGCCCTGGAGGACCCGGAGTGGACGGCGGCGGCGATCGCGGAGCACGGCGACCGGATCGCGGTCGGACTGGACGTGCGGGGAACGACCCTGGCGGCGCGCGGCTGGACCAAGGAGGGGGGCGACATGTGGGAGACGCTCGAGCGGCTCGACCGCGAGGGCTGCGCGCGCTACGTCGTCACCGACGTCAACAAGGACGGGATGCTCAAGGGCCCGAACCT
Source organism: Pedococcus sp. (assembly GCA_036278335.1). Lineage (GTDB taxonomy): Bacteria > Actinomycetota > Actinomycetes > Actinomycetales > Dermatophilaceae > Pedococcus_A. The sequence goes on from DASULG010000375.1 coordinate 1,068, forward strand.
CGACCTGCTGCGGGAGGTCTGTGAGCGCACGGACCGCCCGGTGGTGGCCTCCGGGGGGGTGTCCACGCTCGCCGACATCGAGGCGATCCGTGCCCTGGTCCCGGTGGGGGTCGAGGGCGCCATCGTCGGCTCGGCGCTCTACCGCGGCGCCTTCACCCTCCCGGAGGCCCTCGACGTGGCAGGGCGGCCGTGAGCGCGGTGCGCCGCCACCAGAGCGGCGGGCCCTGGGAAGAGGCGTTCGGCTACTCGCGCGCGGTGCGGGCCGGTGACCGGATCCTGGTCTCCGGCTGCACCGCGGTGCGCGACGGCGCCGTCGAGCACCCTGCCGACCCGACGGGACAGGCGCGCAGCGCCTTTCGCACGGCGATCGAGGCCGTCGAGGCACTCGGCGGCAGCGTCGAGGACGTCGTGCGCAGCCGGATGTACATCGTCCACCGCCGCGACGCCGAGGCCGTCGGGCGCGTCCACGGGGAGCTCCTCGGCGGTGTCCGGCCGGCGGCGTCCATGGTCGTCGTCGCCGGGCTGATCTCCGCGGAGCTGCTGGTGGAGGTCGAGCTCGAGGCGCTGGTGGGGTCATGAGCGGCCCGAGCGACTCCGCCGGCGTGCCCTGGGGCGGGCGAGAGCTGACCGGCACCGGCTTCGACGGCGACACCGGCGAGGCCGACGCGGCGCTCGCCTCGGCGCTGGCGCACCCCGGCGACGAGACCTCCCTGATGGCCGCGCTCTCCGGCGCCCGGCTGCTCGTGCCCATCGTGGCCGAGCCGGTGAGCCTCGAGGAGTCGGGCGGCCTCGTGGCGGAGAAGCAGACCGACATGGCCGCCGTGACCCTGGTGGCGCCGGACGGGCAGCGGGCGCTGCCCGTCTTCACCTCCCTGCCGGCCCTGGCGGGCTGGGACGCCGCAGCCCGTCCGGTCCCGGTGACGGCCGCCCGGGCCGCCCAGGCCGCGGTGTCGGAGCGCTGCGACGTCATCGTCATCGATGTCGCGGGGCCTGCCACCGTCACGCTGCGGCCGAGCATGGTGTGGGCCCTGGCGCAGCAGCGGGACTGGGTGCCGGCCCACGAGGACCCCGCCGTGGCCCGGTCCGTCGCCGCGGCGGTGCGGCCAGAGAGCGCGGTCCGCTCCCACGGACTCGGCCCGGGCGAGCCCGCGGGGCAGGGGATCCTGCGCATCGAGCTCGAGCTGGAGCCGGGGCTGGGCGCCCAGGACGTCCAGGGCATCGCCACCCGGGTGGGAGAGCGGCTGGCCACCGATGGTGAGCTGCGGGCCCGCGTCGACGGCCTCGCGTTCGCCATCCGCTAGGCCACTGCCGACCTCGTACCCGCGCAGCCCCGAATCAGCGCCCGCGGGGCACCGTTTGCACGGCTGCGCGGATACGAAGCCGGGGAGGAAAAGCAGGTGAAGGCTGTCGGTGCGGGATGGGATCCTGAGCAGATGCCCCTGGTCCGCTACCGCCGTGTCCTGTCGCGTCCTGCCATCCGGCAGGCGCTGCTGCTCGGGTTCCTCGTGCGGATGCCGATCTTCGCCGGGGGCCTGGTGCTCACGCTGCACGTGGTCGCGACCCTGGGCCGCACGTACGCCGCGGCAGGACTGGTCTCGGCGGCGGCCACGATCGCGATCGCGATCAGCGGGCCGTGGCGTGGGCGGCTCCTAGACACGATGGGGCTGCGTCGGGTGGTGGTCCCCTCGATCGTCGTCGCGGCGGTGTGCTGGTCGATCGCACCGTTCGCCGGGTACTGGCCGCTCCTCGCGCTCGCCTCGCTGGCCGGCCTGTTCGTCATCCCGAGCTTCTCGATCATCCGACAGGCCGTCATTGCCGCCGTTCCCGAGGACGACCGCCGCACCGCGATCTCGCTCGACTCCGTGGCGGTGGAGCTCTCCTTCATGGTGGGGCCGGCCGCAGGGGTCTGGGCCGCCACCGTCTGGCCCACGTCCTGGGTGCTGTTCACCATCGAGATGTTCGGCGCCGCCGCCGGCGTCCTTCTCTGGATCGCCAACCCGGTGATCCGGGAGGCTCCGGAGGCGACCTTCCTCGACGACGAGAGCGCGCTGCCGCCCGTCCCGGTGAGGCGGGCGGACTGGTTCCGCGCCCCTTTCATCGCCATCTGCCTCGGCGCTGCCGCGGCCACGGTGGTGCTGGGCGGCTCGGACATGGCCATCGTCGCGGCACTGCGCGAGTTCCAGGCGCAGTCCTCGATCGGCTGGGTCCTGGCGGTCTGGGGCCTGGGCTCGCTCGTCGGGGGCCTGGTCTACGGCGGCCTGCACCGCTCCATCTCGGCGTTCTGGCTGCTGGGCGGACTCGGCCTGGTCACCGCGCCGATGGCCCTCGCCGCCGGCGCGCCGTCGCTGGCCGTTCTCTCGTTCGTCGCGGGCCTGCTGTGCGCGCCCACGCTCACTGCCACCATCGACCAGGTCAGCCGGGTCGTCCCCTCCACGGCGCGCGGTGAGGCGATGGGCTGGCACGGGTCGTTCATGACGGCGGGGATGGCGCTCGGCGCGCCGATGTCCGGGGTGGCCATCGACCGCTGGGGGTGGTCGGCGGGCTTCGCGCTCGTCGCCGTCGTCGGCGTGGTCGTGGCCGTCGCCGGTGCCAGCGCCGGCCGGGTGCGCCGTCACCGCCGTCACCGGCGGCACCGCCAGGTGGCGTCGGCCGCGGCCCGAGCCTGAGGGCTGCGGCCCCGCCCGAGGTTGCCGCTCGCCTGAGGTTGCGGTCCCGCCTGAGGCTGCGGCCAGCGGGCGGCAGGTTCCCACGCGGCATACGGTGGGATCCTGCCGCCACCCAAGGAGGACCAGCCATGCCGATCGCCGACGCCATCGTCATCGGCAGCGGTCCCAACGGCCTCGTCGCGGCCAACCTGCTCGCCGACCGCGGCTGGGACGTCACCGTGCTCGAGGCCCAGGACACGCCCGGCGGGGCGGTACGCAGCGACTCCGACGTGTACCCAGGGTTCGTCCACGACACCTTCAGCTCCTTCTACCCGCTGGCGGTGGCCTCGCAGACCATCCGTGGGCTGGGCCTCGAACGGCACGGCCTGGTGTGGGAGCACGCGCCCGCAGTGGCCGGCACCCCCTTCCTGTCGGGGGAGTGGGCCCTGATGCACCGCTCGCGCGAGGCGACGGCGGCCGGGCTCGACGCCCTGGCGCCCGGCGACGGCGAGGCGTGGATGGAGCTGTGTCATGGGTGGGACCGCATCGGCGACGCCGTCATCGACGCCGTGCTCGCCCCGTTCCCACCGGTCCGGGCGGGACTGCGCGCCGCCACCCGCTTGCCGCGCGTCGGGGGCCTCGGCTTCGTCCAGATGATGCTCGCCCCCCTGCAGAGCATGGCGGGGCAGCGCTTCTCGGGCCGCGGCGCGCAGCTGCTGCTTGGGGGCAACGCCGCCCATGCCGACATCCCCGTGGATGCCACGGGCTCGAGCACCATGGCCTGGCTGCTGGCGATGGTGGGGCAGCACCTGGGCTACCCCGTGCCCCGTGGCGGCTCGGGAGAGCTGAGCCGGGCCCTCGTGGAGCGTTTCGCCGCAGGCGGCGGCGACCTGGTGCTGGGAGCCAGGGTGGGCCGCATCACTGTGGCCAACGGACGGGCGACCGGCGTCGTCACCGAGTCGGGCGAGCAGTGGCAGGCTCGCCGCGCGGTGCTCGCCGACGTGACCGCCCCCAGCCTCTACGGCCACCTGGTCGACCCCGAGGACCTGCCCTCGCGCCTCCTGCGACGCATGCAGCGGTTCGAGTGGGACCCGGGCACGGTCAAGGTCGACTGGGCGCTGAGCGGGCCGGTCCCGTGGGCGGTCGCGCCAGCAGCGGCGCCGGGCACGCTGCACGTGGCGGAGTCCATCGACGAGATCCGCACCGCGGGCGCCCAGGTCGCCGCGGGTGCCGTACCGGCGACGCCGTTCCTGCTGGCCGGCCAGATGGCCACCGCAGACCCGACCCGCGCGCCGGAGGGTGGCGAGTCCTTCTGGGCCTACACCCACGTGCCCCAGCACACGACATCTGACGCCGGTGACAGTGGCATCACCGGTGCCTGGGACCACGCCGACGTCGAGCGCATGGCTGACCGGGTGCAGGCGCGCCTCGAGACCTACGCCCCGGGTTTCGGCGACCGCATCCTTGCCCGCCGCGTGCTCGGTCCGCGCGAGCTGGAGGCGCGTGACGAGAACCTCGTCGGCGGAGCCCTCAACGGGGGCACCGCAAACCTGCACCAGCAGCTGGTGTTCAGGCCGGTGCCCGGGCTGGGCCGGGCCGAGACGCCCGTCAAGGGCCTGTACCTCGCCTCCTCCTCGGCCCATCCTGGCGGTGGCGTGCACGGGGCCTGTGGCTCCAACGCCGCGCGCGCGGCGCTGGCCCATGACCGGGTCCGGAGCGTCCTGACGACCCTCGGCAGCAAAGGAGCCAGGCCATGAGCCGCACGACCAGGCACATGCAGTGCAGCCCGGAGGACGTCTTCGACGTGCTCTCAGACGGCTGGGTCTACGCCACCTGGGTGGTCGGCGCCGCCCGGATCCGCGAGGTCGACCGTGACTGGCCGGCCGCCGGCGCCGAGATCCACCACTCGGTCGGCCTGTGGCCCCTGCTGCTCAGCGACACGACGGTGGTGGAGCACGTCGACGCCCCCCGCGAGCTGCAGCTGCGGGTCAGGGCCTGGCCGGCGGGGGAGGGCCGGGTGGTCATCCGGTGCGTGCCGGTGGCGCAGGGCGGTACGGAGGTGACGATAGAGGAGCGCGGCACGTCGGGGCCGGCGGCCCTGGTACCGGCGAAGGTGCAGGACGTGGCGCTGCACCTGCGCAACACCGAGGCCCTGCGCCGGCTGTCCTACCTCGCCGAGAGCCGTGCTCGTCGCGACGACGACACCGGAGGGCACGGCGGGGTGGCCCGGGTCCGCAAGCCGCCCGAAGCTCCCTGACCGAACTCCTCGAGGGCTGTCGAGGACTGTCGAGGACTGTCGAGGACTGTCGAGGGATCAGACCTGAACCGGCGGGCCTAGACGACGGAGCCGGTGAGGCGCTCGCCCGGACCCTCGCCGGGGGCGTCGGGGACCACGGAGGCCTCGCGGAAGGCGAGCTGGAGCGACTTCAGCCCGTCGCGCAGAGGGCCGGCGTGCTGGCTGCCGAGGTCGGGTGCGGAGGCCGTGACCAGACCAGCGAGGGCGTTGATGAGCCGGCGCGCCTCGTCCAGGTCCTGGTGTTCTGCGGCCTCGGGGCCCTCGGCCAGACCACACTTGACCGCGGCGGCGCTCATCAGGTGGATGGCCGCCGTGGTGATGATCTCGACCGCCGGGACCTCCGCGATGTCGCGGGTCAGCTGCTCGGCATCGGCGGGGTGGGGACCGGACGGGGGATTGGGAGATTCCGTGCTCACGCTGGTAGCCTTGCAGATCGACCGGCCGTCCATGCCCGCGGGGTGACCCCGAGCAGGGGCGGTGTGCAAGAGAAGCAGCACCACGCTTCCACCCGCTGTGACCGTCAAGGTTGCCGGGTTCCCCGGGTCCGCAGCGCGTATGCGGTGGTGGCCACGTTCGTGGCCCGCACGGCATACGCACCGGCTGCGAACCCAGGAACGGATCTGGTGAGGCTTCTCGCGCAACGGCGGCGAGGAGCCTCTTCTCGTTTCCGCGGTCGCACCCCATGACCAAAGGAGCACCACCATCAGCGAGCCTCGCATCAACGACCGCATCCGGGTCCCGGAAGTGCGGTTGGTTGGTCCCAACGGAGAGCAGGTCGGCATTGTTCGCGTCGAGGACGCGCTTCGCCTGGCCGCGGAGGCCGACCTCGACCTCGTCGAGGTGGCCCCGATGGCCAAGCCCCCTGTCGCCAAGCTCATGGACTTCGGCAAGTTCAAGTACGAAGCTGCCCTGAAGGCGCGCGAAGCGCGCAAGAACCAGGTCAACACGGTCATCAAGGAGATCAAGCTCCGCCCGAAGATCGACCCGCACGACTACGGCACCAAGAAGGGCCACGTCGAGCGCTTCCTCAAGGGCGGCGACAAGGTCAAGGTGACGATCATGTTCCGCGGCCGCGAGCAGTCCCGCCCCGAGCTGGGCTACCGGCTGCTCCAGCGCCTGGCTGAGGACGTCATCGAGCTGGGCACCGTGGAGTCCGCGCCGAAGCAGGACGGACGCAACATGATCATGGTGCTCGCCCCGACGAAGAAGAAGGCCGAGGCCAAGGCCGAGCAGCGCCGGGCACGCACCGCCGCCGCCGAGACCAGCGCTGAGGCCAGTGCTGAGACCAGCCCCGAGACCAGCACCGAGGCCACCGAGGCCACCGACGTCACCCAGGCCACTGAGGCTACTGACGTCACCCAGGCCACTGAGGCCTCTGACGTCACCCAGGCCACTGAGGCCCCTGAGGCCGTCCCCGAAGGTGCCACCGCAGAGGCGAAGGCACCCGAGTCGGCCGAGTAGGGCCGACCGCAGACCACCCGCAGTACCCGAACCACTGAAGGAGATCGGCCCCCCATGCCGAAGATGAAGACGCACTCTGGCGCCAAGAAGCGCTTCCGCCTGACCGGCAAGGGCAAGGTCATGCGCGAGCAGGCGGGCGGCCGCCACCTGCTCGAGCACAAGTCCTCGCGCTACACCCGCTCGATCGCGAACGACGTCGAGGTCTCGAAGCCGGACGCCAAGAAGGTCAAGAAGCTCCTCGGCAAGTAGTCCGAGACCCCCACCCCCATGTTTTGCCGGGCTCAGCACAGCAGCTCCGGTAGCCAGACAAGACAGCAAGGAGAACTCACGTGGCACGCGTGAAGCGGGCAGTTAACGCCCAGAAGAAGCGCAGGGTCGTCCTCGAGCGGGCCAGCGGCTACCGCGGTCAGCGCGGACGCCTGTACCGCAAGGCCAAGGAGCAGGTCACCCACAGCCTCGGGTACGCCTACCGCGACCGTCGCGCCCGCAAGGGTGACTTCCGCCGCCTGTGGATCCAGCGCATCAACGCCGGCGCCCGCGCCAACGGCATGACGTACAACCGATTCATCCAGGGTCTGAAGGCTGCTGAGGTCGAGGTCGACCGCCGCATGCTGGCCGAGCTCGCCGTCTCCGACGAGGCCGCCTTCGCCGCGCTCGTCGAGATCGCCCGGGCGAACGTCCCGGCCGTGGCCGAGACCGCCAGCGCCTGATCCTGCGCTGAACCTCCAGAGCGCCGGGACATGCCCCCGCTGACCAACACCCGATCTGATCGGGTCAAGGCGGTCAAGGCACTGTCCCGGCGTTCTGTGCGTGCCAGGACCGGGCGGTTCCTCGCCGAGGGCCCCCAGTCCGTGCGGGAGGCCGTGCGGTGGCGGCCGGAGGACGTCGTGGACCTGTACCTCACCCCGGAGGCGGCGCAGCGGCATCCCGACATCGTCGCCGCGGCCCGCGAGGCGGGGCTGCACCTCCACGAGGTCAGCGACGAGGTCCTCGCCGCGATGTGCGACACCGAGGCACCCCAGGGCCTCGCGGCCGTATGCCGGGTGGCCCCGGCCGCCCTCCAGGACGTGCTGGCCGCGGCCCCCCGGCTGCTCGTCCTGCTGACGAACGTGCGCGACCCCGGCAACGCGGGCACCGTCATCCGCGGCGCCGACGCGGCCGGCGCTGACGCGGTGCTGGTGAGCGAGAACTCCGTCGACGTCTACGCGCCCAAGGTCGTGCGCTCCACCGCCGGCTCGATCTTCCACCTGCCCGTCGTCACGGGGCTGGCGATCGGGGAGACCCTCGCCGCCCTGCGCGGCCACGGGGTCCGGCTCCTCGCGGCCGACGGCGCGGGGGAGCGGCTGCTGCCGGAGGTCTCCCTGGAGGGCCCGCACGCGTGGGTGATGGGCAACGAGGCCTGGGGGCTGGAGCCCGAGATCCGCCAGGCTTGCGACGAGGTCGTGCGCGTGCCCATCTATGGACGGGCGGAGTCGCTGAACCTCGCGATGGCCGCCACCGTTTGTCTCTACGCGTCAGCCGGGGCCCGCAGCCCCGGCAGTCGCTAGGGTGACGCCATGTTCTACTCCGACGAGGAGCTTCTGAGCCCCGAGGCAGCCACGCGCGCCACGGAGATGGTTCCCGACGGCCTCGTCGCTGCCGACGCGCAGGCCCGCGTCATCTACTGCAACCGGCGCTTCGAGCGCATCACGGGGCTCAAGGCCGACGACATCCGCGGCCGCGACATCCGCGAGGTGGTCAGCCTGCAGGACAGCGACGGCAGCTCGTGGTGGGACACCACGAACCCGTGGGGGGGCCTGCGCACCCGCAGCGGGCACCGCGAGAAGCTGCTGATGCTGGCCAACGGCCGCGAGGCCCTCGTCACCGCCAAGTACATCCGCCCCGGCCGCAACCTGCCGGTGAGCCGGGTGGTGGTCGTGCTGCGCGACGCCGAGCACCGCCGCCGCTCGGAGGCAAACCACGCCGCCCTCATCTCCACCGTTGCCCACGAGCTCCGCTCGCCGCTGACCTCGGTCAAGGGGTTCTCCTCGACCCTCCTGCGGCGCTGGGAGCGCTTCAGCGACGACCAGAAGCGCCTGATGATCGAGACGATCGAGGCTGACGCCGACCGCGTCACCCGGCTCATCAGCGAGCTGCTCGACGTCTCGCGCATCGACGCGGGGCGGCTGCAGATCCGGCCCCAGCCGCTCGACGTCCACGCGGTCTTCGAGCGCCACATCGAGCGCGCGGTCGCCACCGGGCACGAGCGGGAGCGTTTCGTGCTCGACGTGCCCGAGGACCTGCCCGAGGTGTGGGCCGACCCGGACCGGCTCGACCAGATCATGGCCAACCTGGTCGAGAACGCCCTGCGCCACGGCGAGGGGTCGGTCACCCTCGCCGCCCAGCCCGCCATCGAGGGCAGCGTCGACACCGGCGGTGGCCGCAAGCCCCTCGACGGCTACCTCGACCTCGTGGTCAGTGACGACGGGAAGGGCATCGACCCGGCCCATCGCGACCTCGTCTTCTCGCGGTTCTGGCACGGCTCGGGCCGGGGCAGCACCGGCCTGGGCCTGTATGTCGTCAAGGGGCTGGTCGAGGCGCACGGCGGACGGATCCTCGTCGAGACCGCGCCCAGCGGGGGCGCCCAGTTCCGCTTCAGCCTGCCGGCCGAGCCGCCCGACTACCTGGCCTGACCGGTCACCGTGCCTGACCGGCCCCATACCTGACCGGCCACCTGGCCTGACCGGTCCCGTGCCCCAGGGGCCGAAACCGCCTTGCTGGCCGGGCGTGGACCGGGCACGCTGGAGCCATGGCCGCCCGCACGCAACGATTTACCGCGCCCTCGGACGCGGCCTGCGTGCTGCGCTGAGGGTGCCCGCCGCGATGCGGCCACCACCCCGCACACCTCCTGCGCCTCTCCCACCCGCTCCGAGGGCTTCCCCCAGCCTCATCCCCGCAGCAGTGCGGCCCCTAGACTCGGGGCGCCGCGCCAACGACCACGGGTGGAACGCCCACAAGGAATAGGCATGTCTGGACCCAACAAGCAGTACGACCCCGTCGAGGTCGCCGCGCTCGACCCGGCCGCCATCGAGCAGGCGGTGGCCGACGCCCAGGCCGCGATCGCCGCGGCGCGCTCCCTCGACGAGCTCAAGGCCGCGAGACTGGCCCACCAGGGGGAGAAGAGCCCGCTGGCGCTGGCCAACCGCGAGATCGGTGCCCTGCCTCCCAGCGCCAAGGCCGAGGCCGGCAAGCGGGTCGGCCACGCGCGCGGCCAGGTGGCCCAGGCGCTGAAGGCCCGCCAGGAGGAGCTGGAGGCCGAGCGCGACCAGCGCATCCTCGTCGAGGAGACCCAGGACCTGACGGTCCGCGTCCCGCGGCGCCCGCTGGGCGCACGCCATCCCATCAGCCTCGTCTCCGAGCGGGTCGAGGACATCTTCGTCGCCATGGGCTGGGAGATCGCCGAGGGCCCCGAGGTGGAGTCCGAGTGGCTGAACTTCGACGCCCTCAACCTCGGCCCCGACCACCCCGCCCGGCAGATGCAGGACACCTTCTTCGTCGACCCCCCCGAGGCCGGCCTCGTGCTGCGCACCCACACCTCGCCGGTGCAGGTGCGCACCATGCTCGCGAACGAGCCCCCCATCTACGTGCTCTGCCCGGGCAAGGTCTTCCGCACCGACGAGCTCGACGCGACGCACACACCGGTGTTCCACCAGTTCGAGGGCCTCGTGGTCGACGAGGGCATCACCATGGCCCACCTCAAGGGCAGCCTCGACGCGTTCGTCTCCCGCCTCTTCGGCGAGGGCACGGTCACGCGGCTGCGGCCGGCGTACTTCCCGTTCACCGAGCCCAGCGCCGAGATCGACAGCCGCTGCTGGGTGTGCCAGGGCCAGGACCCCAAGTGCCGCACCTGTGGCGGCACGGGCTGGATCGAGATGGGCGGCTGCGGCATGGTCAACCGCCGGGTGCTGAACGCCAGCGGCATCGACCCCGACCGCTACACCGGCTTCGCGTTCGGCCTGGGGATCGAGCGGTCGCTGCTGCTGCGCCACGGGGTGGGCGACATGCGGGACGTCGTTGAGGGAGACGTGCGGTTCAGCACGCAGTTCGGGATGGAGATCTGATGCGCGCGCCTGTGTCATGGCTGCGGGAGCTGGCCGACGTGCCGGCGGGGGTCACCGGGGCGGACATCGCCGCGAGCCTGGTGAAGGTCGGCCTCGAGGAGGAGGGCCTGCACGGCGGCGACATCAGCGGCCCGCTCGTGGTGGGTCGCGTCCTCGAGGTCACGCCCGAGAGGCAGAAGAACGGCAAGACGATCAGCTGGTGCCTGGTCGATGTCGGCCAGAACGGCCAGATGCTCACCGAGGGCACGCCCCAGGGGATCGTCTGTGGTGCCCACAACTTCCAGGCCGGCGACCACGTGGTCTGCGTCCTGCCGGGTGGCGTGCTGCCGGGCCCGTTCGAGATCAGCGCCCGCAAGACCTACGGCCACGTCTCCAACGGCATGATCTGCTCCGCAATGGAGCTCGGCCTCGGCGACGACCACGAGGGCATCATCGTTCTCGAGGAGTGGCTGGGCGACAACCCTGATGTGGTCGCCGGCCTCAAGCCCGGCCAGGACGCCATCGAGCTGCTCGGCCTGGCCGACGAGGTCGTCGAGGTCAACGTCACGCCCGACCGCGGGTACTGCCTCTCGATGCGCGGCATCGCGCGCGAGTACGCGCTGGCGACGGGCGGCGCGTTCCGCGACCCCGCCGACGTGGAGGTGCCCGTGCCCAACAGCAGCGGGTATGCCGTGAACCTCACCGACAGCGCGCCCCTCGGGGGCCGCCAGGGCTGCGACCGCTACCTCGCCCGCATCGTGCGCGGCGTCGACGTGAACGCGGCTACGCCGTCATGGATGCAGACGCGGCTCACCCAGGTGGGGATGCGCCCGATCAGCCTGGCCGTCGACGTCACCAACTACGTGATGATGCTGCTCGGCCAGCCCCTGCACGCCTTCGACCTCGACACCCTGTCGGGCTCCGTCGGCGTGCGGCGTGCCCGAGCGGGGGAGAGGCTCACGACGCTCGACGACGTCGAGCGCACGCTCGACCCCGAGGACCTGCTCATCATCGACGGGAGTGACACAGCGCTGGCGATCGCCGGTGTCATGGGCGGGGAGTCCTCGGAGGTCTCCGACTCCACGACGAACGTCCTCATCGAGGCCGCGCACTTCGACCCCACGACCATCGCCCGGTCCTCGAGGCGCCACCGGCTCACGACCGAGGCCTCGCGGCGCTTCGAGCGGGGCGTCGACCCCGACGTGACGGCGGCCGCGGCCGAGCTGGCGGTTCGCCTGCTCGTCGAGCTCGGCGGCGGCACCCCCGCCGAGGGCGTCACCGACGTCGACCACCGATCGCCCCGTGAGCCTTTCGGCTTCGACCTCTACCTGCCTACCCGCTACGTCGGGCTGGAGTATCGCCGCGAGGAGGTGCTCGCCACCCTGGCCGCCATCGGCTGCGCGGTCACCGAGGTCGGCGCCGACACCGACGACGCCCGCGTGCAGGTACTGCCGCCGTCCTGGCGCCCTGACCTCGGCGACGGCCCCGACCTCGTCGAGGAGGTGGCCCGAGTCCGCGGCTACGACCAGATCCCCTCGGTCCTGCCTCAGGCGCCGCCCGGGCACGGGCTGTCGCACAGCCAGCGAACCCGCCGCCTCATCGCCAACACCCTGGCCCAGCAGGGGCTGGTCGAGGTGCTGAGCTACCCCTTCGTCGCGCCCAGCCTGTTCGACCGCCTCGGGTACGAGCCCGGCGATGTCCGGCGCCGCACGGTCGCCGTCGCCAACCCGCTCTCGGACGAGGCGCCGCTCATGCGCACCTCAGTGCTGGACACCCTGCTGGACACCCTGCGCCGCAACGTCGCTCGCGGTGCCCGCGACGCCGCCGTCTACGAGCTCGGACTGGTGACCGTCGGCCCCGAGCAGCCCCGCACCGCGCCAGTGCCGGGCATCGAGTCCCGGCCTGATGAGGCAACGCTGAAGGCCATCCTGGGTGCGGTGCCTGAGCAGCCCCGGCACGTGGCCATCGCGGCCGCCGGAGACGCCGACCGCGGCGGCCCCTGGGGCCCGGCCCGCCCCGTCGATGCCAGCGACGCCGTGGCATGGTCGCTCGCCGTGGCTCACGCGGTGGGGCTGGAGGTCGCGGTCACCGCGGCCGAGCGCGCACCCTGGCACCCGGGGCGCTGCGCCAGGCTGGAGCTGGCGGATGGGACGGTCCTCGGCTACGCCGGCGAGCTGCACCCCAAGGTCGTCGCGGCCCTGGACCTCCCGGCGCGCACCGTCGCCGCCGAGATCGACGTGGACGCCATCGTGGCGGCCACGGGCGCCCCTCTGCAGGCGAGTGGTCTGTCGACCTTCCCCCCGGCGCACACCGACGTGGCCCTCGTCGTGGACGAGTCCGTGCCCGCCGCCGCCGTCGAGTCGGCCCTGCGCGAAGGAGCCGGGGCGTCCCTGGAGTCGGTCGTGCTGTTCGACATCTACCGCGGCGACCAGGTCGGGGAAGGCAAGAAGTCGCTGGCGTTCCGGCTGACCTTCCGCTCCGCCGAGCGCACCCTGACGACCGAGGAGGTCAGCGCCCTGCGCGACCGGGCGGTCGAGGCCGCGGCCGGCGCCACCGGGGCTGTCCAGCGGTGACCCAGCGCGTCGCAGTGGTGACCGGTGCCTCCCGGGGCATCGGTCACCACATCGCGCAGGCTTTCGAGCGGGCCGGGTACGCCGTCGAACGCGGCTCGCGCGCCGTCGCCGAGGTCACCGACCGCGCATCCGTCGAGCGATGGGTGGAGGAGATCGCCGCCCGCAGGGGCCACATCGACGTCCTCGTCAACAACGCAGGCGTCATCGACGCCGAGCTGCCCCTCGAGGAGTCCGACCCGGACGAGTGGTGGCAGACCATGGAGGTCAACGTCCTCGGCCCCTACCTGATGACCCGGTACGTGGTGCCGCACATGGCCGCGGCCGGCGGCGGCAGGGTCATCAACCTCAACAGCGGTGCCGGCGTGCGCCCCGGCGCGCTCGCCTCGGCCTACAACGCGAGCAAGACCGCGCTGGCCCGAGTCACCGGCTCGACCCACCTCTCCGGCCGGGCCCACGGCATACGGGCCTTCGACCTCGCGCCCGGCGTGGTGCGCACCGACATGACGGCCTCCATGCGGGCGCACGAGGGCCGCACCGAGTGGACCTCGCCCGAGGAGGTCACCGACCTCGTGCTCGCCCTTGCCTCCGGGGAGCTCGACGCCTGGTCAGGGCGGATGGTCCGGGCCGGGCTCGACACGGCCGAGAGGCTGCGCGCCCGGGGCGCCGCAGGACTGCGCGAGGTCGACCGCACCATCACGCTGGTGCCCTGGGGAGCCGACGACCCCCTCGCCTAGCGCGCGAGGCCGCGGCGAGGGACCTGCGTCTGCATAGATTCGCATTGACGTGTATAGTCATGCACATGGTCAGAGCGGCAGTGGCGGGAGCGAGCGGGTACGCGGGCGGGGAGATCCTGCGCCTGCTGCTGGCCCACCCGGAGGTCGAGATCGGGGCGGTGACGGCCGCCTCGAGCGCCGGCCAGACCCTCGGCGCCGTGCACCCGCACCTGACGCCCCTCGCGGACCGTGTCATCGAGGACACGACCGCGTCGGTGCTGGCCGGGCACGACGTCGTCTTCCTCGCGCTCCCACACGGGCACTCCTCGGGCATCGCGGCCGAGCTGGGGGAGGACGTCACGGTCATCGACTGCGGCGCCGACTTCCGCCTGCGCGACGAGGAGGCGTGGTCCGCGTTCTACGACACCCCGTATGCCGGGTCGTGGGCGTACGGCCTGCCCGAGCTCTGCGTGGGCGCCGGGGGCAAGCAGCGCGAGGCACTGCTGGGGCAGCGGCACATCGCGGTGCCGGGCTGCTACCCCACGGCCGCGAGCCTGGCCCTGGCCCCCGGCTATGCCGCCGGGCTGCTCCAGGCCGAGGGCGTCGTGATCGTGGCAGCCTCGGGCAGCTCGGGTGCCGGCAGGTCGCTCAAGCCACACCTGCTCGGTGCCGAGGTGATGGGCGCCATGTCCCCGTACGGCGTGGGCGGAGTGCACCGACACATCCCGGAGATCGAGCAGAACCTCGGCGGCGTGCGCGGCGAGGACGTGCGGGTCAGCTTCACGCCGACCCTCGCACCGATGCCCCGCGGGATCCTCGCCACCTGCAATGCACCCGTTGGGGCCTCCGAGGTCTCCGCCGCCGGCGTCCGCGCGGCCTGGGAGCGGGCCTACGCCGACGAGCCCTTCGCCCACCTGCTCCCCGAGGGGCAGTGGCCCTCCACCGGCAGCGTCCTGGGCAGCAACACCGTCCACGTGCAGGTCGCGCTCGACGAGCGGGTCGGCCGGGTCGTCGCCGTCGCCGCCATCGACAACCTCACCAAGGGCACGGCCGGCGCTGCCGTGCAGTGCCTGAACCTCGCGCTGGGGCTGCCCGAGACCACGGGCCTACCGATCGCGGGGTTGGCGCCGTGAGCCTGGCCATGCACCTGATGCGACACGAGGACGACATCGCCTTCGCCCGCCTGGGCGCGGGCGAGGAGCCGAGCTGGGACTGGCGCACCGGGCCGCTCAGCTCCATCACCTACACCACCAGCGAGACCTCCGTCGTGTGCGCCTTCGACGCCGTGCCCGAGGACGTCGTCAGGCAGGGCCCGCTGACGGGGTTCGAGATCGCGGGCCCGCTCGACTTCACCATGGTCGGCGTGCTGTCCGGGCTGCTGGAGCCGCTGGCCCGGAAGGGGATCAGCATCCTCGCGCTCTCCACCTACGACACCGACTGGATCCTCGTCGAGGCGGCCCGCAGCGAGGACGCCGCGGCGATCTGGAAGCGCGGCGGCCACACCGTCGCCCCGGCCCGCCTCTCCGGAGGGAAGTCGTGAGCGTTACCACGCCGCAGGGCTTCCGGGCCGCGGGTGTCGCTGCGGGCCTCAAGGCCAGCGGGGCACCGGACCTCGCGCTGGTGGTCAACGACGGACCCGACCACCACGCCGCGGCCGTCTTCACCAGCAACCGGGTCGAGGCCGCCCCCGTCACCTGGTCGAGGCAGGCCGTCACCGACGGGCGGGCTGACGCGGTCGTGCTCAACTCGGGCGGGGCCAACGCGTGCACCGGGGCGCAGGGGTTCGCCGACACCCACCGCACCGCCGAGCACACCGCCCAGGTCCTGGGCGTCTCGGCCGGGGATGTCGTGGTCTGCTCCACCGGCCTCATCGGCGAGCTGCTCCCCATGGACCGCCTGCTCGCCGGCGTCGACGCAGCCGCGGTGGCCTTGAGCCCGACCGGCGGCGAGGACGCCGCCGTCGCCATCAAGACCACGGACACCGTGCACAAGCAGGCCGAGGCGGTCCGCGACGGCTGGAGCGTCGGGGGCATGGCCAAGGGCGCCGGGATGCTCGCGCCGGCCCTGGCGACGATGCTCGTCGTGGTGACGACCGACGCCGTGGTCGAGCCGGGCGTGCTCGAGGGCGTGCTGCGCGCCGCCACCGCAACGACGTTCGACCGCATCGACTCCGACGGGTGCCAGTCCACCAACGACACCGTGGTGCTCCTCGCGTCGGGCGCCTCCGATGTCGCAGTGGCACCGGAGGCGCTCACCGAGGCCGTCACCGAGGTGTGCGCCGGTCTGGCCCGTCAGCTGGTCGCCGACGCCGAGGGCGCCCACCACGACATCGCCATCGAGGTGGCCTCCGCCGCCTCCGAGGCCGACGCCCTCGAGGTGGCCCGCGCCGTCGCCCGGAACAACCTCTTCAAGTGCGCGGTCTTCGGCAACGACCCCAACTGGGGGCGCGTGCTCGCTGCCGTCGGCACGACCAGGGCCGCCTTCGAGCCGCACCAGCTCGACGTGTCGATCAACGGCGTGCAGGTATGCCGCGCCGGCGGGGTGGGCGAGGACCGCACCCTCGTGGACCTCACCGACCGTGCGGTGCACGTGCGCGTCGACCTGCACGCCGGCACGCAGACGGCCACCGTGTGGACCAACGACCTGACCACCGACTACGTGCACGAGAACTCGGCGTACAGCTCATGACCGCCCCGAGGAACACCGTGCGCGGCACCATCGACGCCGCCGCCCTGCGTGTCGCCCAGTCCAAGGCCCAGACCCTGGTCGAGGCGCTGCCGTGGCTCGAGCGGTTCCGCGGCGCGCTCGTCGTCATCAAGTACGGCGGCAACGCGATGACCAACGACGCCCTGAAGGCTGCCTTCGCCCAGGACATCGTCTTCCTCCGGTATGCCGGGCTGCGTCCGGTCGTGGTCCACGGCGGCGGCCCGCAGATCGCCGAGATGCTGGGGCGACTGGGCCTCGAGAGCGAGTTCAAGGGCGGCCTGCGGGTCACCACCCCCGAGGTCATGGACGTGGTCCGCATGGTCCTGACCGGCCAGGTGGGCCGCGAGCTCGTGGGTCTGCTCAACCAGCACGGCCCGGTTGCCGTGGGCCTGTCCGGCGAGGACGCCAGCCTGTTCGGTGCCCGCAGGCGCTCTACCGTCGTCGACGGCGAGGAGGTCGACCTCGGCCTGGTCGGCGACGTCGAGACCGTCAACCCGTCGGCCGTTCGCGACATCCTCGACGCCGGCCGCATCCCTGTCGTCTCCACGGTCGCCCCCGACCTCGAGACCGACGGCCAGGTGCTCAACGTCAACGCCGACACCGCTGCCGCGGCCCTCGCCGTGGCTCTGGGCGCCCACAAGCTCGTCGTGCTCACCGACGTGGAGGGCGTCTACTCCGACTGGCCGGACCGCGACTCGCTGCTCTCCGAGCTGTCGGTGACCAGCGCCCGGGCGCTGATGGAGCGCGTCGACGCCGGCATGATCCCCAAGCTCGAGGCGTGTGTGCGCGCCGTCGAGCAGGGCGTGCCCCAGGCCCACGTCATCGACGGCAGGCAGCCGCACTCGCTGCTCCTGGAGGTCTTCACGTCCGAGGGCATCGGCACCATGATCGTGCCCGACACCAACGATGGGGGAGCAGCCTGATGGGCACGCGCAACGACGAGCTCCTCGCCCGGTACGAGCACTCGGTCATGGGCGTCTTCGGCCTTCCACCCCTGGTGCTCAGCCACGGCGAGGGCTGCTACGTCTGGGACGTCGACGGCACCCGCTACCTCGACCTCGTCGGCGGCATCGCCGTGAACGCGCTCGGGCACGGGCACCCGGCCCTGGTCAGCGCGATCAGCAAGCAGGCCGGCGAGGCCATCCACATCTCCAACCTCTTCACGTCCGAGCAGCAGATCTCCCTGGCCGAGCGGCTGATCGCCATTGCCGGCGCCCCCGAGGGCTCCTCGGTGTTCTTCGCCAACTCCGGCGCCGAGGCGATCGAGGCGGCGATCAAGCTCAGCCGCCGCACCGGCCGCACGGGGCTCGTGGCCGCCGAGGGCGCCTTCCATGGCCGCACCACCGGCGCGCTGGCCCTGACCCACAAGGCTGCCTACCGCGAACCCTTCGAGCCGCTCATCCCGGGCGTGAGCCACGTGCCCTACGGGGACGAGGCGGCGCTGCGGGCAGACGTCACCAGCAGCACCGCGGCGGTCGTCCTCGAGCCCCTCCAGGGCGAGGCCGGGGTGCTCAGCCCGGGCACGGCATACCTCCGCGCCGCCCGCGAGGTGACGCGGGAGCACGGCGCGCTGCTCATCCTGGACGAGATCCAGACCGGCATCGGCCGGACCGGCACGTGGTTCGCCTTCCAGCAGGCGGGGATCGTTCCGGACGCCGTCACGGTGGCCAAGGGCCTGGGCGGTGGTGTGCCGGTCGGGGCCCTGGTCGCGTTCGGCCCGGAGACCTCCCACCTGCTGGCCCCCGGCCAGCACGGCACGACGTTCGGCGGCAACCCCCTGGCCGCCGCGGCCGGCCTGGCGGTCATCGGCGCCATCGAGGCCGAGGGGCTGCTCGAGCACGCCCGCGAGGTCGGCGCGCACCTGGCGGAGGCCGTGCTGGGCCTGGGGCACCCCCTCGTCACGGGCGTGCGCGGTGCTGGCCTGCTGCGCGCCATCACCCTGGCCCGTGACGTGGCCCCGCAGGTGGCAGCGGCCGCCCGCAGCGCCGGCTTCATCGTCAACCCCGTGACCCCCGCCGCGATCCGCCTCGCGCCTCCGCTCGTGGTGACCGCCGAGCAGCTCGACACCTTCGTCGCGGCGCTGCCCGCACTCCTGGACAGCCTCGACAGCAGCCTCGGGAGCAGCCTCGAGAGCAGCCGCGACACCGTCCTCGACACCCCGGAGGAGACCCGATGAGCGTGCGCCACTTCCTGCGCGATGACGACATCACCGCCGAGGAGCAGCGGGAGATCCTGCGCCGTGCTGCGGCCCTGAAGGCGGCGCCGTTCTCGGACCAGTGCCTGGCCGGCCCGCAGTCGGTCGCGGTGCTCTTCGACAAGAGCAGCACCCGCACGAGGGTCTCGTTCGCGGTGGGCATCGCCCAGCTCGGCGGCTACCCCCTGCTGATGGACCGGGCCGTGACCCAGCTCGGCCGTGACGAGCCCATCGCCGACACCGCCCGGGTCCTGGACCGCCAGTGCGCGGCCATCGTGTGGCGCACCTTCGCGCAGCGGAGCCTGGAGGAGATGGCCTCGGTCAGCCGGGTCCCGGTGGTCAACGCCCTGACGGATGACTTCCACCCGTGCCAGGTCCTCGCCGACCTGCAGACCATCATCGAGCGCAGGGGCGACCCGGCGGGCCAGAGCATCGCCTACCTCGGCGACGGCGCCAACAACATGGCCCACTCCTACCTGCTCGGCTGCGCCCTCGCCGGCATGCACGTGCGGATCGGCGCGCCCGAGGGCCACCAGCCAGTGGCCGAGGTCTCTGCCCGGGCCACCGCGATCGCAGCGGAGCAGGGCGGGTCGGTCACCGTCACCAGCGACCCCGGTGCCGCCGTCGCGGGGGCAGACGTGATCGCCACCGACACCTGGGTCTCGATGGGGCAGGAGGCGGACAAGGCCGCGAAGGCGGGGGGCAGCAGCCCGTTCATCCCCTTCTCGGTCACCGCCGACCTCCTGTCCAAGGCTGCTCCCGACGCTGTCGTGCTGCACTGCCTGCCCGCCTACCGGGGCCTGGAGATCGCCTCCGAGGTCATCGACGGCCAGCAGTCGGCGGTCTGGGATGAGGCAGAGAACCGGCTGCACGCCCAGAAGGCCCTGCTCTCCTGGCTGCTCGAGGTCTCCGGATGACCGTCGCGACCAGCCGCACGGGCCGCCAGCGCCGGATCGTGGAGATCCTGGGCCGCACCGCCGTGAAGTCGCAGTCCGAGCTGCTCGACCTGCTCGCGGGCGACGGCATCGAGGTCACGCAGGCCACGCTCTCGCGCGACCTCGTCGAGCTCGGCGCGGTGAAGGTCCGCTCCGGGCGGACCCTCGTGTATGCCGTGCCGGGGGAGGGCGGGGACCGCACCGCCCGCCCGGCCCAGGACGGCCACGAGGTCTCGGCCCGGCTCAAGCGCCTCTGCGAGGAGCTGCTCGTGACTGCCGAGCCGTCCCACAACCTCGTCGTGCTGCGCACCCCGCCCGGCGCGGCGAACTTCCTCGCCTCCGCCATCGACCACGTGGACCAGCAGGAGATCCTCGGCACCATCGCCGGGGACGACACGATCATGGTCATCACCACCGGCGCCCAGGCCAGCAAGGACATTGCCCGGCTCTTCCTCTCCCTCGCCGACAACCGCGACTGAGCCCACCGAACCACCACCGCCACACCACCGCCACACCACCGCCACCATCCCCCAGACAGCCCGCACCACACCAAGGAGAAACCCGTGACCGAGCGCGTAGTCCTCGCATACTCCGGAGGCCTCGACACCTCCGTCGCCATCGGCTGGATCGCCGACGCCACCCAGGCGGAGGTGGTGGCCGTCGCTGTCGACGTGGGTCAGGGGGGCGAGGACCTCGAGGTCATCCGCCAGCGTGCCCTCGACTGCGGGGCCGTCGAGGCCTACGTCGCCGACGCCCGCGACGAGTTCGCCGACGAGTACTGCCTGCCGGCGATGCAGGCCAACGCCCTGTACATGGACCGCTACCCGCTGGTCTCGGCGCTGTCCCGGCCGGTCATCGTCAAGCACCTCGTGCGGGCCGCGAAGGAGCATGGCGCCTCGATCGTGGCCCATGGCTGCACCGGCAAGGGCAACGACCAGGTCCGCTTCGAGGCCGGGATCTCCAGCCTCGTGCCGGAGCTGAGCTGCATCGCCCCGGTCCGCGACCTGGCGCTGACCCGGGACAAGGCGATCGACTACGCCGAGAAGCACGGCCTGCCGATCGAGACCAGCAAGAAGAACCCGTACTCGATCGACCAGAACGTCTGGGGCCGTGCCGTCGAGACCGGCTTCCTCGAGGACATCTGGAACGCTCCCATCGAGGACCTCTACTCCTACACCAAGGACCCGGCCCGCCAGCACGAGCCGGACGAGGTCGTCATCACCTTCGAGGCCGGTGTCCCCGTGGCCATCGACGGCAAGAAGGTGACCATGCTCCAAGCCATCCAGGAGCTGAACGAGCGCGCCGGCAACGCTGGGGTCGGCCGCCTCGACATGGTCGAGGACCGCCTGGTCGGCATCAAGTCCCGCGAGGTCTACGAAGCGCCGGGCGCGATCGCGCTGATCAACGCCCACCAGGAGCTCGAGAACGTCACCCTCGAGCGCGAGCTGGCCCGCTTCAAGCGCGGGGTGGAGCAGCGCTGGGGCGAGCTCGCGTACGACGGCCTCTGGTTCAGCCCGCTGAAGACCTCGCTCGATGCCTTCATCGCCTCCACCCAGGAGCACGTCAGCGGCGACATCCGGATGACCCTGCACGGGGGCCGCGCCACGGTCACCGGCCGGAAGTCGGACAGCAGCCTGTACGACTTCAACCTCGCCACCTACGACGAAGGCGACACCTTCGACCAGTCGCTGGCCAAGGGCTTCATCGAGCTGCACGGCCTGTCCTCCAAGATCGCCGCGGCCCGCGACCAGCGGCTTGCCCATGGGTGAGGACACCCTGAGCGGTATGCCGGGTGGCGCCGGAGCTGCCCCCGACCCCGCCCCTGTCGGGGCGCCCGGCGGCGCGCGTGTGAGCCTGTGGGGCGGCCGCTTCGCCGGCGGGCCCGCGGACGCGCTCGCTGCGCTCAGCAAGTCCACCCACTTCGACTGGAGGCTCGCGGCCTACGACATCGCGGGATCGCGCGCCCACGCGCGCGTCCTGCACCGCGCCGGGCTGCTCGACGATGCCAGCCTGGCCGCGATGCTCGACGGGCTCGCGCGGCTGCTGGCGGACGTCGAGTCGGGCGACTTCCAGCCCGCCGCCGACGACGAGGACGTCCACACCGCCCTCGAGCGCGGGCTCATCGCGCGCACGGGGGCAGAGGTGGGCGGTCGCCTGCGGGCGGGCCGCTCGCGCAACGACCAGGTGGCCACCCTGTTCCGCATGTACCTGCGCGACCACGCCCGCTCGGTGGCAGGTCTGGTCCTCGACGTCGTCGAGGCCCTGGCGGCCCAGTCGGAGCGCCACCTGGGCGTCGCCATGCCCGGGCGCACCCACCTGCAGCACGCCCAGCCCGTGCTGCTCTCCCACCACCTGCTGGCCCACGCGTGGGCGCTGGTGCGCGACGTGCAGCGGCTGCAGGACTGGGACGCCCGCGCCAACGTCTCGCCCTACGGGTCGGGGGCGCTGGCCGGCAGCTCGCTGGGCCTGGACCCGGAGGCGGTCGCGGCCGACCTCGGTTTCGCCGCCTCGGTGGAGAACTCCATCGACGGCACCGCCTCCCGCGACTTCGTGGCCGAGTTCGCGTTCGTGGCCGCCATGACGGCGGTCGACGTCTCGCGGCTGGCCGAGGAGGTCGTGCTGTGGGCGACCAAGGAGTTCTCCTTCGTCACGCTCGACGACGCCTACTCGACCGGGTCGAGCATCATGCCGCAGAAGAAGAACCCCGACGTCGCGGAGCTGGCACGCGGCAAGGCGGGCCGCCTGGTGGGCGACCTCGCCGGGCTGCTCACCACCTTGAAGGCGCTCCCACTCGCCTACAACCGCGACCTGCAGGAGGACAAGGAGCCGGTCTTCGACGCCGTCGACACCCTCGAGGTCCTGCTGCCGGCCTTCTCCGGGATGGTGGCCACCATGGAGTTCCAAACCGAGCGGCTGGAGTCCTTGGCCCCCCAGGGCTTCTCGCTGGCCACGGACATCGCCGAGTGGCTCGTGCGCGAGGGCGTCGCCTTCCGTGTCGCCCACGAGGTGGCCGGCGCCTGCGTCCGTGCCTGCGAGGGGCGCGGGATCGAGCTGTGGGACCTCACCGACGACGAGCTCGCGCAGATCTCGCCGCACCTCACACCGGGCGTCCGGGCGGTGCTGAGCGTCGAGGGCTCCCTCGCCTCGCGGAATGCCAAGGGCGGAACGGCCCCCG
Source organism: Pedococcus sp. (assembly GCA_036278335.1). Lineage (GTDB taxonomy): Bacteria > Actinomycetota > Actinomycetes > Actinomycetales > Dermatophilaceae > Pedococcus_A. The sequence goes on from DASULG010000375.1 coordinate 23,845, forward strand.
TCCGGGTGGGAGAGCAGCTGCTCGCGGTGCAGGCGGCCGCTGGTGCCGCGCGGCGCTGGGCGGCCACCCCGGTCACCGTGCGCTGACCAGAGCGCCGGTCCCAGAAGGCCGCCCGCCGCCCCGACAGGCCGGTTCGACCGGTGCCGGGAAATCCGGGAGGAGACGCGCTAGGTTCGGTGGCGTGGGTCACGCGACCTCGTGGCCCACGCCACTGTGCACGACGAGGTGCGCAGGGTGGTGCGGGACTCCGGGAGGAAGTGTCATGGGCGTCAGAGAGGACCTCACGGCAGCGGCAGGGCACGTCGCGGGCCTGCGCAAGGCGGTGACCGCGCTGACCCACGACCTGGGCAACACCATCGACGTGCAGCGCCTGCGCGACGACGTGGTGCGGCTGGCCGACGACGTCGACCTCGTCGCCCGGGTGGCGGGCATCGGCACCCATGACCGCGTCGGCGGCCCCGGCGAGATCGTGTTCATCCCGGACGAGGACTACGACCCCAGCATGTGGGCCGACGCGGACGACGAGCTCGGCCCCCACGGGGACCTGAGCCGTGGCTGACACCGACCTCACCAGGGGGGTCTCCTCGCCGGGACGGGCCCGCATCAGCGCCCGCACCCTCCGCGAGGACCGCTGGTGGCTCTCCCCGCTCGTCACGTTCGTGTGCTTCACGGCCTGGTTGCTCTACGGCGTGATCCGCACCGCCACGCAGAGGAACTACTTCGTCGCCGACTACGGCTACCTCACGCCGTTCGCGTCACCGTGCGTCAGCACCTCGTGCGTGCCGGGGTCCTCCCACTTCGGCACCCCCTTCGGGGACTTCCCGCCGCTCATCCCGCTGGCCATCCTGACCCTGCCGTTCCTGCTGCTGTTCCGGCTGACCTGCTACTACTACCGCAAGGCCTACTACCGGGCCTTCTGGCAGTCGCCACCGGCCTGTGCGGTCGCCGAGCCGCACAAGAGCTACTCGGGCGAGACCAGGTTCCCGCTGATCGTCCAGAACCTGCACCGGTACTTCTTCTACGCCGCCGTGGTCATCTCGCTGATCAACACCTGGGATGCCCTGCACGCCTTCCGCGGCAAGGACGGCAGCTTCGGCATCGGGCTCGGCACGCTCATCCTGTGCGCCAACGTCGTTCTGCTGTGGTGCTACACGCTCGGCTGCCACAGCTGCCGCAACATCGTGGGTGGCCGGCTCAACCACTTCAGCCGCCACCCGGTCCGCTACCGGATGTGGGGCTGGGTCTCCAGGCTCAACCAGCGGCACATGCAGTTCGCGTGGATCACTCTCGGCTCGCTCGTGGTCACCGACGCGTACATCGCGCTCGTGAGCTCGGGCACCATCAGCGACCTGCGCCTCATCAACTAGCCGGCCCGACCAGCCCGCCCTTCCGCACCAACCCGCCCCACCCCGCCGCACGGCATACCGACCGCACACCACCAGCAGAGGAGCACGCGTGACCGACCTCGAGAGGCACGAGTACGACGTCATCGTCATCGGCGCCGGGGGAGCGGGCCTGCGGGCGGCGATCGAGGCTCGGCAGCAGGGACTGCGGACCGCCATCATCTGCAAGTCGCTGTTCGGCAAGGCCCACACGGTCATGGCCGAAGGCGGCGCCGCGGCCGCGATGGGCAACGTCAACTCCGACGACAACTGGATGGTGCACTTCCGTGACACCATGCGGGGCGGCAAGTTCCTGAACAACTGGCGGATGGCCGAACTCCACGCCAAGGAGGCCCCCGACCGGGTCTGGGAGCTGGAGGCGTGGGGTGCGCTGTTCGACCGCACCAAGGACGGCAAGATCAGCCAGCGTAACTTCGGCGGCCACGAGTATCCTCGTCTCGCGCATGTGGGCGACCGCACCGGCCTGGAGCTGATCCGCACCCTCCAGCAGAAGATCGTGAGCCTGCAGCAGGAGGACCACCGCGAGACGGGTGACTACGAGAGCCGGCTCAAGGTCTTCGCCGAGCTCACCGTCACCGACATCCTCAAGTCCGACGGTGTGGTGGCCGGAGCGTTCGGCTACTGGCGGGAGTCCGGCCGGTTCGTGCTGTTCTCGGCCCCGGCCGTCATCCTCGCGACCGGTGGCATCGGCAAGTCGTTCAAGGTCACGAGCAACTCGTGGGAGTACACCGGGGACGGTCACGCTCTGGCCCTGCGCGCCGGTGCCTCCCTGGTCAACATGGAGTTCATCCAGTTCCACCCCACCGGCATGGTGTGGCCGCCGTCCGTGAAGGGCATCCTCGTCACCGAGTCGGTGCGCGGCGACGGGGGAGTGCTGCGCAACTCCGAGGGCAAGCGCTTCATGTTCGACTACGTCCCCGACGTCTTCCGGACTCAGTACGCCGACTCCGAGGAGGAGGCAGACCGCTGGTACGACGACCCGGAGAACAACAAGCGGCCGCCGGAGCTGCTGCCTCGGGACGAGGTGGCACGGGCCATCAACAGCGAGGTCAAGGAGGGGCGGGGCACGCCGCACGGTGGCGTGTTCCTCGACGTCTCGACCCGTCTTCCCGCGGAGGAGATCACCCGACGCCTGCCCTCGATGTACCACCAGTTCAAAGAGCTGGCCGACGTCGACATCA
>DASULG010000376.1:0-15243 GCA_036278335.1 Pedococcus sp.
GCCGTCGGTCGTGTACCGCCAGCGCAGCAGCTGGGCACCGGCCGGGAGGTCTGCCCGCGCCTGGGTCCAGCACCTGGTGCCGCTGCCGGAGACCGCGCCGTCGGTCGCCTGCGTCTCGCCCCGGTCGCGGACCTCGCAGGGCACCTGCTCCCAGGTGGCGCCGCCGTCGGGCGACGACTCGAGGAACAACAGGTCCGTCTCCTCGGTGTCGAGGAAGAGGTCGAAGGCCAGGCGAGCTCCGCCGGCGGGGACGTCCAGCGGGGCCGTCAGCGTGGAGGTGGCGTCGTCGCGGGCACCGGAGTACCAGGCGGTCTCGCCCTGCCGCGGCCGCACGCCCATGGCCAGGGCCAGGCCTCGTGACCACTCCCGGCGCGCGGCGTTGTTGCTCCCCCCCGACCGGGACGGGTGGACCCGGTTGGTCAGCAGGATGGCGAAGGAGTGCGAGGCGAAGTCGACGACGATCGACGTCCCGGTGTAGCCGGTGTGCCCCGCGGTGCGCGGCCCGGAGAGCGCGTCCATGTACCAGCGCTGGTCCAGCTCGAAGCCCAGTCCGTGGGCGTCGCCCGGGAAGTCCTGGTTGTCGTTCGTGACCAGGTCGGCCACGCTCTTGCGGCTGAGGACCCGCTGGCCGCGGTAGACGCCTCCGTTGAGCAGCGCCTGGGCCAGCACCGACAGGTCGGCGGCGGTCGAGAAGACCCCCGCATGGCCCGCCACCCCGCCGAGTGACCAGGCGTTCTCGTCGTGGACCTCGCCCCAGACCATGCCGCGGGCCGGGGTGGACTGGTACTCCGTGGCGGCGGTCCGCTCGCGGTCACTCGGGTTGTAGCCGGTGTCGTGCATGCCGAGCGGCTCGGTGATGCGCGCGCGGACCACGGCGTCGAGGGTCTTGCCCGTCACCCGCTCGATGAGGACGCCGAGGGTGATCAGGTTCAGGTCGCTGTAGCGGTAGGTCGAGCCGACCGGGTTGCGCAGGGGCGCGTCCATGACGGCCTTGATCCGGGAGGCCTTGTCGGGGTAGCGGCTGTAGAGCGGCAGCCACGAGGTGAACCCGCAGGTGTGGGTGAGCAGGTGCCGGACCGTCACCCACTCCTTGCCGTTCACGCCGAACTCGGGCAGGTATGCCGCGACCGGCGCCTCGAGCTCGATGCTCCCGTCCTCGATGAGCTGGACGGCCGCGATGGAGGTGAACAGCTTGGACACCGAGGCCAGGTCGAAGATGGTGTCCTCGCGCATGGGGACCCACTGCTCCCGCGGCAGCTCGGTGGTCTCGTTCTCGTAGCGCAGGGCGTAGCCGCTGGCGTCCCGGGCCACGACGGCGCCGTCGTGGCCCATCAGCGCCACCGCACCGGCATACACCGGGTGCACGCCCGCGGGCGCCTCCTCGTGCCCGCGGATCTGCGCCACCGCCTCGTCGATCGGCGCCGGGTCCAGGCCGGCGCTGGCCGGGCTGGCGTCGCGCAGCGACCGCCGCCGTTGCGACGAGCCTGCGCATCTGCCTTCCGGTCCCCTCACCCTGTCGATTCTCGCGTCAGGCGGCCGGGCCGGAGTACAGGAGGTACTGCAGGCGCCGGTCGTCGAAGGCGGCCAGCTCGTCCCGCCAGGCACCCACCACCTCGTCGGCCGAGGCGCCCGCGGTGATCTGCTCGCGCAGCCGCGTCGACCCGGTGAGCTTGTCGATCCAGTAGGGCCGCTTCGGGTCGTAGCTGTCGTAGCGCCACTGGAAGTCGGCGTACAGGGCCCGGGCCACGACCAGCATCTCCACGCCCACCCGCATCGGGTCGAACGTGCGAGGGTCGGTGATGTGCACCTGGACGCCTCCGCAGACCTTGCCCTGGTGCTTGCTGAACGTGGGGTTGAAGTACGCCTCGCGGAAGCCCACGCCCGGCAGGTCCAGCCCCGCCAGGGCCTCGGCCCAGCGGTAGTCCACGAACGGGGCACCCACGAGCTCGAACGGACGCGTCGTCCCCCGGCCCTCCGAGAGGCTCGTGCCCTCGAACATCCCGGTGCCGGGGTAGACCAGCGCCGTGTCGGGGGTGGGCATGTTCGGACTGGGCATGACCCAGGGGAGGCCGGTCGCGGCATACGGCATGTCCCGGCGCCAGCCGGCCACCTCGATGACGGACAGCTCCGCGAGCCGGCCCCCGACCTCGGCCTCGAGGAACTCCCCGTCGAAGTAGCGGGCGAGCTCCCCCACGGTCATGCCGTGCGCCTGCACGATCTCCTTGGCACCGACGCCGGAGGTGTAGGCAGTGGTCATCAGCGGCCCGCGGGCGGTGCCGCCGATCGGGTTGGGCCGGTCGAGGACGACGAAGCGCGCTCCCGTCTGCACGGCCGCCTTCATGGCCGTGTACATCGTCCAGATGTAGGTGTAGAAGCGCGCACCCGCGTCCTGGATGTCGAACACGACGGTGTCCACGCCGGCGGCCCGGAACATCGAGGCCATCTTGTCGGTGCCGGCGCCGTAGGCGTCGTAGACCGTGACGCCGGTGCGGGGGTCCGTGTGCGTGCCCTCCGAGTCGCCGGCCTGCGCGGTGCCGCGGAAGCCGTGTTCCGGGCCGAAGACGCCCCTGATGTCGACAGCCCCAGCCTCGTGCATCTCGTCGACGATCGTCCGCAGGTTCGTGAGTATGCCGGTGGGGTTGGTGATGATCCCGACCTTGCGGCCCGCGAGCGCGGACCAGCCGGCGGCCGCGGCCCGGTCCGCGCCCGGGGTCACCGTGCGGGCCGGGTATGTGACGTTGCGCGCCACCGACTGCGGGGCGGCACCGGCAGCGGACGCGGCCAGCGGCACGGCAGCGGCGCCGAGTGCTCCGGCGGTGAGGAGCTGTCGGCGGTTCAGGCCGGTCATCGAGAGATCTCCGATCCCTGGTTGAGGAGCACGGTCGCAACCAGCGCCGCGGGGCCTGCCCCCAGCGCGCATCGGAGCAGGCGCCGCGGCATACCGAGGGTCATCCCCATTCCCCTCAGTAGCCCAGGCCGTGGCCGAACGGGTAGAGCACCGTGGCGGGCTCTCCGGCCACCGGGATGTCCACCGGCAGCTTGCCGCTCGGGCTGACCTCACCGGTGATCACACGGGCCACGGCGTCGATGGCGACCGGGCTGTACGAGTACGTCGCCAGGTACGTCGGCGCCTGCGTGAAGTAGGCGATGTCATAGGGGTCGCGGGTGGCCACGACGACCACCGGCTTGCCCGTCGCGAGCAGGGCCTTGACGAGCTTCTGCTGACCGGCGCGCTTGTCGGTGACGCTGGTGTCCCACGCCTTCATCGTCGTGACGACCACGGCGTCGCTGCCGTTGGCTGCGCTCACCGCGTCGGCGACCTGGGCGTCCGTCGGCGAGGTGCCCGTCTGGCGCACCGTGGTCGTGGCCCCCTTGGCGGCAAGGGCGTCCGCCAGGGTCGAGGTCACGCTCACCCCGTAGCCGGTCACCAGGACCTTCTTGCCCGAGACCGCCAGGGGCAGCGTGCCGCCGTCGTTCTTGACCAGGGTGGTGGTGCGGTCCGTGATGGCGTCGGCGGTGGCCAGGTGCTCGGGTGTGCCCACGACCGAGGAGACGGCGGCGGAGTCGGCGTACGGGCTGGCGACGAGGCCGCGCCCGAACTTCAGCTCCAGGACCCGCCGCACCTTGGCGTCGAGGTCTGCCGCGCTGATCCGGCCGGTGCGCACGGCGCCCAGCACCGCGGCATACGCCTCGTCCATGGCCGGGCTCATGAGCAGCTGGTCGGCCCCGGCCCCGAGGGCGCGGATCGCGACCTCCGCGTCGCCGTACCGGTCACGCACGCCCTGCATGCCGAGGGAGTCGGTGACGATGACGCCCTTGTAGCCGAGCTGCTCGCGCAGGACGCCGGTCAGGATCGGCTTGCTGAGCGTGGCCGGGTCGCCGGAGTCGTCCAGGGCCGGGAAGGCCAGGTGCGCCGTCATGATCATGTCGATGCCCTTGGCGATGGCGGCCTTGAAGGGCGGGGCGTCGAGCTGCTCCCACTGCTCACGCGAGTGGGTGATCACCGGGAAGGCGACGTGGCTGTCGGTGGCCGTGTCGCCGTGGCCGGGGAAGTGCTTGGCGGCCGAGGAGATGCCCGCGTCGTCCTGGTAGCCGCTCACCTGGGCGCCGACCATCTGGGCCGCCAGCGACGGGTCCGAGGAGAACGACCGGGTGCCGATGACGGGGTTGAGGGCGTTGACGTTCACGTCGGAGTCGGGCGCGAAGTTGGTGTTGACGCCCATGGCCTTGAGCTCCTGGCCGGTGATCGCGGCCGCGGTGCGCGCGTCATCCGTGCTGCGGCCAGCCCCGAGGGCCATCGAGCCGGGGAACTGGGTGGCCGGCGGCCCGATGCGGGTCACCACGCCCTGCTCCTGGTCGATGGCGACCTGGAGCGGCACGTGGACCTTGGAGTCCTGGCCGAGAGAGGCCCGCTGCAGGCCGTTGGACAGGCCGGTGATCTGGTCGGGGTCCTTGACGCTGTCGGTCCAGGCGAAGTAGATGACGCCGCCGAGGTGGTACTTCTGCACCACCTCGGCCGGGCTGGCCACCCCGTAGAGCGGGATGTTGCGCGCGTCCGGCGTCGTGGCGTCCGAGCCGTAGACGTTCTGGATGAACAGCTGGCCGACCTTCTCCTCCAGCGTCATCCGGGCCATGGTCGAGGTGACCCAGCCGTTCTCCTCCGCCGGCGGCACCGTGTCGGCAGAGGCGGCGGCAGGCAGCAGGCCACCGAAGAGGGCGGCCGCGGCGGTGCCGGCGAGGACGGCCCTTCGGGCGGGTGCGGACGGGGACATGAGACCTCCACGACGACGTTGTGAATCATTCACGTAAATGTTATCCGTGCTGGAAGTTACCTACGTGAGTCGATGTTGGCAATGCCCGATAGCGCCCGCTTTGGCAAAGACTCGGTCAAGTCCTGCGGCCTCCTCGTAGAGTCGGGGCGGCGCCCACCCGCACAGGAGGTCCGCGATGATCGGCCGGCTGCACCACGTCGTCCTCGACTGCCCGGACCCCGCCGCGCTCGCGAGGTTCTACGCCGAGCTGCTCGGCTGGCCCGTGACCTACGCGAGCGCTGACTTCGTCGTGGTGGCGCCGAGCGCACAGCACTCCGGCGTCGCCTTCCAGCTGGCACCCGACCACGTCCCGCCGGTGTGGGGCGATCCCAGCCGTCCCCAGCAGGTACACCTCGACGTCATGGTCGACGACCGGGCCACCGCCGCCGAGCAGGTGCTCGCCCTCGGCTGCCGCCCGCTGAGCCCGTCCGGCTCGGACGTCTTCGCCGACCCCGCCGGCCACCCGTTCTGCCTCATCGACCGTCCGTCGTGGGCGCCGCCGGTCCTGCCCTGACCGCTGGGCGAGCCACCCCGCCCACCCGTCGCACGGGACGTCCGGCCTATGGCATCACCGACGGGCGGCGGTGAGGATGGGCCGCATGACTCAGGGTGCCTACGCAGCGGCCTACGCCGAGAGCCTCGCCGACCCGTCCGCCTTCTGGGGTCGCGCCGCAGCAGCCGTCGACTGGATCACCCCGCCCACGCAGGTGCTCGACGACAGCCGCCCGCCGTTCTACCGCTGGTTCCCGGGCGCCAGCCTCAACACCTGCTTCAACGCGCTCGACCGCCACGTCCTGGCAGGACGCGGCGAGCAGGCGGCCGTCCTCTATGACAGCCCGGTCACCGGCGCGAAGCGCACCCTGACGTATGCCGAGCTGCTCGACCAGGTCGCACGCTTCGCCGGAGCGCTGCAGTCACTCGGGGTCGAGAAGGGCGACAGGGTCGTCATCTACATGCCGATGGTGCCCGAGGCGCTTGTCGCGATGCTGGCGTGCGCCCGCATCGGGGCGGTGCACTCGGTGGTCTTCGGCGGCTTCGCGCCCGGTGAGCTGTCGATGCGCATCGAGGACGCCAAACCGGTGGTCGTCGTGGCGGCGTCCTGCGGGATCGAGCCGAAGCGGGTCGTGGAGTACAAGCCGATGCTGGACGCAGCCCTGGACCGCAGCAGCCACAAGCCGGAGGCGGTCATCGTTCTCCAGCGGGAGCAGGCCCGCGCGGCCGTCGGCGAGCGCGACACCGACTGGGAGGAGATGGAGTGGGGCGAGCTCATGGCGGACGCCGAGGCCGCCGGCTGTGTGGAGGTCGCTGCCACTGACCCGCTCTACATCCTCTACACCTCGGGTACGACCGGCCGGCCCAAGGGGATCGTGCGCGACAACGGCGGCCATGCCGTCGCGCTGCGATGGTCGATGGAGAACATCTACGACATCGGCCCCGGCGACGTGTGGTTCACGGCGAGCGACGTCGGCTGGGTCGTGGGTCACTCCTACATCGTCTACGCGCCCCTGCTCACCGGCGCGACCACCGTTCTCTACGAGGGCAAACCCGTCGGTACCCCGGACGCCGGTGCCTTCTGGAGGGTGATCGCCGACTACGGCGTGAAGGCCATGTTCACCGCCCCCACGGCATACCGGGCCATCAGGCGGGAGGACCCGGGTGGCACCCGCATGGCGGAGCACGACCTGTCCTCCCTGCAGACGGTGTTCCTGGCCGGCGAGCGACTCGACCCCGACACCTACGAGTGGGCCTCGAAGGTCCTCGGCGTGCCAGTCATCGACAACTGGTGGCAGACGGAGACGGGGTGGCCCATCGCCGCGAACCTGCGCGGTCTCGAGCCTATGCCGGTCAAGCCCGGGTCGCCGACAGTGCCCGTCCCGGGGTATGCCGTGGAGGTGCTCGACGAGCACGGCTCACCGGTGCCCGCCGGCACCGAGGGGGCGATCTGCATCCGGCTCCCGCTGCCCCCGGGGACGCTGCCCACTCTGTGGGAGGACGACGAGCGCTACGTCGACGGCTACCTCGGCGCGTTCGAGGGCTACTACCTGACCGGCGACGGGGGGATGCTCGACGAGGACGGCTACCTGTTCGTCATGGGGCGCACCGACGACGTGCTCAACGTCGCCGGGCACCGACTCTCGACCGGGTCGATCGAGGCAGCGCTCGCGGGCCACGAGGCCGTGGCGGAGTGCGCCGTCATCGGGGTCGCGGACGAGCTCAAGGGGCAGGTCCCGCGGGCCCTCGTCGTCGTCAAGAGCGGGATCGACGCGGTCGGCGACGGTGAGCGCCTGCGGGCCGAGCTCGTGAAGCGGGTGCGGGACGAGGTGGGCCCGGTGGCCGCCCTCCACCAGGTCGACATCGTCGCCGCCCTGCCGAAGACGCGGTCCGGCAAGATCCTGCGCAAGACCATGCGCGAGATGGCCGACGGCCGGACGCCGACCGTGCCGGGCACCATCGAGGACGCCTCCGTGCTCGACGCCCTGGCGCCGGTGCTCCGCCGCGAGTAACCCGCGGGTCAGTGCGCGTTGGCCGCTGCGTCCATGTGCATGACCTCCCAGACATGGCCGTCGAGGTCCTGGAAGCTGCCGCCGTACATCGGGCCGTCGGCGAACGAGTCCTTCCACGGCTTGCCGCCGGCCTCGAGCGCCCGGCGCACCAGGGCGTCCACCTCCTCGCGGCTCTCGGCGCTGATGCAGCTGAGCACCTCCGTGGACCGCGTGGCGTCAGCGACCTCGCCGTTGACGAAGGTGGCGAAGAAGTCCTCGCGGAGCAGCATCACGAAGATGTTGTCGGCCAGCACCACGCAGGCCGCCTTGTCGTCGGAGAACTCCTCGTCGAAGGCGAAGCCGAGGGCGGTGAAGAACGCCCGGGACGCCGTGAGGTCCTTCACGGGCAGGTTGACGAAGATCATGCGGGACACGGATGCCTCCCTGGTCGTGTACGGGTGTGTATGCCGGGTCGACCGCTCGGGGGCGCGGGACTCATCGGCGATGAGTTTCGTCGTCGGGGCGGGTCGGTAGAGTCATGAGCGTGACCGAGAGCCGCACTGCGGACGACTTCCTCACCGAGGCCGAGGCCTACCGGCGCGAGCTCTTCGCGCACTGCTACCGCATGATGGGCTCCTCCCACGACGCCGAGGACCTCGTGCAGGAGACCTACCTGCGCGCCTGGCGGTCGTTCCACGGGTTCGAGGGCCGGGCGTCGGTGCGCACCTGGCTGCACCGCATCGCCACGAACGCCTGTCTGTCCGCCCTGGAGGGACGCAGCCGCCGCCCGCTCCCGACGGGGCTGGGGGCTCCTGCCACCGAGCCGGACGCCCGCCTCGTCGAGCAGACCGACGTGCCCTGGCTCGAGCCGGTGCCGGACTCCCTGCTGGAGGACCCCCAGGACCCCGCCAGCATCGTCGCGGCCCGGGCGGGGGTGCGCCTGGCCCTGGTCGCCGCCCTGCAGCACCTTCCCCCGCGCCAGCGGGCGGTGCTGATCCTGCGCGAGGTGCTGCGGTGGTCGGCCGCCGAGGTGGCCGAGGCGCTGCAGACCTCGACCGCGTCGGTGAACAGCGCGCTGCAGCGGGCCCGGGCCCAGCTCGAGCGCGCCAACCTCTCGGAGGCCGACATCGTCGAGCCCACCGACCCCCGCCAGCGGGAGCTGCTGGGTCGCTACGCCCGTGCCATGGAGCGCAAGGACATCGCGGGCATCGTCGAGCTGTGCGCCGAGGACGCGCTGTGGGAGATGCCGCCCTTCGTCGGCTGGTACCAGGGGGCGGAGGCGATCGGACGGCTCATCGACGTCAACTGCCCGGCAGGCCCGGACGAGCTGCGGATGGTGCCGACCCGGGCGAACGGCCAGCCGGCGTTCGGCATGTACATCCTCACGGAGGAGAACGTCTTCCTGCCCTTCCAGCTGCAGGTCCTCGAGCTGCGCGACGGCGCCGTGTCCCATGTGACGGCCTTCTTCGACCTCGCCCTCTTCCCGCTCTTCGGCCTGCCGGACGCAATCACCGAGGTCGCGGCCTCCCCCGCCCCCGCGCCATGACGACCTGGCCGGCCGCCACTCCCGTGGAAGCCGGCACCGAGCTCCTCGAGCGCGCGGTGAGCTACACGCGCGCCAGCCTCTCGTTGGTCACAGCCGATGACCTCGGGCGCTCGACCCCGTGCCGGGACTGGCGCCTCGCCGAGCTGCTCCGCCACATGGACGACTCGCTCCAGGCACTCCATGAGGCCGGGGCCACCGGGCAGGTCCGTCTCCGGCCCGACCTCGACCCGGCGGTGGGGGAGCCGGGACTGAGCGTGGTGAAGAGCCTGCGGCGGCGGGCCTGCGCACTGCTGGGGGCCTGGAGCCTCCGGCACGCGGAGGAGCAGGTCGTCGTGAGCGGTCGGGTGCTTCCCGCCAGCCTGGTCGCGCTCACGGGTGCACTGGAGATCGCCGTGCACGGCTGGGACGTGGCCCGGGCGTGTGGCGTCGACCGGCCGCTGCCCGACGAGCTGGCCCGCGCGCTCCTGGCTGCGGCACCGTCCCTAATCTCGGCCGAGGACCGCGGGCAGCGCTTTGCCCCAGCCGTGCCCGTTGCCGCCGGAGCATCAGCCAGCAGGCGGCTGCTGGCGCTCACCGGACGGCAGCCCGCCCGGTGACCCCGCCCGACCACGATGTGGAGGATGCACGCGGCCGGGGCCGCCACCCGGCAGACTCAGGCCCGTGACGGGGGTGTTCGAGGGGTTCGCGACGATCGGGGCGGTCATCGCGCTCGGCGCCCTCCTGGCCCACCTCCGGGTCCTCGACGCCAGCGCCCAGGTGATCCTGTCGCGGCTGGCGTTCTTCGTGGCCAGCCCAGCGCTGATGGTCGTCACGCTGGCGGAGGCGGATGTGTCGGCGGTCCTGTCCCGCAACCTGGTCGCGTCGGTCGCCGGCGTGGTCGCCGCCGGTGGGGCCTACATCCTCCTGGCTCGCCTCATCTGGCGACGGCCCTTGGGGCACACCACGATCGGCACACTGTCCGCCTCCTACGTCAACGCGGGCAATCTCGGCATCCCGGTGGCCTCCTACGTCCTGGGCAGCGCGGCCTACGTTGCGCCAACGCTGCTCATGCAGCTCCTGGTGATGCAACCCCTTGCGCTGGCCGTGCTCGACGCCGACGCCCGCGGCAGCCGGGCGCCCCTGCGGACCATCATCGCCCAGCCCTTCACCAACCCGCTGACCCTCGGCTCGCTCATCGGCCTGACCCTGGCCATCACCGGGTGGACCCTGCCACCTGCCGTGCAGGACCCGATCGAGCTGGTCGGCCACATGGCCGTGCCGGCGATGCTCATCGCCTACGGCATCGCGCTGCGCCTCGGCCCCGGCCTGGGCTCGGGCGGCTCGGCAGCAGAGGTCGGCGCGACCTCAGCGCTCAAGCTGGCGGCCCAACCGCTGGCGGCGTTCCTCGTGGCCCGCTATGCGCTGGGCGTCGAGGGGCACGCCCTGCTGGCGATCGTGGTGACCTCGGCTCTGCCGACGGCACAGAACATCTTCGTGCACGCCACCCGCTTCGACCGCGCCACGGTGCTCGCCCGGGACACCATCCTCATCACGACGGTCGGGTCGGTTCCGGTGATCCTGCTCGTCGCAGCCCTTCTCGGCTGACTCAGGCTCAGCGCCGGCGGCGGGCCGTGCCGAACAGCGAGCGGGTGATCTCGCGCCCGATGACGGTCCCGGCCGAGCGCAGCATCGACCGGAAGGCGCTGGACTGCACGACCTGCTCGACCATCCCCGGCTCCTGCTTGGGCTGCCGCTTGGCGGCTGGCGTCGTCCCGGGCGCCTTCGGTGCGGGCGCCGGCTCCTCCTCGGGCGTTGGCGCATGGGCCATCCGCGCCTGCAGCTTCTCGTACGCCGACTCGCGGTCGGCCACGTCGGCGTACTTGGCGGCGAGGCCAGACCCAGCCATGAGCGAGGCCACCCGCTCCGGCGCGCTCGGTGCCATCAGCGACTGGGGCGCGATCATCCGGGTCCACGCGACGGGCGTCGGCGCCCCGCGCTCGGAAAGGACCGTGACGACGGCCTCGCCCGTGCCGAGCGAGGTGAGCAGGCTGCTGAGGTCGTAGTCGGTGGTGGGGTACGTCGAGACCGCGGCCTTGAGCGCCTTCGCGTCGTCCGGGGTGAAGGCGCGCAAGGCGTGCTGCACACGGTTGCCGAGCTGGGCCAGCACATCGGCGGGCACGTCCTTCGGGCTCTGGGTCACGAAGAAGACCCCCACGCCCTTGGAGCGGATGAGGCGCACCGTCTGCTCGATCGCGTCCTCGAACGCACTGCTCGCCTCGTCGAAGAGCAGGTGGGCCTCGTCGAAGAAGAAGACCAGCTTGGGCTTGTCGAGGTCGCCCACCTCGGGCAGGTCGTGGAAGAGGTCGGCGAGCATCCACATGAGGAACGTCGAGAACAGCTTCGGCCGGTCCTGGACGGCCGGCAGCTCCAGGCACGTCACGAGGCCGCGGCCGTCCTCGGCGGTGCGCAGCAGGTCGCTCGTGTCGAACTCGGGCTCGCCGAAGAACACGTCGGCGCCCTGGTCGGAGAAGGTGACCAGCTCGCGCAGGATGACGCCGGCCGTCGCGGAGGACAGCCCGCCCAGGGCCTTGAGGTCGGCCTTGCCCTCGTCCGACGTCAGGTGCGAGATGACCGCCCGCAGGTCTTTGATGTCGAGCAGCGCCAGGCCGTTCTTGTCGGCGTAGTGGAACACCAGGCCAAGGCTGGACTCCTGCGTCTCGTTGAGCCCGAGCACCTTCGCGAGCAGCGTGGGCCCGAAGGACGTGACGGTCGCCCGGACGGGGATGCCCTGCCCGAGGCCGCCGAGCGAGAGGAACTCCATCGGGTATGCCGTGGGGGCCCAGTCCTGCCCGACGTCCTGGGCGCGGGCCGTGACCCTCTCGCTGGGCTCACCGGCGGTGGCCATCCCGGACAGGTCGCCCTTGATGTCGGCGAGGAAGACCGGGACGCCCTGGCCGGAGAGCTGCTCGGCCATCAGCTGGAGCGTCTTGGTCTTGCCCGTGCCAGTGGCGCCCGCAACCAGCCCGTGGCGGTTCAGCGCGGACAGCGGGATCCGCACCGGGGCCTCGGGGTGCGCCTGTCCGTCGAGCACGGCGGCGCCGAAGTGCAGCGCGGGGCCTTCGAAGGCGTACCCCGACCGGATCTCGGCGAGCTGCGCGGCCGCGGCGTCCGCCAGGTCCGCGGGGCTGTGGGTCGCCTTGTCCGTCGTCGCCTTGTCCGTCGTCGCCTTGTCCGTCATTGTCGGGACTCTAGTGCGGCCGGGGTGGCTGCGCAGTCGGTCCGTGGCGGCCTCCCGAGCGCCCGTCACCGCGAAGCTCCCCGCCTGTGCGTAGGGTGTCGGGGTGATCTTCAAGGCTGTCGGCGACTCGCGCCCGTACCCCGACCACGGCAAGGAGTCCCCGCGGGACTGGGCCGCGGTGCCGCCGCGCATGGTCCGGCTCGACGACCTCGTCACGACCAAGCGCACCCTGGACCTCGGTCAGCTGCTCGACGAGGACTCCACCTTCTACGGCGACCTGTTCGCCCACGTCGTGCAGTGGGAAGGGACCCTCTACCTCGAGGACGGCCTCCACCGCGCCCTGCGTGCCGCCCTCCAGCAGCGTCCTACCCTCCACGCCCGCGTCCTCGTGCTTGACTAGGTCCTGAACCGGGCCAAGGGGGGCCGGGCAGGGAGGTGACGGTGAGCTACATCGTCGAGTCGGGAGCATCGAGCTCGCGGCGGACGCGCAGGCGCCGCGCTCTGATCACGCTCTCGCTCGTCGTGCTGATGCTGTTCTTCGCCTTCTGGTACGCCTACTCCTACATCCAGGCCCCTGCCGACCCCAGTGCCGCAGCGGCCGCGCCCACCTGCACGCCGGCGGCGACGTCCGCCGCTCCGCGGCCGCGAGACACCACGGTGAACGTCTACAACGCGACCAGCCGCACGGGGCTCGCCGCCAGGACCGCCGCCGAGGTGCGCAAGCGCGGGTTCCGCGTCGCCACCGTGGCCAACGACCCTCTCCTGCGGACCATCGCCGGTCCCGCGGAGGTCCGCTATGGCAGGTCCGGCGCGGCGAAGGCCAAGCTCGTCCTCGCGCTCGTCAAGGGAGCCAAGGCGGCCCCCGACGCGCGAAGCGACTCCTCCGTCGACCTCGTCCTGGGCGAGAGCTTCACCGCGCTGGCACGGGCACGGGCGTCCGTGCCGGTCAAGCCACCCGTGAAGCCCACCGTGCGGCCCACCGGCAAGGCGACGTCCAAGGCGCCAGCCCCCAGCACCACGGGCGCCGCCCGGGCCACAACGCCTGCCTGCTGAGCCGTCGGTGCGCGCGGTCGTCCACGAGCAGGACGACGCGGCGGCGGCTGTCGAGACGCTGCGGGCCCAGGCGCCGGCGGCTCAGTAGCCGCGAGAGGTGTCCTCTCCTTGGCCGCCGCCGGAGACCTGCTCGGCGAACTCCTTGCCCGTCATCGGCTTGGAGAACATCGGGTAGTCGTACTGGATCGCGTTGGCGTGCTCCTCGGTACTGGTGGCCGCGACGCAGTCGCTGAGGGTGACCACCTCGTAGCCCCGCTCGTAGGCCGAGCGCATGGTGGACTCGACGCAGCAGTTCGTCAGGAAACCACCGAGGGCCACTGTCTTGATCCCCTTGCTGCGGAGGATGAAGTCGAGGTTGGTGCTCGCGAACGTGTCCAGGCCGCGCTTGCCCTCGACGACGATGTCGTCCGCCTCGGGCTTGAGGTCGTCGATGATCTCGGCGCCCCACTCGCCCTTGACGAAGGCGTTGGAGTCGACGACGCCCTTGAGGATGCCGTACGGGCTGCCGGTGATCTCCTTGTAGCCGTTGGCGAACGAGATGGGCGCGTGGATGATCGTGGCCCCGGCCTCACGCGCGGCGGCAACGACCTCCTTGGCGTTCTCCAGCATGTTGGTCTGCGCCATCGAGTCGGCGACCGCTCCATGCAGAGCGCCACCCTCGCTGGTGAAGTCGTTCTGGAACTCGATCAGGACAAGGGCGGTGCTGCGCGGGTCCATCGGTCCTCCGTCTGCTCGGAACTGTCTCTTGCGATGAGGCTATCGACCGCACGTCGCCGGGGACACCCTCTTCGTGGACCCGGCCCCGCGCCGGCGAGCCTGCCATCAGGGCGCTGGTGTGAGACGCCGCTGGACCAGCCGTCCCGCGAGGCGCATGCTGGCTCGATGGATCCACTGGCCACCGTCCGCACCCAGGTCGCGGACTCGTGGGTGCGCTCGGCGGCCGCAGGTGTCGAGGCCGACCGGGTCGAGGCGCCCATCACGCTGATGGACGACGCCCTGCGCGACCACCGCGAGGCCCACCCCCTGGCCCAGGTCTTCCCGCTCCTCGACGACGTCCTGGGGCAGGCGGCACGGGACTGCGACGCCGTCATGGCCGTCTCCGACGCGGCGGGGCAGCTGCTGTGGGTGTGCGGAACGCCGAGCGTGCTGCGCCGGGCCGAGTCCATCGGCTTCGTCGAGGGCAGCAACTGGGACGAGCGGCTGGCGGGGACCAACGCCCCTGGCATGGCCCTGGCCCTCGACCAGCCGGCCAACATCATCGGCGCCGAGCACTTCCGGCGGTCCGTCCAGCGCTGGAGCTGCGCGGCCACGCCGATCCACGACCCGACCACCCAGTCGCTGCTCGGGGTCCTGGACATCACCGGCGGCAGCGACATCGTCGTCCCCCAGACCATGGCGATGGTGCGCGCGGCAGCCCGCATGGCTGAGGCCGAGCTGGCCCGTGAGCTCCTGGCCCGCGGCGCCGAGCCTGCCCGCCCCACCGCAACGGGCCTGGCCGTGACCGTCGAGGCCCTGGGCCGCACCGACGCCCTCCTCACCATCGAGGACGGGCCGGGACGTCGGCACACGCTCCGCCTGAGCCGACGGCACAGCGAGCTCGTCCTGCTGCTCGCCTCGGCCTCCCGCGGGCTCTCCGGCGACGAGCTCGCCGTGCTGCTGTACGAGGAGGACGTCACCGGCTCGACCCTGCGCGCCGAGCTCAACCGGCTGCGCAGCCTGCTCGGCGAGGAGCTGCTCGCCTCGCGCCCCTACCGGCTGGCCGCCGAGGTCACCGCAGACTGGCTCGCCGTGGAGGCGCACCTGGCGGCCGGGGCGGTCGGGTCGGCCCTGCGCCTCTACCGGGGGCCTCTGATGCCCGCTTCGACAGCACCGGGGGTGCTGCGGTTGCGCGAGAACATCGAGGCCTCGCTGCGCCAGGCCGTGCTCCGCAGCGGCGAGCCCGACCTGATGTCGACGTGGACCCGCTCGGCGTGGGGCGCCGACGACTACGAGATGTGGACCGCCCAGCTGGCTGCGCTGGGGCCGCGCTCGCCGTTGCAGCCGCTCGTCCTGGGGCAGATCGCGCGGCTCGACCGCGAGCTCGGCACTGGCGCCTGAGCCGCGGCAACCGACCTCGAGGCCGGGCGTGGGGGG
>DASULG010000377.1:0-2605 GCA_036278335.1 Pedococcus sp.
TCGGCGGCGGTCTGCTCGCCGAAGCCCAGCGACCGGGTCACCAGCCGGGCCGTGCCGCCATCGAGGGTGCCGGCCTCCGCAGAGCGCCGCACCAGGGACGCGAGCTCCTGGGGGGTGCGGGCGCCGGAGAGCTCCTCCTGCGGGGTGATCCCCAGGCCCCTGAGCACGAGGTTGGCCGAGCCGTTGAGCACGAGGATCAGGGGCTTGGCGATGACCGCGAAGACCCGCACCGGCCCGGCCACGACCTTGGCCGTCTTCAGCGGCGCCGAGATGCCGAGGAACTGCGGCAGCAGCTCCCCCAGGACCATCGAGAACAGGGTGGCGATGAGCAGGGCCAGGGTGGCGGAGACGGAAATGAGTGCGTCGCCCTGGAGGCCGAGCGCGCCGAGCGGGGTCTGCAGCAGCCGACCCAGGCTGGGCGTGGCGATGTAGCCGAGGACCAGGGTGGTCAGCGTGATCCCGACCTGGGCGGCCGAGAGCTGGGTCGACAGGCGCCGCAGCGACCCGAGCACAACCTCCGCCCGGCGGTCCCCGGAGTCGATGGCCCGCTGGACGGTGGGACGGTCCAGGGCGACCAGCGAGAACTCCACGGCCACAAAGAGGGCGGTGCCAGCAGTCAGTCCGACGCCGGCAAGGACGAGTAACCACTCGGTCATAGTGCGGCCATCCTAGGTGCGCGGGAGGGCCCCGGCGCACAGTGCGGCGGCCCAGGGCGATGGGGCCGTCGAGGGGGCGGCAAACCGACGCTCCCCACGACGATGCGGTCGATTTGGCACCCTGTCGAGGGGGTTCAGCCCGCGACCGCGCCCGCGACCCGCCGGGCGCTAACCCTGTTGACCCTCCCGTGGGGTCAGGCAGGAGGATGTGACCCATGAGACCAACGCCGGGGGCCCACCGATGACGCCCGCCCACCCCACCGCACCAGAAGGCGCGCGCATCGAGGTGCGCGACCTGACCAAGAGGTTCGGCGACTTCACCGCTGTCGACAGCCTCTCCTTCACCGTCGAGCCCGGACGCATCACCGGCTTCCTGGGCCCGAACGGCGCGGGCAAGACGACGACCCTGCGCATGCTGCTCGGCCTGGTGCGCCCGACCCACGGGACCGCGACCATCGGCGGCCACCGCTACCACGACATCCCGCGCCCCATGGCGATGGTCGGCTCCGCGCTGGAGGCCAGCAACTTCCACCCGGGCCGCAGCGGCCGTGACCACCTGCGCGTCCTCGCCGACACCGCCGGCGTCGACTCCAAGCGGGTCGACGAGATGCTCGAGCTCGTCGGGATCCCCGCGGCCGCCCGCAAGCGCGCCGGCGGCTACTCGATGGGCATGCGCCAGCGCCTCGGCCTGGCCGCCGCCATGCTCGGCGACCCCCAGGTGCTGATCCTCGACGAGCCGGCGAACGGCCTCGACCCCGAGGGCATTCGCTGGCTGCGCGGCTTCCTGCGCCACGTCGCCTCCCAGGGCAAGACCGTCCTCGTCTCGAGCCACATGCTCCAGGAGGTCGAGCAGACGGTCGACGACGTCGTGATCATCTCCAACGGCAGGCTCGTCCAGCAGGGGCCGATGGAGTCCCTGCACGGCGACGCCCGCAGCCTGGTGCGCACCTCCGACCGCGACGCCCTCGCCGGGGCCCTGCGCGTCTCCGACGTCACGAGCGCGGCGGACCAGGACGGCGCGCTGCTCGTCGACACCGGCGACCTGCGCCTGATCGGCGACGTCGCGCTGCGGGCCGGTCTCCCGGTCTACGAGCTGCGCCACGCCGGCACCGACCTCGAGGCGCTGTACTTCTCGCTGACCGAGGGCCAGAACCGCAATCTCGGGGAGGCGCCCGCCGAGCGGGACGCCGCCACCGCCATGGAAGGGGCACACAGCTGATGGGCGGCGCAATCACCTCGGAGATCCGCAAGATCTTCACGACCCGCCTCTGGTGGGGCATGGCCCTGGGCATGGCCGCGCTCGCCGCCGCCATCTCGGCCGGGTTCGCCGCCCTGGTCGGCACCGACTTCGGCGACAACCCCAACAGCCAGGCGGGCAACCCGTTCGCCTCGATGAACGTCGGCACGGCCCAGCTCATCTACAACGCCGGGCTGGTCCAGAACTTCACGACGCTGTTCCCCCTGGCCCTGGGTGTGCTGCTCATCACCAGCGAGTACCGCCACAAGACCATCACCGCGACCTTCCTCAGCACCCCGCGGCGCTGGGTGGTCCTGGTCTCCAAGTCGATCGCCGTCGCCGTCATCGGCGCCATCTACGCGGTCGTCCACACGGTGGCCAGCCTCGGCGGCGGCGCGCTGGTGCTGACGGCCGCCAAGCACGTGGACACGCTGCTGAGCGAGCCCGAGGTGTGGAAGTCCCTCGGCATCGGGGTGCTGGCCTTCATCGTGTGGACCCTGCTCGGCTTCGGCTTCGGCATGCTCGTGCGCAACCAGATTGCCGCAGTGCTGATCGCGGTGGGCGTCTCCTTCATCGCCCACATCGCGCTCAACATCATCTTCTCGATCCAGGAGTGGTACGACGCCGCCAAGTGGCTGCCGGGCAACCTCACCACGGGCATGCTCGTCACGGTCGACCCGACAGGCGGCACGGGCGACCCGAGCGCACAGCC
>DASULG010000378.1:0-23840 GCA_036278335.1 Pedococcus sp.
GCGGACCTGACCCACTTCGGTCTCTACGACGCCAGCTCCGCCGGCAACCTGCTGGCGTGGGGCGCGTTGACTGTGGCCAAGCCGGTCCTCAACGGGGACACCGCGTCGTTCGCGGCCGGCGCGTTGACGCTCAAGCTCGGCGACCCGGCCGACAGCTACTAGCCATGGCTGTTGGTATCCGGACCACCCAGACGAATACCAACAACGGCGGCTCCCCGACGACCTCGGTTACCACCGACGCCAGCCCGCAGGTCGGCGACGTCGCTATCGCCATTCACGCCAATGACTACTACCCCGCGACCAACATGCCGGCGCCCACCGGCGGGCCCGGCGGGTGGGCCGAGGTGGTGGCAGCGCGGGCGGACGCGGGCGACACCGGCGCGCACATCAAAATCTGGTGGGCGGTGGTGGCCTCGGCCGGCGCGATGACGGTGTCGGTGACCGAGACCGGCGACGCCAACGAGGAGAAGTGCCTGGCCGTCTGGGTCCTCAGTGGCGTGGACACCACCACGCCGGTGGACGCGGCGGCCAGCGGCACCGGCACCGGCACGGCGAACGTGGCGCCGTCGTGCTCGCCGACCGGCACGGACAGCTTCCTGATCTGCGCGATCGAGTCCGGCGGCGGCGCGTCCACGGCCAGCTTCACCACCCCCGGCACCATGACCGAGCGCTACGAGCTGCACGTGGGTGGCCTGTCGCATGTCGCGGCCTCCCAACAGCTTTCCGGCTCCGGTGCCACCGGCACCCGGACGTTCACGGCGGCCAGCTCGATCCCGTACGCGGCCAGCTCGCTGGCCGTCAAGGCGGCGGCCGGTGGGGTCAGCCGCGACATGGCTGGCCAGACCACCGCTGCCGCCAGCCTGACCGGGGCGGCGGCCATGGCCCGGCCGCTGGCGGCAGCGGTAGCCGCAGCGGCCGGCGTTCTCGCCGCCGTGGCCATGGCTCGCGCGCTGGTCGGCTCGGCGGACGCGGCGGCCGAGCTGGCCGGCGCGCTGGGCACCGCTCGGCCGGTGGCCGGCGCCGCTGCCAGCGCCGCCGAGCTGGCCGGCTCCTTGACGACCGATCGACCTCTCAGCGCGGTGGCCGCAGCGGCGGCCACAGTGGACGGCTCCCTGGTGGCGGCCCGCGCAGTAAGCGCGGTCTGCGCGGGCGCGACGAGCGCCACCGGGGAGCTGACTGTCTCGGCCCTGGTCGCCCTCGCAGGTGACGTGTCGGCTTCCTCCTCCTTGGTTGGCCGATACGACGCCGGACGCAGTCTCGTAGCCATGGCTGCGGCGGCGACCGGGGCCGAGGCCCTCACCATCATGGCCAGGGGTCTCGTGGGCGCGTCGCCGGCCGCCGGCTCGGCCGCCGGCCTGCTGACCCTGACCGTGACCGTGGCCGGCGGAGCGTGGTCGGCGAGCTGGGCCGGCGCAGCGCTGAGCGTCACCGGCACCGAGCACAACATCGACCTCATTGCCACCCTGGCTCCCCGGCGCTGGGCAGCGACCCTGGAGGAGCGACCATGACCACGAGCTGGCGAGTCCCGAGGTTGTCCACCGAGTGGGTGGGCCCGATCGCGGTTACCCGCAACGGCGCCGTGGTCACCGACTGGACCGTGGCGATCTTTCCGAGGATCTACCAGCCCACGCTGGTCAGCGAGATCGACGAGGAACCGTCCACCCTGGACGGTGGCCTCGGCGTGCTGATTGGCCCCGGCACCGACCACGTGCTGACGCCGGGGCTCTACAAGATCTGGGTGCGTTATGTGGACACGCCGGAGGCGCCGGTGCTCGACAACGTCGGCCTGATTCAGATCACGTGATGGTCGACGACGGCGGCAGCGACTGGACCCTGAGCACCCTCTACCAGCACCTGGTCGTGGTCCTGGAGGAGCGGGATCGGCGCAACACTCAGCGGTTCACCGACATGGAGATGGCGCTGCGCGCCGCCTTGGCCGCCAGTGAGAAGGCGATCCTGAAGGCGGAGGCGGCCACCGAGCGGCGTTTTGAGGCCGTCAATGAGTTCCGGGCCACCCTGTCGGACCAGGCCGGCACGTTCATCACCCGGGCCGAATCCGAGGCCGCCGTCAGCCGCAACACCGAACGTATCCAGGACCTGACCGACCGGATCAATCGCAGTGAGGGCCGGGGCGCCGGCATTGGCGCCGGCTGGGGCTACCTGGTGGGCGCGGTTGGCCTGATCGCCACGGTGATCACGATCATCGTGGCGTTGAGCTAACACCTGGTGGCTGGCCACGCGGGACATCTCGCGACTACGGAGCCCAGCCGAGCCCAGCTCCCTACCCCGCGTCGTTCTGCGGCTGTCCACGCCAGCCACCAGGCCCTGACGGTCGCCGAGGCCACTGCGAATGCCCTGCGACCGCCAAGTACTTGGTGAGGCCCCTGAGCGGCAACTCGGGGGCCTCCGTGCTTGTCCAGGCTACGAACAGAGCCTACCCAAACTAGCAGACGGAAGCTCGCCCATGGAAGCCATCCGCCACGGGCCCGTTGGCTTCCCCGCCGAGAACCGCACCTTGGCCTGGCCGATCCTGCAATGGCAGCTCGAATACCTGCGCCAGCCGGACGGTCCGAACGCGGGTGGCCCGTGGTCCTACACGCCGGAGCAATTGAAGTTCTTTGCCTGGTGGTACGCCATCGACGACGCCGGGCGGTTCGTTTATCGCCGTGCCGTGCTGCGCCGCGTCAAGGGTCATGGAAAGGACCCGAATATCGCCAGCATCTGCGCGACCGAATTTGTCGGGCCCTGCCGGTTCGGCGGCTGGGATGCCCAAGGAATGCCAGTCGCCATTCCGCATCCGGCGCCCTGGATTCAGATCGCCGCCGTCAGTCTGGATCAAAACCGGAACACCATGACGCTTTTTCCCACGATCCTAGGCGCGAATGCGATCGACGATTTCCGGATCGACCTGGGCAAGACCGTCATCTATTCGGCGGCCGGCGGGCGCATTGAAGCGGTGACATCCTCGCCGCGCACTCTCGAAGGGGGCAGGCCCAGCCTGGTCGCGGCCGGCGAAACTCAACACTGGTTGGCCTCGAATGACGGGATCGCGATGTGGGAGGCCATTGCGCGTAACCTCGCGAAATCCCGCGACGGTTCGGCCCGCGCCATTGCCCATACGAATGCGCATGATCCCGGCGAGGATTCGGTGGCCGCCCGCGACTGGGAGGCCTACCAGGCCATCGCGGACGGCCGGTCCAACGCCACCGGCCTGCTCTACGACTCGCTGGAGCCGGACGCGGACGTCGACCTCTCCGACCCGGTGCAGCTCCGCGAGGCGCTGATCGTGGCGCGGGGGGATTCGACGTGGCTCGACGTCGACCGGTTGATGGGCGAGATCCTTGACCCCGCAACGCCTCCGTCGATGTCGCGCCGCTTCTACCTGAACCAGCTCACGGCCACAGAGGACTCCTGGATCGCCCCGCACGAGTGGGCGGCGGTGTCCAAGCCCACTGAGGTGATCGCCGATGGTGACCTGGTCACACTCGGATTCGACGGCGCGGTCAAAGAGGACAGCTCGGCGCTGGTGATGTGCTCCGTCCACTCGGGACACATTCAGCTCCTCGGCTGCTGGGAAAAGCCTGAAGGGCCAACCAGGGTGCCGTGGGAGGTGGACCGCGCGGTGGTGGACGCGGCGGTGCGCACCGCCATGGCCACCTACAAAGTGGTTGGCTTCTTTGCCGATCCCGCTCTTTGGGAATCCTATTGCGACAATTGGAGCGCGGACTACGGAAGCCAGATGAAGGTCAAGGCCAACCACGTCCGGCCGCTGGAGTTCCGGATGAACCGTCCCACCGCCGTGGTCACCGCCCTGGAGCGGTTCTATCAGGCCGTGCTGGCAAAGACCTTGTCACACGACGGGTCCACTGTCCTCACGCGACATGTACTCAACGCCAAGCGCAGGCTCGGCCGCTCGGGCGTCACCATTGCCAAGGAGCATCCGAGTTCCAGTCGCAAGATCGACGCGGCCTACGCCGCCGTCCTCGCCTTCGAGGCCCGCTCCGCCGTCCTGGCCGGCGGGATCGAGTTGGCCCCGCGCAAATCCAAGCGGATTGTCGGGTTCTAGATCGGGCTCCACGAGGGAGTCCCATTTCCATGATGGAAAGGACGGGCACGATGCCCAAAATCAATGTGAATGACGAAGTTGTCAGCGGCTTCCGAGCCGAAGTCCTCTGGGGCATGGGCCGATATGTCCAGATCGGCACTGTCAACCAGGAAAGCACACTGCGCCTGGAAAACGGAGATACTCCGGACAGCGCTGAGCCATTCAAGGGGTGGTTCGTCACGCTCGACCGTGATGGCTGCAACCGGCTCATCCGCGCGGTGCGACAGGCCCGCGACAGTGCCTACGGGGCTGACGCCTAAACCCAAAGGGAAAAGCATGCGTCTGCGCGGAAAGGTCACCGACTACGGCGACCTTTTGCACCACGAGGAGTGGGTCATCAAGGGCCGGCGACTGAACTTCGTCTGGCACATCGGCCCCGCGCTCGACACCACCCCAGCCGACCGCGAGTCCACCGTGGACGGGTCGCACGTTTCAACCGAAAGGATCGACCTCATCATGGACCTCCAGTCCGACAAGAGGGTCACGCTCACCGCGTCCTACACCGACGAGATGGGCAACCCCACCACCGCGCCGGACGGCGCCACTGTCACCTACACCGTCGACGACACCTCGATCATCAACCTGACCGACAACGGCGACGGCTCTGCGGTCGCGGCGGCCACCGGCACGCTCGGCACCGCCACGGTGCACGGTGAGGCGTCCTTCAACGGTCAGACGGTGTCCGGCGATCTCCAGATCGTCGTGGTCGCCGGCCTGGCCGAGCGTTTTGAGATCACCGCCGGTGAGCCGGAGGAGATTACCCCGGACGGTGGCGAGACTCCGCCCCCGGCATAGCTCACACGGAACCCCCGGCGGATGACGCCGGGGGTTCCGTAGCACTAGTCCATGGGATCTGGCGAAGCATGCCATAACAAGGGAGCTGACGTTGCTGACCAACGCCACAACGCCGAACTCACCTGAGTGGTGGCTGCTGCGCCTTGGCCAGCGCCTGGAGGACGAGCGTCCCGGCCTGGAACGTCTCGATAGCTACTGGCGGGGCGACCACCCCCTCCCGTTTGGACATCGCAAGCGCCGTGAGGCGTACCGGAAGTTCCAGCGGATGGCCCGGACCAACTTCGCCGCGCTCATCGCGGAGGCGCTCCTGGAGCGCCTCCGGGTGGTGGGCTTTCGCGCCGGAAGCGACGAAGACGCCAAAGTGGACAAGAAGGCGTGGAGCTGGTGGCAGGCCAATGACATGGATTCGGTCTCTGGCCTGGTGCACCGCGCCGCTGTGGTCATGAAGCGGGCTTACGTCTTCGTCGGGCCTAACCCGGACGGCGGCAAGGAGCCGCTGGTGACCGGCGAGGACCCCCGGCAGGTCATCCACGAGGAGTCCCCGCGCAACCGTCGCAAGATCCTGGCGGTGCTCAAGACGTGGTGGGATGACGTCGAGAACCGGCACTACGCCGTGGTATTCGTGGGCGGCCAAGTCCATTACTACCAAGCGAAGCGCCGTGAGTCTGACACAGACAAGTATCTGTGGATGGCCACCCAGTGGGAGGTGGAGCGGCCGGCGGAGGACAACCCGCTCGGCGAGCCGCCGGTGGTGGTCTTCCGCAACCGACCGGACTTGTGTGGCAACTGCCTCGGCGAATTTGAAGATGTCACTGACATCCAGGACCGGATCAACACCCAGGTCCTGGACCGGCTGGTCATCTCCACCATGCAGGCATACCGCCAGCGCTACGCCACCGGCGTGGACATCACCGATGCGAATGGTAATCCCAGCGCCGGCTTCGACCCCGGTGCCGATCTACTGTGGACAGTCCCGGACGACAAGGCCCGGTTCGGTGACTTCGCGGCTGCTGACCTCACCGGCGTACTGAACTCGGTCGAGGCCGACATCGCTCACATTGGATCGATCACCCGAACTCCGCCCCACTACTTGGTTGGCCGGATCGTCAACGCGGCCGGCGAGGCCCTGGCAGCCGCCGAGACTGGACTCTGCGCCAAAACCATGGAGCGGCTCACCGAATACAGCGCGAGCTGGGAGCAGGTCTACCGCCTGGCCGGCAAGCTGATTGGCGAGGAGATCCCGCAGGACGCCGAGGTCATGTGGGCTGACCCGCAGTTCCGTTCGCTCACGGAGAAAGCCGCCGCGTCCGTACAGCTCGTCGCGGCCGGTGTGCCGTGGCGGACCCGGATGACCATCCTGGATTTCACGCCGCAGGAGATCGCCCGCATGGTCACCGAGCGGACCCAGGACGCCATGCTGGAAGCAGCGTTGGCTCCACCCATGCAACAGCAGGGTGGGGTTGGCCGCAGTCCTGCGCAGTCCAATGGCAACGGCGGCACCGTCTCCATGCGCAATGGGCCCGGCTCCGGCCAGGGCCGCGCCGCCGCACCGCAGGCCGCGCTGGCGCGTAACGGCTCCGGCGGATGACCGCGCCGACCGATTCGGCGGCGGCGGTCTACACCGGAGCGGTCCCGGCGCTGTATCTGGTCTATGCCAACGCGATGGCCAGAATCCGCGAGCGTCTCGCGCAGCTCGTGTCCTACCACTTCCGTCGCAGTGGACAGTGGCGTGACCGAGACGCGCAGGCGTTCGTCCGGGCGATCGTCCCCCTGGTGGCCGGCGCACAACAGGCGGTTTCCGCCATCACCGCCGGTTACTTGCATGACGTCGCCCGCGAGCTGACGGGCACACCCAGCCCCCCGTCGGGTGTGTCACCCTCGCGGGTGACCGGGTCCGCCGTTCGTACCGGCGTCGACCCCGTTGTGGTGTACCAGCGGCCTTACCACCAAGTGTGGACTGACCTGGCCGCTGGTACACCACTCGACGAGGCGGTGGACAAGGCCGAACGTCGGGTGCTCACCATCGCCAACACCGACCTTCAGTTGGCGAAAACCCATACAGCCAAAGAGGTTTTCGACGGCGACAAGGCAATCACCTACTACCGCAGGATTCCCCAGGGCCCGCACACCTGCGCCATGTGCCTGATCGTGTCCACCCGGCGCTATCACAAGAAAGACCTCGCCGCGATTCACCCCAACTGTGACTGCGGCATCGAGCAGGTCTACGCCGACGTCGACCCTGGCCCAGTGCTCGACGAGGATTTCCTCAACGCCATCCACGACGCGATTGAGCGCGACCTCGGTAAGGACTATGTCGCGGACAGCGGCAAGGCCGGGAGCACAGCGAAGCGCGAGCTGAATTACCGCGACATCATCATCACCCATCAGCACGGAGAAATCGGCCCTGTTCTCGGGGTGCGCGCCCACAAGTTCACCGGCCCGGATGGAATTAAGCGTCTCAACTTCACGGGCCCCAAGGACACGCAGTTGTTGAGCCACTCAAAAATCCCAGAGGAGTGACGTGGCTTTCCTTGTGTTCATCACCGCCCTGTTCACCTGGGGCAGCTTGCTCGATTGGGACAGGGGCATTCGGCCCGGAGACCGCGTCAAGCCCTGAGTTCCCCGTCCCGCCCCGGTGGCGGGCCTATCACCTCGGCCCTGGTGGCCGCCCATCAATAAGGCCCTGGAGGCCGTCATGCCCGATGAGAACGTGCTCGACCCGCAGAACTCGGTGGCCCCGGCGGCGACCGAGGAGCCCTCTACTCCTCCTGATGCCCCGGCGGCGTCGGACAAGGACGTCGAGGTTGATGAGTCCACACTGGACGAACGCACCAAGGCGGCACTGGCCAAGGTCCGGCGTGAGGCGGCCAATCTCCGGGCGCGCATCAAGGACCTGGAGCCGGCGGCGGCGAAGCTCAAGGAGATCCAGGACAAAGACAAGTCTGAGTCCCAGCGTCTTACTGAGCAGCTCGCTGAGCTGAACAAGGAGATCGCCCAGTACAAGGAGCGCGAGGTGCGTTCCGCCGCCGCCGTCGCCGCTGGCCTTCCGCCAGAGATGGCCCAATTCATTACCGCCACTGACCCAGCGGAAGCCAAGGCGCAGGCCAAGCAGCTCGCCGAGTGGGGCAAGGCCGGACAGAACGCCGCCGATTTCAAGCAGGGCGCTCGCCCGAATACCCCGTCCAAGTTGACGGGTGACGACGTGCTCCGGCGAATGGCGGGCCGCAAGTAATTCACGTGGCAGTACACCGTGGGTGGGCTGTCCACATTTCCTAGACAATAGGAGGGACACTCTCAAGTGCCTACCTACGATCATGCAATTGCCCGGACGTCTTTCGATGCCGGTGCTGACCCGCTGGTTCCGGACCCCATTTCCGCTGAGGTGATTCAGGACCTGCCGCGCAAGTGCGCGATCCTCCAGCGGGCCAAGAAGATCCAGATGTCGGTTAACACCCAGCGGATGCCGGTGCTGAACACCCTGCCGGTCGCCTACTGGGTCCAGCAGGACACCGGCCTCAAGCAGACGACCCGGCAGATATGGACCGGCATCGAGCTGGTGGTCGAGGAGCTGGCGGCCATCGTGCCGATCCCGGAGAACTACCTCGACGACGCTCAGGTTCCACTGTGGAGCGAGATCAAGCCCCGCCTGGTCGAGGCGCTCGGCGCCAAGATCGACGCGGCCTGCTGGTTCGGCACGGACAAGCCGGCCACCTGGGGCACCGATATCTACACCCTGGCCGTCGCGGCGGGGAACACCGTCATCGCCGGCACCGGTGATGACTTCGCCCAGGACGTGTCCAACCTCGGCGAGAAGATCGCCCTGGATGGCTACGCTGTCAACGGGTTCGCCGCCCGGCCGGGCCTGAGCTGGAAGCTGACCGGCATGCGGTCCGCCGATGGCATCCCCATCTACCAGCCGAACCTGGTGAGTGGCGATCCGACCATCGGAAAGCTGTATGGATACGACGTCTCCGAGGTCGACAATGGCGCTTGGGACGCGAGCGAGGCGGAGCTGATCGCGGGCGACTTCAATTACGCGATCATCGGCATGCGCAGCGACATCACCTGGAAGATGTTTGACCAGGGCGTAATTAGCGACGGCAGCGGAAATGTCGTCCTGAACCTCATGCAGCAGGATAGCGTCGCCCTTCGTGTGACCATGAGGCTCGCATTTGTCACGGCCAATCCGGTCAACCGTTTGCAGCCGTCCGCGTCGGGCCGTTCGCCATTCGGCGTTGTGCAGGCTGCGACCGCCGGCAGCTAATTCTCCACCCAGACGACATGGGGGCGGAAATTCTACCGTCCTCCCGGTGCAGACCGCCCCCATGTTCCCCTTCTTCGAGGAGTCCCGTGCGCGTTCTCGCCATGTTTCACGCCTACGTGCCGACGCACGGGGCCGGCGCCGAGGGGATGGCGCACGGCATGCTTCGACACCTTGTGCGACAGGGACATGAGGTCGACGTCGTCCTGTCCAAGGTGGACCCGACGGTCCCTGAGGACTACACCTTTGAGGGTGTACGTGTGCACCGGTATCGGGGCAAGACTCAGGTCCCGGAAATGCTGTCCACCAGCAATCAGGCGCATGTGATTGTGTGCCACCTGGAGAACACTCCGCGCGCGGCGATCCTGGGCAAGATGTTCAGCGTCCCGGTGGTGCAGCTCCTGCACAATGATCGGCCGGAAACGATGAACTCCACGATCCGCTATGAGTTCGCCCTCCTGGTGGCGAACACCGAGTGGATGGAGCGGGAATACACCGAGTTCTGGACCGAGAGCGGCATCGCGCAGCGGGCCAGGCTGATTCGTATCCGGCCCCCCGTCGACCCCGGGGAATACGCCCTGCCGTTGCGAACGAAGCCGGGGAAATCCGTTGCCTTGCTGAACCTGACAGTGCCCAAGGGTGCGCACACCTTCTACGCACTGGCAGAGCGCCTGCCGCAGTATCAATTCCTCGGCGTCAAGGGCGCATACGGGATTCAGACCGTGCGTGACGACCTGCCCAACGTGACCATTGTGGACAACGTTCCGTCCGATCAGGTCACCCAGCGGGTCTATGCGCAGAGCCGGGTCGTCCTCATGCCCTCGGACTACGAGTCCTATGGACGGGTCGCCGCCGAGGCGAGCTGCGCCGGCGTGCCGGTGATCGCTCACCCCACGGAGGGCCTGCGGGAGGCGCTGGGTCCGGCCGGTCTCTTCCATGACCGCGATGACATCGACGCCTGGGAGCACGAGGTGCGCCGCCTGTTCACACCGCGCGGCTGGTCGGTGAGTTCCGCCGCTGCCATCGAGTGGTCGCGCCAGCTCGATCCGAGTGCCGAGCTGGACCTGTGGCACGACGCGATCCGGGAGGTAGCCAGTGTCTCTCACTCCACTCGCCACCATCACTGACGTTGAGGAGCGGATGTTCCGGGACCTCACGCCCGGCGAAGCCGTCCGTATCGAGCGCATGCTCATTGACGTCTCGGCCGTGGTGCGTAACTACACGCGGCAGCTTTTCACCACCACTCGGGCCACGGAGCGGGTCCGCCCGGTTGGTCACCGCATCCGCCTGCCGCACCGGCCTGTTGTCACCGTCCACAGTGTCAGCTTGATCATCGAGGGCACCGCGATGCCTGCCGTGGGCTACATCTGGGACGGCGCCGACGAGATATGGCTGTCCGAGGCGGGGCAGATCATCAACCTTGCCGAGACCGCCTACGAGTGGTTGGCCTCCAACACGCCGGTCGCCGAGATCGACTACACCTCCGGCTACGCCACCATCCCCGAGGACGTGGTGGGCGTGGTGTGCAGTGTGGTCACTCGCGCCCTGAGTGCCCCCGGCGCGGGCGGCATCATCTCCGAGGCGGTCGGCGAGTACACCTACCGCCTTTCCGAGGCTGCCGCACAGGGCCCGCTCACCCTGACGCGCACCGAGAAGGACATCCTCGGCACCTACCGGGCGTTCGCGACCCAGGCCGAGCTGCGGTGGTAATGCGCCATGGCAATGGACTTTCCATTCCCGCTCACTGTCACCATCAACCACCGAGCCATCAACGAGACCGGCGACTGGACTATCACCAGTAGCTACGAGCTGCCCGGCTGCGCGATCTCCATCTCGGTCGGCCGCACATCGAGGCGCAGCTTCGAGTACGAGACGTTCGAGTCCGATGTGGTCCGCGCCGACGTCGTCCTCTACGCGCCGCCCGCCTCTGACATCCGCAGTGACGACACCGTGACCCTGCCGGACGGCACCGTCTGGGCGGTCTGGGGCTACGCCGCCGACTACGCCAGCCCGTTCACCAACTGGCGCCCCGGCATGCAGGTCCGACTCCGCCGCTACACCGGATAGTCCACAAGGGAGGGTTGACTATGGCTGTCATTGTCCTCGGCAGGTACTACCTGGACAAGGCGGGTCTGGGGCGTTACATGGGTGGCTCCCGCGACCTGTATCGCTGCCTTTACATGCGAGCCCGCCAGGGTGCGTCCCTCGCTCGGGCTCTGGCGCCGCGTGGCCCCACCGGGGCCTATGCGGCTTCCATTCATGTGGCGGCAGGCCGTGACCCGAAGGACGGCCGACTCATGGCATTGATCGTGGCGGACGCGCCGTATGCCGTTCAGGTGGAGCATGGCCGCACCCAGACCAAGCCCTATCGAGGCGCCAAGGTCCTGGGTCAGGTCGTCAAAACCCTCAATACCAAACGGCGAAGGCGTGCCTGATGCCCTTTGATCTTCGCAGGTTCGCTGACGCCGAAGAGGTGGCGCGCGAGCTGCTCCAGGCCGAGTTTCCCAGCGTCACCGTGGTGTCCGCGACCGGCGCCACCATTGTCCCGCCCACCATCATTGTCCGGCGGATCGGCGGCGAGAACGACTTCATCACGGATTTCCCGTTGATGCTCGTGTCCTGCATCGGGGCCACCCGTCCCGCGAGCAACCTCCTGGCGGCCCAGGTGCAGGCCGTAATTATGAACGCCATCAATTACGCCATCGTCCTGAGTGACGGGTCCACGGCGTTGATTGATGGATCGATCGTGCGCGTCGCGGATCACCCCGAGGCATATGACAACCCCGACCTGCGCGTTGTGACTGGCACTTATGAATTGCGGCTACGGCGACCCAAGGTGCCCGCCTAATAGTGCTGTTTACCCTCGCAATGGAGGAATAAGGAATGCCTGACCTGGCCACTCTCGCCAGCCACAAGAGCGAGCTGATCCGGAAGGCGCTGGAGGGCTCGGTCTTCGTGGCGCCTTTCAGTGCCAACCCCATTACCACTCTCACCTCCGGCGGTTCCAGCGAACTGGCCGCCCTGCCCACCGGTTACACCGATGTCGGTCTCGTCGAAAAGGGCAACGCGGTCACCTGGTCTCGCTCAGTGACCACCCAGGAAGTCATGGTGTGGGGCGATTTGTACCCGGCTCGGCGCGACATCACCAAGGACGACTCCACTCTCAAGTTCACCATGGTGGAAACGAAGCGGCTCTCCATGGAGCTGTACTACGGCATGGACCTCTCGTCCACCACGGCCGACGCGACTACCGGTGAGGTGAGCTTCGCCCAGCCGGCGCGACCGTCCACAAAGTTCTGGAGGGTGTTCGGAATCTTCCAGGACGGCACCGGTTCTGACGCCATCTACGTCGGCCGGTTCTACCCGCGCGCCTCGGTCACCGACATGTCGGACCAGAAATGGGACGACGACGCCGACCCGCTGTTGTGGGACATCTCGATGTCCGCCGTTCGGGATGACGACCTGGGCTACGCCGTCAAGCATTTCTTTGGTGGGCCGGGCTGGGAAGCCCTGCTCGATGACTTGGACTTCACTCAGGGGAGCTGATGAAGCTCATTGATCCGGTGAGCGGGTCGGTGGTGGAAACCACCGACCCTCGCACCATTGTCGATTTGCGGTACGGCAAGGGCTATTGGCCCGTGGAAACACCCGAGCCGCGTCAGAAGAAAACGGGGAAGACCGAGAATGGCGAAAATATACAAGCTGGACCAGTACCGGGCTGAGTGCAATATCGAGCCGTTCGTGCTCGATACCGGCGAGACGCAGATCGTCATCCAGGCACCCACCGGCGAAACGCTGTTCAAAATTGCCGAGACGCCCACTGTGTATGTGCAGACGTTGCTCAAGCTCATCACGGGCGACCAGTTCGACGCGGTGTGGAACCTGTTCCGGCATGAGCAGGGCACAGTTCTCGTCCAGTTCTTGAAGGACATCGGCGCACACTTCATGGTGACCTCCATCGCGGAGGCGCCGGGGGGGTCCGCCGCCTTGCCGAATTGATCGAGCGGCATGGCGAGGCACTCGAATACGACCTGCACCACGAGCTGCACATTGACATCCACGACTTCTTTCGCGGGACCCGATCGTGGGTGGAGTTCTACCGATTGATCTACCGCCTGCCCGCTTATGGGCATTTTAAGGCGGGGTTGCTGGACAACGAGGACGACGCGGCCGAGCTGCTCAAGCGTGGCGAGGCCGCGACCTTCGGCATGCACGGATGGACCTACGAGCGCGAGTTGCTCTCCTCGCTGGTTGAGGCAGTGCGCGCCATGCACTCCACGCTCGTTGCGGTGAATAGCAAGGGGCACAAGGGGTTCACGGTCAAACCCCTACCCCGGCCGGTCACCGCGATGGATCGGCTGAAGAAGCGTCAGCGCTGGCATCGACATGACGAGCTGGTGGCGAAAGTCCTTCCACAGAGGACGACAACCTAGGGAGGACGTGCGTCGGTGGCCAATGACTTCTCGGCCGGCAAGGTCTACGTCCAGGTACTCCCCTCGCTGGATGGCTGGCGCAAGGACGTCCAGCGCCAGATGAATACGGCCTTGGCCGGGGTTGTCGGCAAGGTCGCCGTCGACCTGGAGCTTGACAAGGCGACCTTGGCGGCCGAGGCCGCCAAGATGCGCCGCGAAGTCGATCGGGCGATGAAGGGTCTCACCGTCGACCTGACGCTGAACCTCAAGGCGGGCAAGGCTATCGCCGACCTGACCAGCGTCCGCCAGAAGATGACCAGCCTGCGCGACAAGACCATCCGGGTCGACGCCAACACAGCCAGAGCGCTGGCCAAGTTGCAGCAGGTGCAAAACGCGGTCCAGGGCATCGGTCGTGGCTCGGCGACGGTGAACGTCAGCGACGGCGGCTCGATCGACGCGGTCAACACCCGCATGAAACGTCTCATCGCACTGGCCATCGCCGGCTCCGGTGCGATCGGCGGCCTGGGTGCGGCGCTGATCGCCCTCGGCGCGGGAGCCGTGGTGGGTGGCGCCGGCCTGCTGTCGGTCGCGGCCGGCGCGACCGCGATCACCGGCGCGATGAAGGCGCAGACCGCCGCGTCCCGGCAGGCCGGGCAGACGGTGGCCCAGGAGGCCAGTCAGCGGCTCACGGCGGCCAACCAGGTCCTCAACGCCCAGGACGCGATCGTCTCGGCGACGCGCAACGTGGCCTCGGCTCAGCGTGCCGCCAGCGAGGGCGTGCGCACTGCGCTGCTGTCCCAGGCTCGCGCTGAGGAGCAGCTCAAGGACGCACAGGTTGAGGCCCTGCGGGCGCAGGAGGCGCTGACTCAGTCCAAGCGGGACGCCAAGCGCTCCATTGAGGACCTTGCCAATCAGGTCATCTCTGACTCGCTGGCGCAGCGCGATGCCGTCTTCGCCCTGGAGGACGCGCAGAAGGCGCTCAACGACACGCTGGCCGACCCCGGCTCCAGCCAGCGGCAGCGCGACGAGGCCAGGCTGACCTTCGACCAGGCCACCCAGCGGCTCAATGAGATCAACCTCGCCTATCAGCGTTCCCAGGTGGACGCGGCCGAGGCCGCAGCGGCCGGAGTGGACGGCTCTCGTCAGGTCATCGCGGCGCAAGACCAGTTGGTCGACGCCCAGCGGGCCGTCACTGACGCGCAGACCAGCGCGGCCGAGGCCGCCCGGCGGATTGAGCGCGAGCGCATCGAGGGCGCCGAGCAGGTCCTCGACGCGCAGATGCAGGTCGTGCACGCGCAACGCCAGCTCGCCCAGGCGATGTCGGCGACGACCGTCCAGAACGCTCGGCAGGGGGAGGCGCAGGAGAAGTTCGCCGAGGCGCTGGACAAGCTCACGCCGCAGTCGCTGAACCTGATCCGTTACCTGCGCTCGCAGAGTGGTGAGTGGTGGCTGCTTACCCAAGCAGCGCAAGGGTTCGCGCCTGGACTGGAGTCGGCACTCCAGACGTTGCAGCCGCATTTCGGTGACCTCAACGAAAACGTGGAGATCCTGTCGACCTCGTTCGGCTCCATGCTTGAGGTCCTCGCCGATGGACTGGTTGACGCCAAGCCATTTTTCGACCAGATCGCCGGGGCGTCGAAGTACCTGTTCCCGCGCTTCGGGGAGACCGTCAACAACGTTGCCCACGATGTGGGTGTCCTGGCGTTGGACATGCTTCCCTTGGTGGACAACACGTTGGACGTGGTCGACGCGGCCGGCGACCTGGTGGAAAGCTGGTCGCCGTTCATCGCTCAGGCCAGCGGCCCGCTGTTGGACTCGCTGGGCAACATCATCGACAACCTCGACTTCCTCGGGCCACTGCTGGTTGCCGTCGCTGAGCCGGCCGGCGACCTGACCGACACCCTCGTGAGCGGGTTGCGGGGCGCGTTCCTGAACCTGATGCCAGCGCTGGAGCCGTTCCTTCAGTCCGCTGTGGACCTGGTGCATACGCTCAGTCCGTTGCTGGAGGCGGCCGGCACCCTCTCCGGCGCCCTGGCCAACGCGTTTGCCCCGGCGCTGCGCCTGGCTGGCGGGGTGCTTACGCCATTCGTTGGCGCGATTCAGGTCCTGGCGAATCTGGTCGCCGCCCTGCCCACCGAACTGACTGGCTTGATCGCCTCTCTGTACTTGCTGGACAAGGCGGTCGGCCCACTTCAGCGTGGCTTCGGGACCCTGGGCACCAACGTCGCCAAGGCGTCAACTGAGATGTCGACCTTCGCGCAGAAGGCGGGCGTGCCGACGTCAGCGGCCGGGCGTTTTGCTACGGCCGGTGGGCGGATCGGTGACGCGCTTACCAAGGCTGGCAACGCTTTGCCCTTCTTCGGCCTGGCGCTGGTCGGCATTGGGCAGATTTTCGCGCAGAACGAGGAGAAGGCCCGCCGGCACAATGAGCGCCTGGAGCAGTTCGCTACCGCCATCAACCGAGGCGGCGAAGCGGCCCGGATGGCTCGCACGGAGATTAGCCAGCTCGGCTTCCTGATGAAAATCTCCGCCGAGCAGGCGGAGGAGGCGGCCCGCAAGCAGGCCGCCGGCATGACCGATGTGGAGCTGGCGCAGGGCCGGGTCAATCAGGCTCGCCTGGAGTACGACAGGTCGGTGCGTGACCACGGTGAGGTTTACGCGCAGTGGAAGGGTTACAAGGACCGCTACGAGACCGCACTCGGTGAGCTGAAGGTTGCCGAGCAGGAAGCGGCGGACAGCGCGAAGTCCCTTACCGAGCAGTTGGAGGATCAGCAGAACCAGCTTTTGGCGATGACGGATGCCAACATTGCCCACCAGCGCTCCGGTGTCCAGCTCACCAAGGCGCAGCAGCGCCTCAAGCAGTTGCGTGACGGGTCGATTCCCAACGCCACCCCGCAGGATGTCATCGAAGCTGAGCTGGACCTGGCGAGCGCACAGAGCCACTATGTGGCCACTGCGACGGCGGCGGCCGAGGCGACGGCGAAGGCCAACGGGGTCCAGGACGTCGCGGCGGCCCGCGCGCGGGGCACCAACACCGCGTTGGTCGAGCTGATTCGCACGCAGGGCTCGGCGTTGCCACCCAGTCTGCTGAGTATGGCCGCCGGGATGTCCGACGCGGAGAAGGCTTTCTTCGGCCTGACAGCGCGGGTAGACGAGACCGGACAGACGATCCTGGAATTGCCGGGCACGGACGGCAAACCGATTGCGATCACGTTCACCGACAACATCGACCACGTCACCGCGCGCACCGTGGAGATGGTCGCGTTCCTCCAGATGACCGCCGCCTACCTGCGTGAGCATCTGGGTAAGCCGATCCAAGAGGCCAGTGTCTTCGAC
Organism: Pedococcus sp.; assembly: GCA_036278335.1. GTDB lineage: Bacteria > Actinomycetota > Actinomycetes > Actinomycetales > Dermatophilaceae > Pedococcus_A. The sequence goes on from DASULG010000378.1 coordinate 16,910, forward strand.
CCCAAGCGATTCCTGCCCACGACACGGCTGGAGGCGGCGCCGGGCCTCCAGCGCCTCAAGGATGGGCTCAACCGAGCCACCGGTGGCTACGTGCCGGGGCGGGGCAACACCGACTCCGTGCACGCCATGCTCACGCCGGGCGAATTTGTATTCAGCAAGCCGGCGGTGAGTCGGCTCGGCCTCGGCAACCTGCACGGCCTGCACCAGGCGGCGCGTTACGCGGCCGGCGGATTGGTGACGCCACAACGATTTGCTACGGGCGGCCTGGTCGGCTCGGCTGGCGGTTTCGGCATCTCGGCCAACACGGGTGCGCTGGTAGAGCTGATCCGGATCTTCGGTGCGCTCAACGTCGCCACGGGGCCGTTCGCCGCGTCGCTGGATGGCGTGGTTGTCCCGGCGTTGCAGGACACGCTGGTGACCTCCGATGCGCTCGCCACGCAGAGCCAGGCGGATTGGGCGGCGATCACCGCAACGGTCAGCGCGTCCAGCGCGATGATCACCGGTGGTCCACTCGCGACGTTGATGCTCTCGCTGGCCCAGGTGAACAAGGCGATCACCTTCACCGCCACGGTGTGGGCGCAGCAGTGGGCGTCCATTCAGGAGTATGCGGCGATCCCTGTGCGATGGACGTTGGCCCATCCGTTCAACGAAGGTTTGATTAGCGCCTGGAACAGCATCGATTCGGCGTTCGGGCTGGGCAAGCAGCTCGCCCCGCTCGTCATCCCGTTCGCGGTCGGTGGCCCGGTGCCGGGCAAGGGAGACAAGGACTCCGTCCGCGCTTACCTGACCCCCGGCGAGTACGTGCTGAGCAAGCCGGCCATCCGCAACCTCGGCGGCCTGCCGGCCGTGGACCGCCTGCATGCCCTGGCCCGCTCGGGTGTGATTGGCCCGCATCAGCGCCTCGGCGGCCCCGCCGATGGTCCGGCTCGGCTGCGGCTCATGCGCACGGTCCCTTTGGACGGCTTGGGGTTCGCCTACGGTGGCGTGCAGCCGCACGTGGCGGCGGCCGGCGCGGAGATCGAAGCGAAGTTCGGCCGGCTGCCCGGCGGGATCGGCGGCGTGGGGTCGCGACCCAACGCCAGCGATCACCCGTTCGGCCTGGCGCTGGACTTCATGACGATGACGGATGTCGCGCTGGGCAACAGGATCGCCGGCTACCTCCAGGCCAACGCGCAGCGGATGGCGGTCAAGTACCTGATCTGGCAGCAGCGGTTCAACGACGGTGGCGGCTGGTCGGCGATGGCCGACCGGGGCAACCCCACCGCCAACCACATGGACCACGTCCACTCCAGCTTCCTCAACTTCGGCGCACCGGGCAGCCCGTTCAGTGGCCTCGGCGGGTTCGACCCGGAAGGGACGGTGGCGCCGTACTTCGCCGACACCTACCGGATGATCGGCCAGTTCACCACCCTGTTCGCCAGCAACCTGATGGCCCAGCAGTCTGGGGCAATCGCGGGGCAGGCGGCGGACGCGGCCAAGGCCGCCGCCGTCGCCGCGATCATGGGTCCGTTGGCCGGGCTCGGCGGCGGTGGCACCGGCCCGGTCGCCGAGCAGGTCCGCGCGGTCGCCGCCCGCTACGGCTGGGGCGAGGGGTTCCAGTGGGACGCACTGTCCACATTGATCAGTCACGAGTCCGGGTGGAACCCGCTGGCGCAGAATCCGACATCCACGGCATTCGGTGCGTTCCAGTTCCTGGACAGCACGTGGCGCACGGTGGGGGCAACAAAAACAGCCAACCCCACCCTCCAGGCCGAGGCCGGCATGCGCTACATCCAGCAGCGCTACAAGGACCCGGCCGGCGCGTGGGCGTTCTGGAACGCCAATCACTGGTACGACGACGGCGGCTACCTCCCGCCGGGTTTGTCGTTGGCCTACAACGGAACCAGCCACCCCGAGCCGGTGCTTACCCCAGACCAGTGGGGGGCCATGACTTCCGGTGGGGCCGGCGGGTCATTCACCGGCAACCTCTACCTCGACTCCGGGGAGTTCCTCGGCAAGGTTGATGGGCGGATCGAGGCCGCCAACAACGCGACCGGGTCAGCCATTTCCCGCCGCACACGTGTCTAAATCGGACTGGGAGATCCTGTGACCTTTGAGAACCGCCTGCCAGCCAACTACAGCTTCGGCACGCTGACCGGCGCGGCGTCTATTTCGGACACCACGCTGACCTCGACCGACTTCGGTACCCGGTTGGCGTCGAGCTTGTCTACCACCAACTACGTGCCGATGACGTTGCAGGACCCCAGCACCGGCAACTTCGAAATCGTGTGGGTGAGCGCGCACACCGCCGCCGCCACCACCTGCACGGTGACCCGTGGCAAGGAAGGCACCTCGGCGCGGGCGTGGGGCACCGGCACCCTGTGGGTCACCGCGCCGACGCTGCGCGACGGGGTGCTGCCGGTCGCCACCCGCGCCTCCCTGCCCACGGATTGGCATGTCGGGCTGCGCTGCTATGTCATCGATGAGCAGCTCGTCCTGGAGCGCACGCTGACCGCGTGGATCGAGTCCATGGCCGGGCCGTTGGTCGAGCTGCGACAGACGGTGGCGCAAAGCCTGCCCCACAACACGTTCACCTCGGTGACCTTCACGACCGAGGACATCGACACGAACACCATGCACGACACGGTGACCAACCCGTCCCGGATCACCGTCATCAAGGCGGGCCGCTACCAGCTCTCTGGCGCCATTGCCTTTGACATCAACGCCAACAACAGCCGGGGCACCCAGTGGGCCAAGGGCGGCACCGTGCTGCCCGGCTCGACGATCAACGTGGCCTCCTCCGGCGCCGGTGTCTACACCGTGATCCCGATGCGCACCAAGATCGTCACGCTGGCAGCCGGAGAGTATGTCGAGGCGCAAGCCTGGCAGAACACTGGCGGCGCGCTCAACACCATCGCAGCGGGTGAGAACGCCTGCACGATTTCCGTTGAATACGTTGGTGCGTAATGGCCTACGGTAGGTCCGGCTTCGCGCAGGCGCCGTGGTCGGGCACGGACCTGCCGGCGCCCGACATCGGCGACCTGCCCCCGCCGATCCCCGGCGACGCCGCCACCTTCGCCTACAGCGCCCAGCTCGGCGCCTACCCGTGGGCCTACGGCGCGTGGGCCGGCGGCTTCCCGCTGTCGGCCTACCCCGGCGGCGGCGTGCTCGCCCACCCCGACGACGACACCGGGATCGTCACCGTCTCGGCCTGGTGGCCGGACGCCACCACTCTCCAGGTCGTCCGGATCACCCCGGACGGTGTCCGCACCCCGGTACGCGGCGGCTACCCCCTCATCGTCACGACGGCCACCCGGCGCAACGCCGTCACCAACCCTTCCATCGAGGTCGGCACCAACGGGTTCGTCCCCGACGCCGGCACGCCGACGCTGAGCCAGCTCGCCGACGCCAGCGCTCCCGCCGGCTCCTCCGTCCTGCGCGCCCAGGTGGCTGGCTCGGGCTCCAACGGCGTTACCGTCCCGACCTCGCTCACCGTGGTCCCGCCGGCCGGCGGGACGGTCACCGTAGGCTTCTCGTTGCGCACCAACACGTTGGCCAGCTCGGTCACGGTCAGCATCGGCTGGACCGACATCGGCGGCGGCGCGCTGTCCGCGTCCTCGGCGACCCTGACTGCCGATCAGCGCAGCGCCTCCCTCGGCCAGTTCACTCGCCACGTCGTCACCGTCAGCCCGCCCACCGGCGCGGTCACCCCGACGCTGAAAATCACCTGTGGCGGCATGCTGGCTGGTGGACAGATGGACCTCGATGCCATCACCTTCGAGGTCGGCACCACCGATGGGTCCTTTTTCGACGGTGGCACCCTGGGCGGGCTGTGGCTGGGCACCACGGGACTGTCCGGCTCGCTGCTCTCGCCGGTGCAGACGATCCTCGACGCGGAGTGTCCACTCGACACCATCGTGCGCTACCAGGTGTCCTACCCCGGTATCACCGGCGGGCGCGTGGTCAGCGACCCGGTCACCCTCAACTCGGACGGCCAGACCTGGCTCAGCCACCCCCTCCTGATTGGCCAGCCCGTCAAGGTCGAGCTGGCCCGCGTTCCCGTCCTGGAGCGCGCCGTCGAGCAGGGTATTTTCCTGCCCATTGGCGCGTCGCGACCCAAGGTCGTCTCCTCGGCCAGACGCCAGGCGCCGACCGGCACCCTGGACTTCGTGACGTTGTCCTTCGCCGAGCGTGACGCACTACTGGCGTTGATGGACCAGCCGATGCCGCTGTTGCTACGCCTCCCCGTCGACTTCGGCTACCCCGCCCCGATGTGGTTGGCGATCGGTCTCGTCACCGAGGACCGGGGTGACTTCAAGGCGTGGCAGGAAAACGTCACGATCTCCGCCGAGGTGACCGAGGTCGACGTCCCCCCGGTGCTCTAGCGCGAGGAGCTTCGTATGTGGCCCATGAGCACCGCCGCGCACAACATGCTGGTCGCCGACCACGACATCGACGTGCGTGCCACCGCCTACACGCCGTCCCTGGGCAGCGTCTCCGGAATCCCGGTCGTCACCGGAACGATCACCGTGGACGCCACCAGCCAGATCCGTCGCAGTGCGACATTGAGCATCGCCGACCCCGCGTACTGGCCCGCCGACCCGCTGGCCATCCTCTCGCCGCTGGGCTCGGAGTTGTTCGTGGAGTACGGCATCGTTATTCCCGGGCAGGGCACCGAGTGGGTCCCGGTGATCCGTGGCGTGATCACCGACGTGGAACGAACCCGGCCGAGCACGGACGGCGGCTCGGGTGCGTTTACCGTCAAGCTCGCCGACCGCAGCGTGAAGGTCGCCCAGGCCCGGTTCGACGCTCCCACCCAGACAGTCACCAGCGCCACGGTGGTCGCCGAGATCCGGCGGCTGATCACCGAGGTGCTGCCCACGGTGACCGTCACCGACTACACCGGCTCCACCATGGTGGCGCCGGTGATCGAGATTGAGAAGGAACGATGGGCAGACGGCGTCGAGAAACTCGCCGACGCCATTGGCGCCGAAGTGTTCGCCGACCCCCTGGGCAACTTCTCCATCCGGCCGCAGCCCGTGGTCACCTCCGGTCCAGTGTGGGCAGTGTCGGTCGGGGAGTCCGGCACGGTCATCTCGATGGACGAGAAGACCACCCGGGAACTCACCTACAACCGCGTTGTCGCCTCCGGACAGCGCAGCGACGGCACGGCGCCGGTTACCGCCACCGTCTCCGACACCGACCCCACCTCGCCGACCTACATCGGCGGCGCGTTCGGCGTCAAAACCCGGTTCTTCGTCTCCAACCTGCTCACCACGGTGCCGCAGTGCACCACCGCCGCAGAGGCGCTGCTGGCTCGCACCATCGGCATGCACGGCAGCATCGCCCTGAGCCTGATCACCAACCCCGCACTCGACGCGGGCGACGTGGTCCATATCCACGACGGTGAGCACCACGCCGACCACATCGTTGACACCGTCACGATCCCGCTGAGCCCCATGGAAGCCCAGCGGCTGACCACCCGCTCGCTAGAGCTGCCATCGGAGATCGGATGAAGCCAGAGTTCGCCATTGATGCTCGGCTCGCCGAGGCCAGCCAACTGTTCTGCACCGGCCAGGTCAGCGCAGTCCCCGGCAACAAGGTCACCGTCACCACCCTGGGCGGCGCGTCCATCACCATTCCCCGACTCAGCACCTGGACGCCAGTCAACGGTGACGTCGTGATCATCGCCAAGACGCCGGGCGGCTGGATCGCATTGGGGAAAGTCGCCTAGCAGCAAGGAGTCGGCCGTGTTAGCCCCCATCCTCCTTGCCCAGGCCGCACAGAACGCAACTGTCCTCTACCAGTACGGGGCCATCGGTGCCATCCTGCTCGGCGCCATCTACGCGGTCCGCGTCCTGTTCCAACGCGAAGTCCGGGCCCACGACCTGGAGCGCCAGCGCGCCGACCGGATGGAGGCCGAGGTGCGCCGGCTCAACGACATGATTCAGGACAAGATCGTCCCAGTCCTGAGTGAGGCGACCAAAACAATCAGTGAAGTGCTTCAGGAATCCCGCAGAAAAGGCGGAATCTCGTGACGGCCCATCGATGGGAACGCATCGAATCGATGCTGAGCAACTCGCAACGCGTGCGTGACGACCTGGCCGATGCGGTGGGAAAGCTGGACTCCTACATCGATCTGCTGCGCACGGAGCTGGCGCGGCGCGACACCCGGTCCATGAAAGGGGTGATCGGCGATGAGCCGCGCGGTTGAGAGCGGCAAGGTTCTGCACGAATCCGGTGCACTTCTCGCGGCACTGGAGCGGACCCTCGCCGAACTAAGGGAGTTCACCGCCGAGCTGCGCGCCGAGCTGATCGTCAACCATGAGGATGGTACCGATGCCTGACCCGAACCTGACCGCCCGCGCAGAGTCCCTGTCGCGGTCGGTGGGCAACCTCGCCGAGTCGGTCCAGGCGCTGACTGTCAGCCAGGCGCACATCAAACGGGTGATGACCGCCACGGTGGTTGGCCTCATTCTGGTGTTGGTCCTGGCCGTGGTTTCGGTCTTCCTGATCGCCAACCAGCGGGCCGTCAACGCGCGCCTCAGCGAGGTGCAGGACCGCACCAGCAACCAGGTCCTCTGCCCGCTGTACGAGACGTTCCGGACTCTGGAGAACCGCGCGGTCACCAGCACCCAGATCACCGAAGAGGAGCGTCAACAGCGCCGTGAGGCATACGCGGTGATCAACCAGGGCTATGCCGCCCTCGGTTGTCGCCCCCAGTGAGGAGGAGCCCATGACCGACTGTCCACTGGGGCCGGAGGATCTCGAACCGGTCGAGCTGGTCGAGGTCGACGACCCCGGCCCCGAGCCCCCCGAGGACATCTGCGAGCACGGAGAGGTCATCGATGGCAGCTAGCCAGAACGGCTTCGCCGCCTCCGTCGACCGCGCTGCGATTGGCGTACGGACCTTCGCCGTCCCCGGCCGCCCCGACGTTCTGCTCCCCGTCCG
>DASULG010000379.1:0-4942 GCA_036278335.1 Pedococcus sp.
GGGCGAGGAGTGCGCCGGCTACCGGCGCTCGTCCGTACCCTGCCGGGGGATGACCATGGTGAACGACGAGCCTTGGCCGCGCACGCCGGTGATCTCGAGTCGGCCGTGATGGGCCCGCACCACCTCGTCGACGAGCGCCAGGCCGAGCCCGAAGCGACGGCCCCCACTCGTCGAGGTCGACGCGCCACGGGCGAACCGCTGCCGCAGCATGGTGGCGTCTGCGGGGTCCAGCCCCTCGCCCTCGTCGTGGACGGTCACCTGAACCGGAGTGTCCGGGTCCGCGTCGCCGGACCCGGTTCCCGGATCGGCGTGCAGCATGACCCGGACGACGGTGCCCCGCTCGGAGTGCGCGATCGCGTTGTCGACCAAGGCGGTCAGCGCGCGGCGTAGCGCCGTCGGCGCCCCTTTGACGACCAGATCGCCGGGTGACTCTGCCGCCGCGGCGACCTCGAGACGCACGCCTGCCTCCTCGGCGTACGGGCGCATGCTCGCCACGACGTCCCGAGCGACACGCGTCAGGTCGACGTCGCTGGACGGCACGTCCGCGTGTTCGAGCTGGGCCGCGAGCAGCAGGTCTGAGACCACCTCGCCGAGCGACCCGGTGTCGCTGACGAGCTGGTCGACCTCGCCCCTCAGCCGCGGGGAGGCTTCCTGGGGCAGGTGCCGTCGCACCATCTGGGCGCGGGTGTGGAGCACCGCGAGCGGGGTGCGCAGCTCGTGGCTGGCGTCCGCCACGAACCGCCGCTGCAGCTCCATGGCCTCACCCAGGGGCCGGACCGCTCGCCGCCCGACAACGAGCCCGATGGCGCCCGCGAGCAGGACGCCGACCAGCCCGGCCACCACGGTGGACACCACGAGCCGGTGCTCCTCGGCGCTGTGCCTGGACTGGTCGTAGACCGCGACGTAGCGGGCACCCCCACGGTCTGCCACCCACGCCGTCAGCTGGCCGTCTGCGGTGTCGACGGCCAGCGATCCCGGCGCGGCGCTGTCCAGCTGCGGCGAGGCCACGACGGCCTCGGGAGATCCCGCGCTGGCTCTTCGGGAACCGCCCTGCAGGCGGACCAGCCAGACCCCCTCCGGGGGGTCGTTGACGTCGTCGGCCGTGGCGGCCGCGCTTCGGACAAGATCCCTGGCCTCGCTGGCCTGCTGGTGGCTGAAGAGCAGGACGACGCCGGACGCGACGACCAGGACGACGAGGGCCACCGCCAGTGCCGTCTGCGCGGCGACCGACCAGGCGGCTCGGCGCAGGAGCAGCGGGTCGCGGCCGGACCTCATGCCGACCCGAGCCGGTAGCCGACTCCGTGGACGGTATCCACGACACCTGTGCCGAGCTTGCGGCGCAGGTAGTGGACGTAGGTGTCCACGGCGCCGGGCGTCTCTGCCCCGTCGAAGACTCGAGCCAGCAGCTCATCCCGGGTGAAGACCCGTCTGGGGTGGCGCGCCATCGCGGCCAGCAGCTCGGCCTCGCGCGGGGACAGCGTCACGTCCGGCGCCTCACCGTCACCGACGACGAGATTCTGGGCGAGGACCAGGCGGCGCGTCCCGATAGGCAGCTCGTCTGCCAGCGCCGAGGTCGGGCGGAGCATGGCACGCAGGCGGGCCAGGAGCTCCTCGATGTCGAACGGTTTCCCGAGGTAGTCCTGTGCACCCGCGTCGAGCCCCTCGACGCGGTCCATCGTCGCGTTCCGCGCGGTGAGCACGAGGATAGGAACGCCGATCCCGCGGGAGCGAAGGCGGCTCACGAGGTCGACACCCTCGATGGCCGGGAGGCCGCGGTCCACGACCATGAGTTCGAACTCGCCGACGAGACCTTGGTGCAGCCCGTCCTGACCGTCCCGGGCAAGTGTGACGTCGTAGCCCTCCTCGCCGAACAGCTGCACGAGCATGCCGGACAGATTGTTGTCGTCCTCCACCAGCAGCAGCCTCGGGCGTTCCCTCACACCCACAATCGTGGCACGGAGGTCCCATAAGTCTCTGAGAAGCCCCCGGCACCATGGCGACATGACATCAGTGCCGACGCGCTCCTCCGAGGCACACCTGCGCCAGCTGCCTGGCCCGCGCCACGACCCCCGCCGGCTGGGTCGCAGCCACCTGTCCTGGCGGCGACGGGTCGGTGACCTCCTCGAGGTGTTCGCCGTGGCGAGCCTGGTCCTCGTCCTGGCGCTGTTCTTCCGCAGCGGTGGCAGCCACGACCTCGTCTCCGGCGGCTGGTCGACCGCCCTCATCTCGATCGGCCGGGCCACCGGGCTCGTCGCCGTCGACCTGCTGCTCATCCAGCTCCTGCTGGCGGCACGGGTGCCGTGGGTCGACCGGGTCTACGGCACGGACCGCGCCCTGAAGGCGCACCGGGTGCTCGGTCGCATCACCGTCCCCCTCGTGCTCGTGCACATGGAGACCCTCGTCCTGGGGTATGCCGCGCGCGACCACCGCAGCGCGTGGTTCGCTTCCGTGGTGGAGCCGTTCGTCATGCTCCGCACCGTCCCCGACATGCTCACCGCCTTCGCGGCGACAGCGCTGCTGGTCGTCATCGCGGTCACCTCGGTGCGGCTGGCGATGCGTGCCATGGGCTACGAGCGGTGGCACCTGGTGCACCTCACGGCATACGCGGCGGTCGCCCTGTCGATCCCACACCAGCTGTCGATCGGCTCCGACCTCAGCCGCTCCCCCGCCGTCCGCGCCTACTGGCTGGGCCTGTACCTGCTGGTCGCCGGGAGCATCGCCTGGTGGCGGTTCCTCGTACCCGTTTGCCGGTCGCTGCGGCACCGGCTGCGCGTCGAGGCCGTGGTGGAGGAGGCGCCCGGAGTCTGGTCGGTCTGGGTGCGGGGGCGTCAGCTCGAGGCGCTCGACGCACGGGCCGGCCAGTTCTTCAACTGGCGGTTCAACGCGCCGGGGCTGCGCGCGTTCGCCCACCCCTGGTCGCTGTCCAGCATGCCCAAGCAGAACCACCTGCGCCTCACGGTGCGAGACCTCGGTGACCACTCGCGGGCGCTGGCAAACCTGCGACCCGGCACGAGGGTGCTCATCGAGGGCCCGTACGGCGCGTTCACGACGGCCCGGCGCACCCGTCGCAGGGTGCTCCTCATCGCTGCCGGGATCGGGATCACGCCCATCCGTGCGCTCGCGGAAGAGCTCGCGGCGGACCCGGCCACCCGGCCCGGGGACATCACCATCGCCTACCGCGCCAACGCTGAGGACCAGCTCGCGCTCCGTGCCGAGCTCGAACAGCTCACCCGGGCCGAGGGACATACGCTCCACCTGCTGACCGGTCCCCCCGTAGCCGGTTCGTGGTTCCCCGGAGGGCAGCGCGGGCATGACGACGCAGAGCGGCTGCGCCGCCTGCTCCCCGACCCGCGGCAGTGCGACGTCTACCTGTGCGGTCCTGTCGTGTGGATGGACCTCGTCCACACCAGCCTGCTCAAGGCGGGCGTGCCGCGCCTGAACATCCACGACGAAAGGTTCAGCTGGTGAGAGCCCTCACCGCCCTCGGCACCGTCGCGGCCGCAGGGGTGGTCCTCGTCGCGAGCTGGCACGCCGGGCAGCGCTCCGGCCCGCAGGATGCCCAGGCCATCCACGTCGTGTCCGGAGCCTCCGGTTCGCCGGCGGGCGCGCCCGGGACCGGTGCGCCTTCCTCCGCGGGCCGGGCCACCCGCCCCGCCGGGAACGGGGTGAAGGGTGCCACCACCACGTCCGCACCGCCACCCCGGCGCAGTGCCACGGGTGCCCTGGTCCAAACCCCGTACGGCAACGTGCGGGTGCGGGTCTCGTTGCTGGGCAACAAGATCACCAACGTCACAGCGGTCCACTTGACCGACAGCTCGCCCACCTCGGTCGAGATCAGTGCCAGCGCAGAGCCGATCCTGCGCCGTGAGGCGCTGAGGGCGCAGTCGGCGAACATCGACCTGGTGAGCGGCGCCACGTACACCAGCGAGGGCTACCAGACCAGCCTCCAAGCGGCGCTCGACGCTGCCCACCTGTGAGCGGCTGTCACCTGCGACAGCGTTCGCGAGGCTACCCCGACCGCAGACGTGCGTCGGCGCCCACCACCACCATGCCCGCTCATGCCGACGGGCACGCCTCACTCCGCCCAGAAGGTCCTTGAAGGAAATGCGGGCGACGGTGTCGGATCGGGGCAGAGGTGTTCGTAGCACTGGTGAGAGGCTGCCTACGAGGGGCGCCCCGGAACCACAGGAGATGATCCGAGATGCAGTACCTGGTTTCCGTGATCCACGACCAGCCCGGCCTCGCCACCCCGTCCGAGATGGCGGCCATCGACGCGTTCAACGACCGGCTCCAGGCCGAAGGCCACTGGGTCTTTGCCGGCGGCCTCGCGTCGCCCCGCGCCGCCACCGTCGTCGACAACCGGGGTGGCGAGGCGGTGTTCACCGACGGGCCGTTCGTGGAGTCGAAGGAGTTCCTCGCGGGCTTCTGGATTCTCGAGGCTCACGACCTCGACGTCGCCCTGAAGCTCGCCACCGAGGGGTCGAAGGCCTGCAACCGCAAGATCGAGGTGCGGCCGTTCCTGTGAGCGTGGTCGACGTCCGGGAGGCGATCACACGGGCCCACCACGAGGAGTGGGCACGGGTGGTCGCCGCCCTGACCAGGCGTTTCGGAGACCTCGACATCGCCGAGGAGGCTGCGGCAGAGGCGTTCGCGACCGCCGTCGAGCGGTGGCCGGCCGGCGGCATACCCCCCAACCCCGGTGCCTGGCTGACCACTACCGCCAAGCACAAGGCCATCGACCGGCTCCGGCGCGAGCACAAGCGCGACGACAAGCACAAGGAGGCGCAGATGGTGTTCGACGACACCCCGCCCGAGCCGCTCGGCGCGATCGACGACGACCGGCTGCGGCTGATCTTCACCTGCTGTCACCCGGCGCTCGCGATGGAGACCCGCGTGGCGCTGACGCTGCGCATGGTCGGCGGTCTGACCGTTCCCGAGATCG
>DASULG010000380.1:0-27279 GCA_036278335.1 Pedococcus sp.
GAGGGTCTGCCCGACCGCCCTGCCAGGGTGTGGCGGACGTCCTGCTGGCGCAGCGTCGCCAGGAAGGTGCCGACGTCGGCGGCCTGGTCCGAGATGCCTACGTGGTCGAGGTCGAGCAGGACGACGCCGCGCTCCGTGATGAGGAACTGGCTGGGCTTGCAGTCTCCGTGCACGACTCCAGTGTGCGCGGGTGGCATCTGCTCCAGGGTCCTCATCAGTCGTTCCGCGAGGTCGGCTGCCGCGCGCCCCAGGTCGGGGTCGACGGTGCAGATGCGGGAGGCGCGCTCGCCGAAGCGCAGGAGCTCTGCCTCCACGGACCGCTGGCGCCGGCTCGGCACCGCGGTCGCGTGCAGCTGGGCGAGCGCCCGCCCTGCCCGGTCCAGACCCTGCCGCAGCGCCGGCGGGCTGCTGTCGGGGCTGCGCAGCAGGAGGTCGAGCGGTGTTCCCGCCACACGCTGCTGCACCACCAGGGCGAGGTCGGGGACGAAGCCGACGAGGGGGGCGAACGACAGCGTGCCGGCGGAGGTCGTCGCGCTCTGGAGCATGGGCGCCTCCTCCACCACAGCCGCCGCCTTGGCGGCGCTGTGGTACGCCTTGGCCACGTAGGCCGGGGGCTGCGGCCCCTGGGCAACGAGCAGGGTCACGCGCTTCCCAGGGCGGTAGCGCAGCAGCCGCATCCGGCTGCGCGGTGCGCGGCCCATGGGTCCCGCTCCGGCCTCCGACAGTGCACGAGCCATGGCGCGGCCCAGGCAGGCGGGGTCCATGACGCTCGGCAGCGACGGCAGCTCGGGGTCGTGCGGGAAGGGCGAGACGAGCACTCCGGGCTCGACCATCCGGGCCGGCTCGGCACCGGAGCCACCGTCGGGCACCAGGTCGCCGCGCAGCAGCCTTCCGGCCTGCTCGTAGAGGAGCACCGCGCGGACTCCCGGCTCGAACTTGGCGTCGAGGACATGGCACGCTCCCGGCATACCGCCCTGTGCCGCGGCCAGCCTCGGCCCCATGACCCCGGGCCTGAGTGCCTCCCCGAACCGCTCGGAGACGGAGGCCGGCGCAGCGGTCAGCATGGCGCGCTCTCCAGCTCGGCGCCGGCGCGGGGATGGAAGACGTCCCTGAGCCGGCGGGCTGCCTTGTCGACGTCGTACGCGTCCTCGACGCCGACCCGCGCCGCGGCACCCAGCCGGGACCGCAGGCTGGGGTCGTCGAGAAGCTGCTGCAGGGCATCGGCGACAGCGTCAGGGTCATCCGGCGCCACCAGAGCGCCGTTGACCCCGTTCTCGACCAGCTCGGGAATGCCGCCCACCGCCGTGGTGACCACGGGCAGGGCGCAGGCCATGGCCTCCACGAGAACGTTGGGTATGCCGTCGCGGTCGCCGTCGTCGGTCACCGTGGGCGTCAGCGCGAAGACATCGGTGGTGGCCAGCGCGGCCACGACCTCGTCGCTGTCCCTGGCGCCCATGAGGCCGACCTGCTCGCTCAGCCCGAGGCTGTCCCGCAGCCGGGACAGCCGTTCCTGCAGCGGCCCCTCACCGTAGATCCGGCAGCGGAAGCCAACCTTCCTGTCCCGCAGGGTGGCCAGGGCCCGCAGCAGGTCCTCGAACCCCTTCTTCTCCACCAGCCTGCCGATCGAGGTGATGGTGGGGACGGCGCTGGCAGGCCCCCGGGGGACCGGCGCGAAGCGTTCGAGCTCGACGCCGTGGTGGATGACCATCACGGGCGGCCGGGCGGCCGCGGGGACGGTCGAGCGGATGTAGTCGGCGTTGGCCTGGCAGCAGGTCACCACGGCCTCGGCCTCGCGGGCCCGCGCCGCCAGGCTGCCCGCCGGGATCTGCAGCAGGTCCCGGGCGTGCGCGGTGAAGCTGAACGGCAGGCTGAGCAGGCGGCCGGCCAGCAGGCCCACCAGCGCGGGGTCATGCGCGAAGTGGGCGTGGACGTGGCTGGCGGGCTCGCCGCTGCGGGCCATCCGCGTGGCAGCCGCAGCGACCGCGACCGCGTCGGCAAAGCACGCCATGGTCGACTTCTCGCCGTAGCCCGCGGCCAGTCCGGGTCGCGCCAGGCTGAGCAGAAGCGTGCGCAGGAAGCGTCGCGGCGAGAGGGCGAGGACACTCAGGGCCGCCCTGGTCCGGACCGACAGCGGCTCCCCGGCGCGGTCCTGCAGGTAGGTCACGCTGGCCCGCACCTCGGCGACCTGGGGCTGGACCAGGGTCTCGCCCGACCGCACCAGGCTGAAGATGGCCAGGTCCACGCCGAGGCGCTCGAGTGCCAGCACCTCGTTGACGATGAACGTCTGTGACAGCCTCGGCCAGCTGCGCACGACGTAGATCACCCGCTCAGACACGACTCGCCCCTCCCCAGCGCATCGGAGACCCCTTCGAGACGCTGCTCCGCGGACGCGCCCCTGCAGGGACCGGCCGCGGTGGCCCACTGCTTGGCGATCTTCAGCCAGGTGTAGGCCGTGAACCCGGCCACGGAGCCGCCATCCGCCCACCCCGTGGCTGCGGCGTACTCCTCGACGAAGGCCGACACGAGGGAGGCGGCCGGCTGCGTGCCCTCTGACCCGTGGTCGGCAGCCACGCCCATGAGCAGCTCGACATACGCGCAGAAGTGGGCGATGTCGAAGGCCGCGTCGCCCTGGCGTGCCTCGTCGAGGTCGATGACGCAGGTGCGGTCACCGACCAGCACGTGGCCCGGGTGGAAGTCGCGGTGCAGTGGCACGGCCCTTCCTGTCCGGGGGGCTGCCGCCTGGGCCGCCCAGTGGTCGGCGACCCATCGGGACTGCGCCGCCGCCCAGGGGTAGATGCTGGCGATCAGCTCGGCCCACTCGCGGGTGGTCTTGACCTCCTGGGCGAGGTCGACCCTGCGCGGGAGGGCGACCTCAGAGGAGTGCAGCTGCGCCAGCCACCTGGCCGCCGCCCGGACACCCCGGAGAGCCTCGGCAGGGTCGTGGATCGCGCTCAGCGGGGTCCCCTCGCCGTGGCGGTAGACCACCAGGCCGCGCTCGGGCAGCAGGGCGAGCGGCTCAGGGACACCGAGCCCCTGCGTGGCGGGCAGGGCGTCGGACAGCACGCGCAGGTGCTCATAGACCAGCTGCGCGCGCTGCGGCTCAGCGAAGACCTTGCCCACCACCGTGGCAGGGTCTGGCCCGTCCAGGCCGCGGACCCGGTAGCGGATCACGGCGCGGCGGCCCGAGGAGGGCGAGAGCTGTTCGGCGGTCTCCACCTGCAGTGGGTCCGCGGACCGCTGTGCCGGGGCCAGGGCGACCCGGAGCACCCCGGACATCCAGCGGGGGTCGAGCAGGTCAGCCGCAGCGTGCGGAGCCTGCCGCGTCCGAGGCGGTCTCAGGAGCTCGGCTGCCCGCTCCACCAGGATGGGGGTGAGAGTCCAGTCCCGCGTCTCCAGGCGACGGAACCGCCGTGCCGCCACCTGGAGGAGCCCAGCCGCCCGCCACCAGTCCAGGGACGGCCCGTCCAGGGGCCCCGCCACCTCCTCGTAGGCCGAGAGGATGGCGCGTCCCGCCTCGTCCATCGCGTGGCGCTGCTGCGGCTGTCGCACCCCCTGCCACATCAGGTAGGCGAGGACGTTGCCCAGGTCGCGCCCGCGGTCGCTGTGACAGATCCCGTCGATGTCCAGGGCCGTCAGGTGGCCGTCGTCGCCGAGCACCACCTGGCCGGCCCGGAACGCCCCGTGAGCCAGGACCGGGTGCGACTCTGTCGGAGGGGCGACGGCGAGCAGCTCCAGAACCGAGCGGTAGTGCGCTGCGAGCCGTCCGTCGGCACAGTCGGCCGCAGCCATCGAGTCGGCGAGGCCAGCGAGCTGGTCAGCGGCCGACCACGACGGCGCCTCGATCCCACTCTGCTGGTGGAACTGGGCCAGGAGGCGTCCGACCCGGCGGGCGACCGCGAGTCGCTCGGCCGCCGGCACCCGGGGGTCGGAGAGGACCGACGAGGCGGAGCGGCCGGGGACGGCCCGCAGCAGGACGGCCTGCAGCTGCGGCCACAGCGCCACCACCTCCGGCACCAGCTCCGGCGCACCGGCCCGGTCGGCGAGCGAGGTGATCACGGGGGAGAGCGCGGCGAACTCGCCTGCCTGGAAGACCTTGGCGAAGAGGGCCGTCTCGCGGGACGCCGTACGCACGCGGTAGCGCAGGACGCACCGTGAGGCCGGGCGGTACCTCACCGGCTCGACCCAGCACTGCTCGACGGCCTCACCGTCCAGCGTCCCGAGGAGGGCGGCGACCGCGGCGGGGTCGGCGGCCGAGGCCAGACCCGGCAGCATGTCGTCGTCGCGGTAGTCGCGGTGCGCCCAGCCGCTCGGGGTGACGTTCACGTCGAGGAACACCGGCGCCGGTGCCGAGGCGGGGGAGCGGTAGGCGAGGCGGCACCCCTGGCCGGGCGTCCAGCGCGCGTCGTGCAGGAGCCACTGACCGCCTGCCGAGACCGGTGGCAGGGCGTGTGCCAGCTGCGCCAGCGCGGGGTCCAGCTTGGCGAGCCAGTTCGCGGCGCGCGCGTCGAGGTCCAGAGACGTCGTCATCGCACTCCCGACGCAGCGGCGAGTGTCGTCGCCGCGGTCCCCACCTGGTCGCGGACCCGGGTGGCCCACAGGGGGTCGTGCACGGCATACCGGCGTGCCGCGAACTTGAGCTGGAACAGCGAGGCGAGTACCGCGGCGCGGCGCCAGCGGTCGTCGGCGCTCTCGCCGTACGCGTCACGGAAGGCCCGGGTGAGCTCGGTGGACCCCTGCTTCGGGGCCGGGCTCCACCAGCACAGGTCCGCGAGGAACTTGGCCAGGTCCAGGGCCGGGTCGCCCCGGCTGCACCGGTCCAGGTCGAGGATGCGGACCTGCTCGCCGTCGACCAGGAGGTTGTCGCACTTGAGGTCCCCGTGGAGGAAGGTCGGGCCGCGGTTGGTTCCGCCCTGGGAGCTCCTGACCGCGGTGGTTACCAGGGCGTCGTAGGCCCGTCCCACGGCAGGCAGGAGGACGCGGATGTGCTCGCCGGCCCGCAGCGTGGCCGCGGCCTCTGCGGTGACGTCGTGCGGGCCGAGGACCTCGCTGACGCCCAGGCTCCGCGAGCCCAGCGCGTGGTCGTGCAGGACGCGCAGTGCCCGGCCGACCAGGGCCACGGGCCGCTCGGCGCTGGCCGGGTCCCGGGTGATGAGCTCCGACAGCGGGGCTCCTTGGGCGCGGTGCCACAGCGACGCGCCATCCCGGGCCGAGAACCCGAGGGGTTCGGCCACCACAGCTCCCGGGCACCGCTCCGACAGGAGCACGCCCAGACTTCGGGCCACGTATGCCGCCCGGGCGCCGGAGATGTCACGGTCCGTCTTGACGATCACGTCCAGCTCGCCCGGTCCTGCGCTGGCACGCAGTACGTGGCGCTGGCCTGGCCGGTAGCGAATCGTGGTGACACGCAACGGCGCCGACGAGAGGCCGGACCGTCCCGCGAGGTGGGCGGCCAGGCCGGCGAGGTAGCCGGGGTCGCTGAGCCGGACCAGCTGCGGCATGGCGGGATCAGCGGGCGAAGCCAGCGCGGTCACGGCTCTGCCCCCGGGGCCGATCGGTCCCGAGTGCCAGTACACGGCCAGGTGCCGCTCTGCTGGGCTCTCGGCCGGCCCGAGCCGGTAGTAGCCCGTGAGCCTGCGCCCGGGCTTGAACTTGCTCCGCACCAGTTCCGGGGTGTGGCGCTCCTCGCCGAGCAGGCCCGGCGCCAGCGCCTCCGCGGCGCCGTGGCGCAGCGGATCGCCGAGCAGCTGGGCGGCTGCGGTCGTCCCGAGCCGGCCGCTGACGACCTCGCGCACCATCGCGGGGGAGGGCACACCCTCGAGTGCCGCAGGCATCACGCCTATGCCTCGCCGCTCATCAGCCCGGCGGAGGGGGCGCGGTCCTCGTGGGCAGGGATGGGGAACACCTGGGCACCCCTGGCCAGGAGATGTTCCACGGCCCGCTGGCGGCCCCGCAGGTCAGGGCGGTCCGTGACCACCGGGGGTGGCGAGGCCAGCACCGAAGACATGGCCTCCGCCAGAGTCGTCTCGGAGAGCTCGTCCGGCGACAACCAGTGCACCCAGCCGCGTTCCGCGAATCCGCTTGCCCTGAGCCGCTGCTCGGCACTGGGCCCGGAGCGGGGCACCAGCAGGGCACGCTTCCCGAGGCTGAGGATCTCGGCGGTCGTGTTGTACCCGGCCATGGCGACGACCAGGTCGGCGGCGTCGAGGTAGGCGACGGCATCGGGCACGCTCTCGCGCAGCACGACGGGCAGGTCGCGGGCGAGCCCTTTCAGCTTGGCCCGCTCCTCGGCGGGAAGGAAGGGGCCAGTCACCACGAGCACCACGCAGCGCTGCGAGGAGAGCAGCTGTGGCACCGACCGGACGAGGGTCTCGAAGAGCCGGGAGCCGTCAGCGCCGCCTCCTGCCATGGCGACGATGAGGGCCGCATCCGGGTCATCGCGAAGGTACCGGTTCCGGAGGCGCTCACGAGGGGCGAGCGGTGCGGGCGAGCAGATGTAGCCGCAGTACTGGAGCCGGCTGCTGATGGCGGCCGGCCAGCCGTACTCGGCCGCCACGTCGAACACGTGCCGGGAACCGTAGACCAGCACGTCGTCGTAGTAGTGCTCCACGGCCTCGAAGGCGCCCTCGAGGTGCCACCGCTGTCGGATGGTCGCCGGCGCATCCAGGATGTCCCGCAGCCCCAGCACCGTCCGGACCCCCCGGCCCTCGAGCGCCTCGAGAGCAGGGACCAGCTCGCCCATCGCCCCGTGCGGCATGTGGTCCACGAGCATGGCATCGGGCCTGAAGCTGAGAGCTGTGGCCCTGATGATCTCCTTGCGCACCGCGAGGACGTCGGTGAACGGCATGGAGAGCGAGACCGGGGTCCAGTGGCCAGGTCCCACCTTCCGCACGGATGGGAGCTTCAGGTGCTCGTGGCCGGCGGCCGTCGAGAAGAACTGCCCCACAGGCGAGTCACAGATGGTGAGCACGCTCGCGCTCGGCTCCGCGGCGAGGAACTCGGCCGCCAGCAGCGTGGTCCTTCGCTGGTGACCCAGGCCCAGGCCGTCCTGGGAGTAGATCAGCAGCCTCGGGCCCCCGGACTGTGCACCCATGCTCACCCCCCCACGGAGGGCAGCAGAGATCGGTCGTGGACGCCCATCGGGACCCGCAGGGCCGCGTGCCACTCGAGCTGGCGCGTCAGGCCGGTGCGCAGGTCGGTGGCCGCCGACCAGGCCAGGTGCTCGCGCGCTGTGAGCACGTTCCCCTCGGTACGGGGCACGTCGCCCCGACGCTCGTCGCACTGCTGGACTGCGGCGGGCTCCACGCCCATCAGGTCGTTCAGCTGGGCGATCAGCGCGCTCACCGCGGTTGGCCTGCCGCTGGCGACATCCAGGACAGCGGCGGGCGGCAGGTCGGCCGACAGGGCGCGGATGGTGGCCTCCACCACGTCCGCGACGTACGTGAAGTCGCGGACCTGGCTGCCGTCACCGAAGACCGTCAGCGGACGTCCGTCCAGGAGGGACTCGATGAAGCGGTGCGCAGCCATGTCGGGACGCTGACGCGGGCCGTAGACCGAGAAGTAGCGCAGTGACACGGTGCTCAGGCCGTGGCTGAGCGCGTAGGCCCCCACAAGGGTCTCGGCTGCCAGCTTGCTCACGCCATACGGGCTGAACGGCCGGGGCTCGCCCCGCGCCGACAGCGCATCCGCCTCGCCCCCGTAGACCGAGGAGCTCGAGGCGTACACGAACCGGTCGACACCGGTGTCGCAGGCCGCTTCGAGCAGCCGCTGCGTCGCCAGCACGTTGCGGTCGACGTAGCGTGCGAAGGAGGGCCCCCACGACGTGGAGACACCTGGCTCGCCCGCCAGGTGCACGATCGCGTCGACGCCCTGGAGGGCGGCGTGCAGGTCGGCCGTCAGGAGGTCGTCCGCCACGAGCTCGAAGCACGGGTCGGTGACCAGTCCGGCGATGTTCTGGTGCTTGCGGCTGGGGTCGTAGAACGTGGTGAAGGCGTCCAGGCCCCGGATCGCGTAACCACGGCCGAGCAGTGCCTCGCAGACGTGGCTCCCTATGAAGCCTGCGGCTCCTGTGACGAGAACATGTGGCATCCGAAGTCCCTCCCCGCTGTGCCTTCCCCCTGAGACACCGGTCATGGCAGTGCCTAACGGGCTAACGCTGGGTTAACGACACTCAACCAAGCCCTGACGCAGCACACATCCGACGGCTGACGTAAACCGGCCCGTCGGGCCATGCGTCAGGAGAGTGAGGGGTGGGACTAAGACTGGAGGGCGCCGGCCTCCGTCACGGGTACCGGGGCGAGGACCACCCGGTCTTGCCTTTTGCGCCGCTGTGCGTAAGGTGACGCGAGGCGTCGACACCTGTGAGGCCGGGGAACTGATCTGGGAGGTTGGGCGATGGCCGGGGACTCGCCGAGCGCGTTCAGCCGGGGACGTGAGGAGCCTTTCGTGGAGGGGGTTGCCACGGAGCAGGCCAAGGGCATCCTCAGCGTGGCGTTCACCGTCTCCCCGGACGAGGCCCGCCTCCTGCTCGAGGTGCGCGCCCGCGAGACCGAGCTGGAGATCGAGCGGCTGGCCGAGCTCGTGGTGGAGCACTCGACCCAGCCGTGGGGCGGTGACGTCGACCTGGTGCGCGAGCGTCTCGCCATCGTGCTGTTCTCCCAGGACGTGCGCCCCGACGAGCTCGACCCCGGGATCTCCCGCCAAAGCGGCCCCGCGTAGCCGCCACAGGGGGTGCCCGTCGGGCGCTGGTTGCCCCGGCGTTTCCGCTGGGTCAAGATGCTGTGAGGCGCCTCCGGGGGTGAGGGTCCGTGGCTGGGCGCCGACGGAGGTTCGGATGCTGCTCGACCTGCTCAAGCCCGTGATGGACAGCCAGGCCCCCTATGCCTCGGTCTGCGTCGACGCCACGAGAGTCGACCGCGCCACGGGCGACGAGCTGGAGCTGCGATGGGCCGACCAGTCCCGCGAGCTCGAGTCCCTCGGTGCGCCCCCGCAGGCCGTCGAGGCGCTGCGGCAGCGCGCACTGGAGCCGACCGGCCGCGGCGGCGAGCGCACCCGCGTGCTCGTGTCCTCCGGTGACCAGGTCGTCCTCGACCTGCTCCTGCCAGGGCGCCCCGTCAAGGAGGAGGCCGCCTTCGGCGCCGTCCCGGACCTCATGCCCGTGGTTCGTGCCCTCACGCCGCTGGTCCCGTATGCCGTGGCGCGGGTGGACCGCGCAGGCGCCGACCTCGAGGTCGTGGGCGCCCTCGGGGACGTCGAGGACGAGCACGAGGTCAACGGGGGCCACGACGTCCTGCACAAGGTGGGTTTCGGCGGCTGGTCCCACAAGCGGTACCAGACCCGCGCCCAGGACTCTTGGGAGCGCAACGCGACGGCCGTGGCCGAGGAGCTGGACCGCATCGTGCGCCGGCATGCCCCTGAGCTGGTGCTGCTCGAGGGTGACAGCAACGCCATCGCGGCGTTGGAGGAGCACGCGAGCCACGAGCTGAAGCAGCGCCTCGTGCGGCTCAACACGGGTGGGCGGGCCGCCGGCACCTCTGCCTCCGCCGAGGAGGAGGCGGTCAGGCAGGCCCTGGCCGACCACCGCCGGATTCGCACGCAGAGACTGCTCGACCGGCTCGACGAGCGGCTGCGCCGTCAGCAGGAGGCCGTCGAGGGACTCGAGCCCGTCGTCGAAGTCCTTCGGCGCGGGCAGATCGAGGAGCTCGTGCTGCGCGACGACCCCGGCTCCACGGCCAGCCTCTGGGTGGGGCAGGAGCCGCTCCAGGTCGGCACGTCGCGCGAGGACGCCGTTGCGGCAGGCGCGCTGGAGCCACAGCAGGTGCGCGCAGACGCTGCGCTGGTGTGGTCGCTGCTGGGGTCCAGCGCGGGGATGACGCTGCTGGACGGCGAGAGCGCCCCCGACCTGACCGACGGACTGGCCGCGGTGCTGCGCTGGTCGGACCCGGCGACACCCCACTCCGCAGTGCCGAGCATGCCGGGCCACGGCGAGCCGCCCGCGAGGCCGGCGAGCCTGTAGCTGCGAGACCGAGCTCAGCCCGCCAGGACCACGACCAGGTTGCGCGGGCCGTGGACGCCCTCGACCCGGTCGAGCTCGATGTCGCTGGTGGCGCTGGGCCCACTGATGAAGGTCAGGGGACGGGTGGGGTCGAGCCGCCGCAGCGCCTCGGGGACGGTCTGGACGACGTCGGCGGCCCGCACCACGACGACGTGCGTGTCGGGGACGAGGGTGATCGCGCGGCGGCCGGTGAGGTCGGTGCCGTCCAGGGCGATGGTCCCGGTCTCGGAGATGGCCACGGCGCTGCCTGTCACGACGGCCGCGATGGCGTCGAGGTCGCGGCCGCCGAGAGTGCCGTCGTCGATGCGTGCGCTCAGGCCGCTGGGAAGCCAGCCAGCGGGCAGGCCGGACGGGGCAATGACCTCATGAATCCCTCTGTCCGCCAGTGCTGCTGCGATCGCGGTGCCGATGGCGTCATCGTCGTCGGCCGCCCGCACCACGCTGGCGCGGTAGTCCTCGAGGCGGTCGACGAGCTGGTCGGTGAGCTCGGCGGACCCCGCGGCGTGTTCGCCCTTCTCCCGGTAGGCGCGGGGCACGTCGGGGACCTCGGTGCTGTTCCCGAGCGCGCCGCGGATCCGGGCGAGGACCTCCTCGCGCGCGCTCACGGCTGCTCCCCCCGGGTCCGGGCCCACCAGTCGCGGAAGGTCTCGCGCGGCGGGGAGGGCAGGTCACGGGAGGCCGTCCACCCGCTCAACGGCGGGGGCAGCGGCAGCAGCGGCCGGCCCTTGCGTATGCCGTGACGCCCGGCCGATGCCGCGCGGCCCGCCGTGGCGAAGCGGGAGGGCTCAGCCATGACCCAGGCGGCCGCGGCCATGGCGGCCGCCTCTGGCGTGGGGACGCGGTGGGTCTCGGCGTGGGCCTCCGTGTGCTCGGCGCGCAGCTGCACGAGCAGGTCGGGGATGTTGATCTTGACGGGGCAGACGTCGTAGCAGGCGCCGCAGAGCGAGGAGGCGTACGGCAGCGAGTCGTTCGGTTCGCTGCCCCCGGTCATGCCGGTCAGCTGGGGGGTCAGGACCGCACCGATCGGGCCCGGGTAGACCGACCCGTAGGCGTGGCCGCCGGTCCGCTCGTAGACCGGGCAGACGTTCAGGCAGGCAGAGCAGCGGATGCAGTGCAGTGCCGCCCGGCCCACCTTGTCGGCCAGGGCGCGGGTGCGGCCGTTGTCGAGCAGCACGAGGTGGAACTCCTGGGGGCCGTCGCCTGGCGTGACCCCGGCCCACGTGGAGGTGTAGGGGTTCATCCGCTCTCCCGTGGAGGAGCGGGGGAGCAGCTGGAGGAAGACCTCGAGGTCGCGCCAGGTCGGCACGACCTTCTCGATGCCCATGACGGTGATCAGGGTCTCGGGCAGGGTCAGGCACATCCGCCCGTTCCCCTCGGACTCGACCACGGTCAGGGTGCCGGTCTCGGCCACCCCGAAGTTGGCTCCCGAGATGGCCACTCTGGCGC
Source organism: Pedococcus sp. (assembly GCA_036278335.1). Lineage (GTDB taxonomy): Bacteria > Actinomycetota > Actinomycetes > Actinomycetales > Dermatophilaceae > Pedococcus_A. The sequence goes on from DASULG010000380.1 coordinate 11,498, forward strand.
GCAGGAACGCCGCGCGCAGGTGGGTCCTCGCGGCGGCGGCCAGGACAGCCGGCTCGTCAGTCAGGGCCTCCGTGTCGACCCCGGCCATGTGCTCGGCGAAGATCTCGCGGATCTCGGCACGTCCCAGGTGGATGGCGGGGACCAGGATGTGCGACGGCTTGTCATGCGCGAGCTGGACGATCAGCTCCGCGAGGTCGGTCTCGAGGGCGGCGATCCCGGCGGCCTCCAGGGCCTCGTTGAGCCCGATCTCCTGGGTGGCCATCGACTTGACCTTGACGACCTCGTCGACGCCCTTCGCCTGCACGATGGCCGTGACGATGCGGTTGGCCTCGGCCGCGTCCCGGGCCCAGTGCACAACGCCGCCGCGGGCGGTGACGTTGGCCTCGAGCTGCTCGAGGAGCTCCGGCAGACGAGCCATCGTGGCGGCCTTGATGGCGGATCCGGCGTCACGAAGGGCCTCCCAGTCCGGTACCTCGCCCACTACGCGGGCGCGCTTGCCGCGGATCGTGGAGGTGGCATGGGCCAGGTTGCGACGAAGCCGGGAGTTGCCCAGGGCATCGCGTGCGGCGGCGGGGAAGGGCCGGTCTCCGGTCAGGTGACCGACACCGGTGTCCGCGGCCGGCCCGGGCACCCCGGGAAGACCCAGGAACACGCTGCTCATGACTCACCCGCCAGGATCTGGGCCAGGTGCACGGGCTTGACGCCGGTTTTGAGCCGGGACAGGCCGCCGCCGATATGCATTAGGCACGAGGAGTCCCCGGCCGTGATCACCTCTGCGCGGGTGGCGAGCACCGAGCTCATCTTGTCGGCCAGCATCGCGGTCGAGGTGTCGGCGTTCTTGATCGAGAAGGTGCCGCCGAAGCCACAGCACGTGTCCGCCGCCGGCAGCTCGACCAGGTCGATGCCGCGCACGGCCCGCAGGAGCTGCAGCGGCCGGTCGCCGACCCGGAGCAGCCGCAGCGAGTGGCAGGTGGGGTGGTAGGTGACCCGGTGTGGGTAGGACGCCCCGACATCGGTGACGCCCAGGACGTCGACGAGCAGCTCGGACAGTTCGAAGGTGCGTGCCGCAACGGCTTCCGCGCGCACCGCGAGGTCCTCGTCGCCGGCGCGGCGGGCCACCTCCGCATGCTGGTGGCGCACGGAGCCTGCGCACGAGCCGGACGGCGCCACGATGGCCTCACAGCCGTCCGCGAGGGCGGCCTCGAACACGTCGACGTGGTGGCGCACCAGCCCCACTGCGTCGCCCTGGTACCCGGTGTTCGTGTGCATCTGTCCGCAGCAGGTCTGTGCCGCGGGAAAGACGACCTCATGGCCCAGCCGCTCGAGCACCGTGACCGTCGCCTTGCCGACATCGGGGAAGAGCACATCACCCAGGCACGTCACGAACAGCGCAATCCTCACGTGGTCTCCCTTCCGACCGCCAACGTACCGCGTGTCCGTCAGACGGCCACCCGTCACGGGGTGACGAGGGAGCTGCGCAGCCGCAGCGAGGCGAAGACCAGCAGCACCACGGCATACAGGGCAAGGATGGCCAGGTATCGGGCGATGTCCGCCAGACCGCCGCCCCTGGAGAGCAGCTCGACCCACGCGTCGACGGCCCAGGCGTGGGGAGTGAGGTGGCCGAGCGCACGCACCGACTCCGGCACGATCTCCAGGGGCCACATGCAGCCGCCGAGCATGCCGAAGGCGATGCCGATCGCGGGGCCGATCGCCCCCGCCTGCTCCGGAGTGCGGAACATGGTGCCGCTGGCCATGCCCGCGCCGGTTCCGACCATGGCCCACACGAGCACGAGCGCAGCAGCCGCGGTCGGGTTGCCCCAGCTCACACCGAAGAGCACAGAGCCGATGCCGACGATCAGCACGGCCTGCCCGACGGTGAGGGCGAGGTAGCACAGGGCCTCGCCGAGCACGAGGTCCCGGGGGCGGGTGGGGGCTGCAAGGGCGCGGGAGAAGATCCCGTACTTCCGGGTCTGGATGATGGCGCCGCCGCCCGCCAGGGCGTTGACGAACACGAAGAGCACGAGCATCGTCGGTGCGCTGTAGCTGAAGCCCATCGGTAGGTAGTTGCTCGCGCTGTCAACGACCTCCAGCCTGAGGGGCGCTGCGGCCTGAGCCGCCTGCAGGCGCTCGGCCGCCCTGAGGTTCTCGTCGAAGCCACGCTGGCCGAGCCCCGTGGCGAACCGCGCCGCCTGGACGGCCGCCGAGTGCTGTGCCACGGCGGCGGAGATCCCCGCGAGTGCGGCCTGGCTGGTCTGGGCCGCGCCAGGGATCAGCACGGGAAGGCTCACGGACTGGCCGGAGCGCAGGGCCGCGTCGAGGTCGTCGGGGATCACGACCACCGCCGAGACCTGCCCCCTGCGCAGTGCACCGACGGCGGCGTCCCGGCTCGACAGGGACTCGACCGTCAGCGCCGGGTCGGCCTCGAGCCTGCCGGCAAGCCGCTCTGCGAGCTGCCCAGCGCGGGTGGAGGACCGCTCGCCGACGACACCAACCCGGATCGCCTCGTTGCCCGAGATGGTCACCCCGATGAGCAGGATGATGAGCACCGGCAGCAGGACGATGAAGAACAGGAAGGTCCGGTCGCGCACCACCCGGCGGAGCTCCGCGGCGGTCAGCGCCAGGGCGGTCATGGCCGAGCCACCCGGCGGCGGAGGGCGAAGGCGAGGGCCGTGGTGACCGCGGCGAAGGCGAGAATGACCAGCAGCGGCGTGACCGCGGCGGTCCAGTCCGCTCCGCCCGCGAGGTCGGTGAAGGCCCTGAGGGCCCAGCCGTTCGGCGTCAGCAGCGACAGGGTGCGCACCAGGGGCGGGGCGGCGCTGATGAAGATGAAGTTGCCACCGAGGAGCACCAGACCGAACGTGAGGATGGAGGCAAAGCCCTCAGCCTGCCGCTCGGAGCGGGCCACGGCGATCACCAGCGCTGTCAGGCCGACGAGGGTCAGCCCCAGCGCGAGGACCAGCGCCACCACCGCGGGCAGTGGCCCCCATTCGGCGCCGAAGACCAGGGAGGTGACCGCGGCGACCGTCCCCAGGCTCGCGACGCCGTAGACGAAGGTCGCCAGCGACTTGCCGATGACGATGGCGGCGGGACTGATGGGGGCGGCCGCGAGACGCTCCATCGTGCCGCCCGTGCGCTCGAGGAAGAAGCCCCGGGCGCCGAACCCGACGGCGAACAGCATGAAGAAGATCCCCATGGCCGGCGCGTAGTAGCTCACGGTGCTGAGCTCCCGCGTACCGGCTGAGCGGGGCACGACCGACTCGGGCGGCCGCAGGTCGGCCGCTGCGGCGGCCAGTGCGGCAGCCCGGGCCTGCGGGGCGCCACCGTCGAGGGCGGTGCCGACCGAGAGCCGCACGGCCTCGATGTGAGCCGTGAACGAGCCGGCGAGCGATCTCGCCACCTGGGCCGACACGGACGCGTCAACGCTGCCCAGCACTGTCAGAGGCATGCTGCCCCCGGTGGTCACGGCCGCGGAGAACCCCTTGGGGATCACGAACGCGGCGCTGAGGCTGCCGTCCTCCACCTTTGCGCGGGCCTGCGCCTCCGTGGCGGTGCTCACCGTCAGCAGCTCGGAGAGCTCCGGGCTGCGCAGGAACGTCCCGAACCCCGAGGCGACCGGCCCACCGTCCTGGTCCACCACCGCGACGTTCATGTGGAACGCCGCGACGGAGCCGAAGGCGGCGCTGATCAGCCAGGCGACCAGCAGGGGCGCCAGGAAGCCCAGGACGAGCGCCGAGCGGTCGCGCAGCCGCTGACGGAGGTCCTTGAGCGCGATGGCGATGACGGGGCCCACGCTCACTCCCGCAGGGCTGTGCCGGTCAGGTGGAGGAAGACGGCCTCGAGGTCGGGCTCGTCGACCTCGACCGAGCGCACCGAGGTGCCGGCGCCGACCGCGGCGGCCAGGACCTGCGGCAGGAGGCTGCGGCCGTCGGTGGCGAGCAGGTGCACCGACGAGCCGGTGACGTCGACCCGGTGCACACCCTCGATGCCCCGGCACGACTCTGCGAAGCCCTGCAGCGAGCCGGTCGCGGTGAGCATGATCCGGTCCTTCTCGCCGACCCGGGCGACCAGCTCGCGGCGCGTTCCCTCCGCGACGAGGTGGCCGTGGTCGATGATGCCCACCCGGTCACAGAGCCGCTCGGCCTCCTCCATGTAGTGGGTCGTGTAGAGCACGGCCAGGCCGGCGCTGCCGAGAGCGGCGATGCTCTCCATGATCGCGTGGCGGCTCTGCGGGTCGACGCCCACGGTCGGCTCGTCCAGCACCAGCAGCCCGGGGTTGTGCAGCAGGCTGGCGCCGATGTTGAGCCGGCGCTTCATGCCGCCGCTGAAGGACTCCACCCTGTCGTCGGCGCGGTCCACGAGGTTGACCAGCTCGAGGACCTCCTCGACCCGGCCCCTGAGGCGCGGCCCGCGCAGCCGGTACAGGCGGCCGAAGAACCGCAGGTTCTCGCGCGCCGTCAGGTCGGGGTAGAGGGAGACCTCCTGCGGGACGTAGCCGATGTGGGCCTTGGCCCTCGTCGCGGTGGCGGTGACCGGCATACCTGCCACGACCACCTCACCCGCATCGGGGGTGAGCAGGCCGCAGACCAGCCGGATCGTCGTGGTCTTCCCGGCACCGTTCGGCCCCAGCAGGCCGTAGGTCTCACCGGGGGCGACGTGGAAGCTGACGTCCTCGACCGCGACGCGGTCACCGAAGCGGCGGGTCAGGCCTCGCGCCTCCAGCCGCATCGGGGTGCCGACCTCGTCACGCTCCGCGACGAGGTCGGTCTGCGGGTGCGGCTCCACGGTGCGTGCGATGGCTGCCTCCTCCGTCCACCTCCGAGCCTCCGCTCCCATCCGACGGCACACCTAGGGCCCAAAGCCCCAGATCACCCGGGCCCTCCGCGGAGAGGACGCGCGTGGAGTCTCCCGGCCGTTTCCGGCATGCTCGCCGTTGGCACCTGCCCCCAAACCTCGAGGAGCCCTGATCGCCGTGATCGAGACAGACACCTACCGCCGGTTCGAGCGGGTCGAGGCGGTCGAGGAGACACCCCACGGGGTGCTGGCCTCCCTCCACGGAGAGCGCCTCAGGCTCGATGTCATCCGCCCCGACACGGTCAGGGTCAAGATCAGCCGGGGCGGGGTCTTCGACGAGGAGCCCACCTTCGCCGTGTGCGTGGACCCGCTGTCGGAGTCGACCCCCTTCACCGTGGAGCGCGACGCCGTCGCGGTGCGCGTCCGGACGGCCGACCTCGTGGTGACCCTGGGGCTCGACCCGTTCCGCCTCGATGTGCACCGCTCCGACGGCACCGCTGTCGTCGAGACAGCCCAGGACTCGGAGGGGCGCTACTGGGCGTACGCCACCCTCAACGATGCCTTCACGGTCCGGCGCAAGTGCCGCCAGGAGGACGCGGTCTACGGCCTGGGGGAGAAGACAGGTCACCACAACCGCAAGGGCCGGGACTTCACGCTGTGGAACACCGATGTACTCAGCCCCGACGCGACGCGGGAGTTCACCGGTCAGTGGCCCGAGGGCGACCCGCGCGGAGAGCGCACCAGCACGGCGTTCGACCCCTACTACGTCTCCATCCCGTTCTTCTACCACCAGAGCTACCCGGTGGGGACGATGTCCGGCTCGTTCGTCGACAACGGGTACCGGGGGACGTACGAGTTCTCCCGGCCGGAGGAGTACCGCGTCCACTTCGCCGGCGGGCAGTACACCGAGTACATCTTCGCCGGGCCGCGGATGCCCGCCATCCTCACCGCCTACACGTGGCTGACCGGGCGCACCGCCCCACCACCGCTGTGGTCCCTGGGCTACCACCAGTGCCGCTGGTTCGACTACACCCAGGACGCGGTGGAGGGGATCGCGCAGCGCCACCGCGACAACGGCATACCGTGCGATGCACTGTGGCTCGACATCGAGTACATGGACGGCTACCGCGTCTTCACGTGGAACACCACGTCCTTCCCGGATGCCCCGGGAATGCTGAAACGTCTCGAGGACAAGGGATTCCGGGTCATCACCATCATCGACCCGGGAGTCAAGCACGACCCCGGCTACTGGGTGTACGACCAGGCCCTCGAGCGCGACGTCCTCTGCAGGACCGAGGGGGGCGACATCTACATCGGGCAGGTGTGGCCAGGGGACACCGCCTTCCCGGACTTCGCGACGGAGGAGGCCCGCGACTGGTGGGGGGAGCTGAACGCCGCCCACGTCGCGTCCGGACTGGCCGGCATCTGGAACGACATGAACGAGCCCGCGACGGGAAACATCGAGCCGAGGGCCATGCGGTTCGCGAAGGGTCAGGAGTCGCACGAGCGCTACCACAACCAGTACGCGCTCCTCATGGCGATGGGCACGACGCAGGGGCTGCTCAAGGCGATGCCCGGCAAGCGCACCTTCGTGCTGAGCCGTGCCGGCTTCGCCGGGATCCAGCGGTATGCCGCGAACTGGATGGGGGACAACCTCTCCCGGTGGGACCACCTGTGGCTGAGCATCCCGATGGCCGCTGGGCTGGGCGTCTCGGGCCAGGCCTTCGTCGGTGCGGACATCGGGGGGTTCGCCGGCAACTCCAACGCGGAGCTCTACCTGCGCTGGATGCAGTACGGCGCGCTGACACCGTTCTGCCGCAACCACTCCGAGATCGGCAACGTCGACCAGTACGCCTGGTCGTGGGGTGATGTGGTCCAGGAGATCGTGCGGGAGGCTGTCCGGCTGCGGTACCGGCTCCTGCCCTACATCTACGCGTCGTTCCTGACCGCCTCTGAGACCGGTGCACCGGTGCAGCGCCCGATGGTCTTCGACCACCAGGACGACCCCACGGTCCGCGACCTCGACGACCAGTACCTGTTCGGGCCGGACCTGCTGGTCGCCCCTGTGCTCCAGCCCGGGCAGACCGCCCGACAGGTCTACCTTCCCGAGGGCGACTGGTATGACTGGCATTCCGGCGAACGGCACGACGGACGGGCCTTCCTCCACGTGCCCACGCCCATGGAGCGGATCCCCGTCTTCGCCCGCGGGGGGTCGGTCATCCCGCTGTGGCCGGAGGCGCCCGACTCCACAGCCGGCTACCACCCGGAGGAGCTGGAGCTGCGCGTCTTCGTCCCCTCCACGGATGGCGTGTTCGAGTCCCAGCTCCAGGAGGACGACGGGCTCTCGTTCGCCGCCTCCGAGGGCGCCCGCTACCGCACCCGTTTCACCCTCACCCGCAGGGGAGCCCAGGTCCGGCTGCGGGGGGAGACACAGGGCGAGGGGTACCCGGAGTTCGCGCGCCGGCAGTTCCGCATCGTGCTGGAGGGCGCCACGCCACGGACCGTCCGGCACGACGGTGCGCAGGTGCCGTATGCCGTCGGGGGAGTGGTGCTGCCCAACGCCGGCGAGGCGCTCAGTGTCGAGTTCGAGGTCTGACGCAACGACGCAGCGACCACTCAGAGTCGGTCAAGGGCCTCGCGCATCCCGCGCTCCGCCTCGTCGCCCAGCTTCTTCAGCGCCGGCGCGAGAAGCGGCGCGATGAAGCGCGTCAGGCCCTTGAAGTCGAAGTCGGCGACGTAGGTGACCTCGGTCCCGCCCAGGTCGTCCGGCCCGAGCGCCCGGAACGTCATCTCGTCGTGCGCCACCACGGTGGCATTCTCGCCGCGCAGCGCGATGACGCGGTTCTCCTCGAGCCGCTCCACGACGTAGACCAGCTCGGTCTCCCGTCCCGCGAACTGCGAGGTGTTGCGGTACCGCGTGCCCGGGCCCCCGTTGCCGCTCTCGCGCACGGTTCGCACGGTGCCGGGGTCCCACTCGGTGGTCGTGGTGAAGTCCGAGAGGTAGGCGAACACCGTGGGCAGGGGAGTGGGCGTCGTGACCGTGCGCTCGATCCTCACCGTGCGCTCCTCGTCCGGTTGCGGCGGGCGATCGCAGCGTTGAGGGCGGTGGCGAAGGCCACCCACGCGGCATACGGCCAGAGAAGCTGCCCGCCCAGACGGTCGGGCCGGCCGGCTCGGCGCGCCAGGTCCAGGGTCGATGCCTCCAACAGGAGCACCTCCCCCAGAGCGAGGTCGGGACGACGGGCCCGGAAGAAGAGCCAGTTCCAGCCTGCGTTCAGCGCCAGGTTCGCGCCGAGGGCGCGCTGGAGGGACTGCCGCTCGGCGGGGTCCTCTGCCCGGTCCAGGGCGCGGGCCGTGCCGACCGCGATGAGCGCGTAGAGCGTCGTCCACGCCGGCCCGAACAGCCAGGCAGGGGGCTGCCACGGTGGTTTGTCCAGGCTGCGGTACCAGCGGGAGCGGGGGTCGGTGCCCAGAGCCCCCACGACCGCGGTGGCGGTCACGGCCGCGGAGGTGGCCAGCAGAGTCCTCTTCGTCATGGCGGTCATGTCCCTCCTTCGTAGCGGGCCCGCCGCGTGGATGGCGCCCGGTCTCCAGCAAAACACGTGCACGCCGGTCGCGCCGCGGCTGGCGGGCACGCCCGGTATCCGCGCGACCCCCGGCCCCCATCCGCGGGGCGTGGTGGGATAGCGCTGTGGAGGTGACCGCCGCAACGGTCTCGGGTCTGGCCGCCGCCCTGGGGATCGGTCTGCTGATCGGGCTGGAGCGCGAGCGGCGCAAAGGCCAGGGCCCAGTGCGTGGGGCGGCCGGTCTGCGCACGCATGCGCTGCTCAGTCTGGGCGGTGCCCTCGCCATGCTGCTCGACGTGCGGCTCCTCCTCGTGGCGTGCGCCATGGTCGGAGCGCTCGCCGTGGTGAGCTACGCCCGAACAGACGCCGCGGACCCCGGTGTCACCGGCGAGGTCACCATGCTCATCAGTGTGCTGCTCGGTGCACTGGCTGTTCGCAACCCCATTCTCGGTTCTGGCCTCGGCGTCCTGGTGGCGGTGCTGCTGTACACCAAGCAGCCGCTGCACCGGCTCAGCCGGGACCTCATCAGCCAGCGGGAGGTCAGCGACCTGCTCCTGCTGGCCTCAGCCATTCTCGTCATCTGGCCCCTTCTTCCCGACCGGGCCGTCGACCCATGGGGCGCCCTTAACCCGGCCACCATCTGGAAGTACGTCGTGCTCGTGATGGCAGTTGGCGCGGCGGGCCACGTCGCCCTCCGCGTGGTCGGGGCCCGCTGGGGTCTTCCGCTCGCAGGCTTCTTCTCGGGCTTTGCCTCCTCCACCGCCGCCACTGCCGGGTTCGGACAGAGGGTGCGGGCGACTCCGGAGATCCGCAGCGCCGCCGCTGCTGCGGCCCTGCTCTCCAACCTCGCCTCGCACCTGCTCATGATCGTCATCATCGGTGCCGGTGCCCCCGCTCTGCTGCGCAGCGTCGGCTGGGCCATGGCAGCGAACTGCCTCGTGCTCCTGGCGGCGAGTGCGGTGGGCATCTGGCACGCCCCGGGCGACACCGAGCCGCTGCCGGGGCAGCCGACCGCCAGGGCGTTCCATCTCAGCTGGGCCGTGACGTTCGGCGCCGTCATCACGCTCGTCCTCTTCGTCTCGGCTTGGCTACAGCACGTCTTCGGCGACAGCGGCGCCCTGGTCACCGCAGGGATCGCCGCCCTCGCGGAGCTCCATGCAGCGGCCGCGAGCATGGCCCAGCTCACCGCCACCGGCGGCCTCAGCGTGCAGAGCGGGCGCTGGGGCCTGGTGGCGTTGCTGCTCGCCAGCGGCCTGGTCAAGTCGGCGGTAGCGTTCACCAGCGGAGGACGGCGCTACGGGCTCAGGGTCAGTGCCGGCCTCCTGGGGGCGGCTGGCTGCGCAGGGGCGGTGCTCGCCACCTTCCCCTTCCCCGCCTGAACACCGACCGGTCGGCCGGCAGACCAATCCGGCCCGGCCGCCACGCCGAAGGACTGACATGACTGGACCAGCACCGTCGGCGCGGCGAGGGTCGGTGGCCGTCGTGGGCGCCGGTGTCTCCGGGCTCACCGCCGCCTACCTGCTCTCCCGCAGCCACGACGTCACCCTGTACGAGGCGGATCATCGTCTCGGCGGCCACGCCCACACCCACGACGTCACCGACACCGACGGGCACGAGCACGCGGTCGACAGCGGGTTCATCGTCCACAACGACCGCACCTACCCCCTGCTGCGGCGCCTCTTCGCGGAGCTGGGGGTGCAGGTCCGCCCGACCGAGATGAGCATGAGCATCCGCTGCGAGGAGTGCGGGCTCGAGTACGCCGGCGGGCGGGGGCTCAAGGGGCTGCTGGCGCAGCCGCACCGGCTGCTCGATCCCCGCTTCCTGCGCATGCTGCTGCAGGTCAAGCGGTTCCACCGCCACGCTTCGGCCTTTCTCGGCAGCACCGATGACACCGACCGCACGACGTACGGGGAGTTCCTGCGGCGGGAGGGCTTCGACGAGCACTTCATCACGCACTACGCCGTTCCCGTGGTGTCCTGCGTGTGGTCCTCCGGCCAGGACACCGCGCTGCTCTACCCTGCCCGCTACCTCTTCCGGGTCCTCGAGCACCACGGGATGCTGCGCGTCACCGGGTCGCCGCAGTGGTACACCGTGGCGGGCGGCTCGCGCACCTACGTCGAGCGCATCGGCGCCCTGCTCCCCGCCGTCCGCAGGGGCAGCCCGGTCACCGCCGTGTGGCGCACCGCCGGGGGTGTGGACATCGAGGACGCCAGCGGGGCGAGCGAGCGCTACGACCGCGTCGTCATCGCCACCCACGCGGACCAGGCGCTCTCGATGCTGGCCGACCCGACCGACACCGAGCTGGGCACCCTCAAGGCGTTCACGTACACGCCGAACGAGACGGTCCTGCACACCGACCCCGCCCTGCTGCCGCGGGCTACCCGGGCCCGGGCCTCCTGGAACTACCTGATGACCTCCTGCACGAGCCTGGACGCGGCGCCGGTGGTGACCTACTGGATGAACCGCCTGCAGGGCCACAGCTCTGCCCAGGAGCACCTGGTCACCCTCAACGCGCGCGAGCGCATCGATCCCAGCAGCGTGGTCGCCGTGATGGACTACGAGCACCCGCTCTACACCGCCGAGTCCGTGGCCGCCCAGCGCGGGCTGGCCGCCCTCGCGACCGAGACCACGGTCTACGCGGGCGCCTACCACGGCTGGGGTTTCCACGAGGACGGCTGCCGCTCCGGCGTCGAGGCGGCAAGGCACTTCGGGGTCGAGTGGTGAGCGGCGCAGCAGCCGTGCGGGCGGTGCGGCCGGCGGGAACGCAGGCGCTGCCCGCCCTGCCGGCACTGGTGCTGGGCGAGGTCCGCCACCAGCGACCCGGGCCGGTGCGCCACGGATTCAGCCACCGCGTCTACCAGTGGCTGGTCGACCTCGACGACCTCCCCGAGGCCCCTTGGTACCTGCAGCCGTTCGCGAGCTTCCGGGCAGCGGACCACCTCGGGGAGCCGGGGCGCACCATCAAGGCGAACGTCGAGCACTACCTCGGCCTCCACGGCATACGGCTCGGGGCCGGAGGCCGTGTGCTCATGCTGGCGAACGCCCGGGTCCTCGGCCACGTCTTCGACCCGCTGACGGTGTTCTGGTGCTTTGGCGCCGACGGCGACCTCGCCTGCGTCGTCGCGGAGGTGCACAACACGTATGCCGAGCGGCACGTCTACCTCCTGCGCCCCGACGCCTCGGGCCGGGCGAGTGTCGACAAGGAGTTCTACGTCTCGCCGTTCAACGACCTCTCCGGCCGATACGAGATGCGCTTCACCCTGCGGCCCGACCGCGTCGGAGCCTCGATCACCCTCGTGCGCGACGGGAGCGCGGGCTTCACCGCCTCCTTCAGCGGGCACCCGGTGGCCGCAACCAGCCGCGCGGTCGCCAGGCAGGTCCTGTCCCGCCCGCTGATGCCGCAGCGCGTCTCGGCCCTGATCCGCCTGCACGGCATCTGGCTCTGGCTCCGGCGGCTTCCCGTCGCCCGGCGCCCCCACCACCGCACCCAGGAAGGTGTCTGAAACCCATGACCGTCTCGACCACCATGCGCTGGCCGTCGATCGCCCGTACCCCCCGCGCCCCGCTCCACGCCTCCGTCGCCCGCGCCGTCTTCGAGCGCGCCGTGCGGATGGTGCCGGTCCATGTGAGCACCCCCGACGGGATCCTGAACCCGGAGAGCCCGCTGCCCGGGGCGCCAGAGTTCCGCATCGTTCGGCCCAGCGCGTTCTTCGCCCGCCTCGGCCGTGACACCAAGGTGGGGTTCGGCGAGTCCTACATGGCAGGCGACTGGCGCGCCGGGGAGGGCACCGACCTCGCCGACCTGCTCACCCCGTTCGCGGCACGGCTCACCACGCTGGTGCCCCAGCCCCTGCAGCGGCTGCGGGCTGTGGTGGACAAGCGGATCCCGCAGCACCACGAGAACACCCTTGAGGGCTCGCGGGACAACATCGCCGCCCACTACGACCTGAGCAACGACCTGTTCCAAGCCTTCCTCGACCCGACGCTGAGCTACTCGTCCGCGTGGTTCGACGACGACGCGGACCTGACCGCCGCCTGTGACCTCGAGGGGGCCCAGCTGCGCAAGATCGACGGCATCCTCGACTATGCCGCCGTGCGGGAGGGCACCCGCGTCCTCGAGATCGGCACCGGCTGGGGGGCGCTGGCCATCCGCGCCGCCCAGCGCGGGGCGCGCGTGACGACCGTGACGCTGTCCCAGGAGCAGCTCGACCTTGCCGCCAAGCGCGTGGAGGATGCCGGGGTCGGGCACCTCGTCGAGCTGCGGCTGCAGGACTACCGCGAGGTCGAGGGGGAGTACGACGCCGTCGTCAGCGTGGAGATGGTCGAGGCCGTCGGCGAGGAGTACTGGCCGGCCTACTTTGCGACCCTTGACCGACTGCTGGCCCCCGGCGGCAGGGTCGCCCTGCAGTCGATCACGATGGCGCACAACCGGATGCTCGCAACGCGGCGCTCGTTCGGCTGGATCCAGAAGTACATCTTCCCCGGTGGCCTGATCCCCTCCCTGGAGGCCATTGACCAGACCCTTGCTGCCCACACCACGCTGCGGGTGAGCCAGCGCCGGGAGCTCGGCCCCCACTACGCCCGCACCCTGCGGCTGTGGCGCGAGCGGTTCGTCGAGAACTGGCCGCAGATCCATGCCCAGGGCTTCGACGAGACGTTCCGTCGGATGTGGGAGTTCTACCTGGCCTACTGCGAGGCGGGCTTCCGGACCGGCTACCTTGGCGTCAGCCAGCTCCAGCTGACGCGGGCACCAGCCTGGGGCTGAGCAGAGCCTGACGAGAGCACTGAGCAGAGCACTGAGCAGGGCCCGATGGCCCCGGCCCGAGTCGGACCGGGGCACCTACTGCGCGGCTCAGCGGCCGACCTTCTCCCAGCCCCGCTTCGGGGCACGGGTGCCCTCGCGGTCCTCGTCCCGGCTGCGGTAGACGATGTAGGGCCGGGTGATGTAGCCCACGGGCGCGCTGAACACGTGGACCAGCCGCGTGAAGGGCCACAGCGCGAAGAGGCCGAAGGCGATCAGCGCATGGAGCTGGAAGCCCAGTGGCGCGTCCGAGATCAGGGCCGGGTCCGCCCGGAAGGTGAAGATGCTCCGGAACCACGGCGAGACGCCCTCGCGGTAGTCGTAGTGGCCGAAGATGCTGCTGGCCACGGTGTTCCACATCCCCAGGAGGATGACGCCGGCGAGGAAGACGTACATCAGCTTGTCCATCCTCGTGGTGGCCGAGAACACCGGCCCGACCGTGCGGCGGCGGTAGATCAGGATCACGAGACCCACGATGGTGGCGACCCCGGCGACGCCACCCAGGCTCACGGCGAGGAAGTGGTAGAGGCCCTCGCTGACGCCCACCGTCTCGGTCCAGTTCTTCGGCACGACCAGGCCGATCACATGGCCGCCGACCACGCCGAGGAGGCCGAAGTGGAAGAGCGGGCTGCCCCAGCGCAGCAGGCGGTTCTCGTACAGCTGGGACGAGCGCGTGGTCCAGCCGAACTTGTCGTACTTGTAGCGCCAGTAGTGGCCGACCACGAAGACGGCGAGGCACAGGTAGGGGAAGATCAGGAACAGGAAGGTGTCCATCAGGGCGCTCCTACCGGGATGGTCTCGCCGAGGTCGACCGAGTCGCTCGGGCGCGGGTTGAGCCGGGGATCGAGGGCATAGGGCTGCAGGTCCAGCCCGACCTCTTCGGCGGGCGGGCCCTGCGCGATGAGGGCGAGCATCTTGTCCTCGTCCTCGCCCTTGAGCTCAGGCAGGGTCGCGCCCAGCGCGAGCATCAGGTCGTGCCACGGGGAGCCCTTCTCCGCCAAGGCGATTCGCAACATCTCGATTCCGGCACGGTGGTCGTTGAGCAGCCGCCACGCCGTCTCGGCGTCGTAGGAGGCGCCGAACTCGAGGACAACGCTGAGGTGGTCGGGGAGCTCAGCAGCCTCGAGCTCCACCCCCGCCTTGCGGTACGCCTGCTTGAACTGCACGAGCGCCAGCCCGCGCTTGCGGGTGTCCCCGTGGGCGAAGTAGGTCAGGTAGAGGCAGCAGCGCCGGGTCACGTCGAAGGTCTCGACGTAGTCCCGCTGGAGCTGGCCCAGCGGCGAGGTCTCCAAGGTGGTCAGGAACCGGGACACCGGCTCGCGCACCGAGGCCGGCAGCCCGGCCACCGCGTCGGCCAGGAGCGGCCGGTGGCTCAGGAGCTCCTCCGTCGGGTACTCCAGCAGGAGCGAGACCACCTGCCAGGCGGTGGCGAGCTGGCCGTCGCCCAGCCTCGGGCCGGGGTGGCGGGAGCGGCGCAGCATCACTGGTCATCTCCCTTGCCGCGCTTGGGGAAGAGCCCTCGGGGGGAGCCCTTGCCGTCCCAGTTGAGGAGGTTGACCCTGCCCTTCTTCTCGGACCCGCTGATGGTGTCGGAGGTCTGCCGCTGCTTGAGCATCTGGAAGTTCTCGACGGCGACCGGCGTCAGCTCTCCCGACCCCTCGCCGAACGGTCCGGACTCGCCCATCATGCCGGGACCGCCCTCGTAGTCGAGCGAGCACTCGGTGGCCAGCTCCTCCAGGGCGTGCGCCTGCTCCGCGTGCGCCGTCGGGATGACGTAGCGCTCGTCGTACTTGGCCAGGGCCAGCAGCCGGAACATGTCGTAGACGGTCTCGCCGTCCATGCCGACGGCCTCGGGGATCGACTCGTCGGGGTCGCGGCCGAGGTTGATGTCGCGCATGTAGGACCGCATCGCCGCGAGCTTCTTCAGCACCGCGTCGACGGGCTTGGTGTCGCCGGCGGTGAAGAGGTTCGCGAGGTACTCGACGGGAATGCGCAGGGTGTCGATCGCGGCGAACAGGTTGGCGGGGTCCTCGCCGTCGTGTCCGGTGTCCTTGATGATGTCGACGACGGGGGAGAGCGGCGGGATGTACCAGACCATGGGCATGGTGCGGTACTCCGGGTGCAGCGGGAGGGCCACCTTGTAGCGGTTGATGAGGGCGTAGACAGGCGACCGCTTCGCGGCCTCCACCCAGTCGCCCGGTATGCCGGCGAGCTCGGCCTCCCGCTGCACCTGCGGGTCGTGGGGGTCGAGGAAGACGGAGCGCTGGGCCTCGTAGAGGTCGTGGTCGTCCTCCACCGACGCGGCCTCCAGGACCCGGTCGGCGTCATAGAGGACCAGGCCGATGTACCGCAGCCGCCCGACACAGGTCTCGGAGCACACGGTCGGGATGCCGACCTCGATGCGCGGGTAGCAGAACGTGCACTTCTCGGCCTTGCCGGTCTTGTGGTTGAAGTAGACCTTCTTGTAGGGGCAGCCCGAGACGCACATGCGCCAGCCCCGGCACTTGTCCTGGTCGACGAGGACGATGCCGTCCTCCGAGCGCTTGTAGATCGCGCCGCTCGGACACGATGCCGCGCACGAGGGGTTGAGACAGTGCTCGCAGATCCGGGGCAGGTAGAACATG
>DASULG010000381.1:0-3777 GCA_036278335.1 Pedococcus sp.
CGCGCGGGGGAGCCGCACGTCGTGGCGGGTCGCCCGCGCCGCGATCCTCATCGAGATGGTCGGCGTGCTGGTGGTGGGCCTGCTGTCCTACCTGGTGCCATCGGCCTTCCCCGACAAGACCGTGTGGTCGCACTTCGGCTCTGGCTACGGGTACGTGCCGCTCGTGCTGCCGGTGCTCGGCCTGTGGTGGCTGCGCCGGACGCGGGCTAGTGCGCGCGGCGACGTCCCCGCGCGCCCGGCCTCACCCACCGGCTGAGGCCCGGCCCGACTCGGGGCCACGGGGCCCACGGGGCCACAGCCCAGGCGTCCACCGGGCTCAGGCGCTCGGCGCTGGGTCCTCTGCATCCTCTACGGGCTCGAGGACGAACACCGGGATGAGGCGCTCGGTCTTCTTCTGGTAGTCGGCGTACGGCGGGAACGCCTCGACACAGCGAGGCCACCACTGCTCGCGCTCGGCGCCCTCGATCTCGCGGGCCCGGGCCGTCCACGAGCGGGTGTCGTCCTGCAGCTCGATCACCGGGTTCTTGCGAAGGTTCGCGTACCACTTCGGGTGCTCGGGGGCACCACCCTGGCTCGCCACCGCGGCATACACCCCGCCGTGCTCCACCCGCATCAGCGGCACCTTGCGGACCTTGCCGGACACCCCGCGCATGGTCAGCAGCACCACGGGCCGGTTCATGATGTGCACCGAGCGCGTCGTCCCGGTCTCGGCGATCTTCTCGACCTGCTCGCGAACCCAGCCGCGCGGGCTCGGCGCGTACTCACCCTGCATCGTCATGGCCCCATCCAAACATGACCCGGCACCGGCGCGGCGGCAGCCAGCTGCTCTCCCCATTCCTGTGGCCGGGGGTCGGTGTCCCTGCAAGGGTGGGGGACACACCGCATACCGCATCCAAGGAGGCCCGCATGCTCTCGGTGACCGAGTCGACGAGTGGACCCGTGCTGGACGACGAGGCACTCGCGGGCGTCGACGCCTACTTCCGTGCGGCGAACTACCTGTCGGTCGGGCAGATCTACCTGATGGACAACCCGCTGCTCAAGAAGCCGCTGGTGCCCGAGCACGTCAAGCCCCGGCTCTTGGGGCACTGGGGCACCACGCCGGGCCTGAACCTGATCTACGCGCACTGCAACCGGGTGATTCGCGAGCGGGACCTCGACATGATCTACATCATCGGCCCCGGTCACGGGGGACCGGCGATCGCCTCGAACAGCTGGCTCGAGGGCAGCTACAGCGACGCCTACCCGACGGTGCGGCGCGACGAGAAGGGTCTGCACCGGCTGTTCCGGCAGTTCTCCTTCCCCGGCGGGATCCCCAGCCATGTCGCCCCGGAGCTTCCGGGCTCCATCCATGAGGGGGGCGAGCTGGGCTACTCGCTGGCGCACGCCTTCGGGGCGGCCTTCGACAACCCGGAGCTCGTGGTCACGTGCGTCGTCGGTGACGGCGAGGCGGAGACCGGGGCGCTCGCCACGTCCTGGCAGTCGACGAGGTTCATCAACGCGGCACGCGACGGGGCGGTGCTGCCGATCCTGCACCTCAACGGCTACAAGATCGCGAACCCCACGGTGCTCTCCCGGATCGGGGACGACGCGCTGCAGAAGATGCTCGAGGGGTGCGGCTGGAAGCCGTACCTCGTCGAGGGCGACGACCCGATGCTCGTGCACCAGGCCATGGCCGCGACCCTGGACACGGTGCTGGACGAGATCCGCGGCATCCAGGACCGGGCCCGGACAGGTGAGCAGGAGCCCCGCTCGCCTGGCGACCCCGAGATGCTCTGGCCGATGATCGTGATGCGCACCCCGAAGGGCTGGACGGGGCCGGAGAAGGTCGACGGCGTGCTCGTGGAGGGGACGTGGCGCGCGCACCAGGTGCCGCTCACCGAGGTGCGCAGCAACCCCGAGCACCTCGCCCAGCTCGAAGGGTGGCTGCGCAGCTACCGCCCCGAGGAGCTCTTCGACGACAACGGGGCGCCGGTGGAACAGCTCAGGTCATGGGCGCCCAGCGGGGAGCGCCGGATGGGGGCCAACCCGCACGCCAACGGCGGCAGGCTCACGGTCGACCTCGACCTGCCCGACTTCCGCGACTTCGGCGTGGACGTGCCGCAGCCCGGCGGCAGCGTCGCCGAGGCGACCCGGGTGCTCGGCGACTTCCTGGCCGAGGCGATGCGGCGGAACATGCAGAACTTCCGGCTGTTCGGGCCGGACGAGACCGCCTCCAACCGCCTGGCAGCCGTGTTCGCGGTGACCAACAAGACGTGGAACGCGGACGTCCTGCCGACGGACGAGCACCTCGCGCCGGACGGCCGGGTCATGGAGGTGCTGTCCGAGCACCTGTGCCAGGGCTGGCTGGAGGGCTACCTGCTCACCGGGCGACACGGCCTGTTCAGCTGCTACGAGGCGTTCATCCACATCATCGACTCGATGTTCAACCAGCACGCCAAGTGGCTCAAGACGACGCAGCGCATCGAGTGGCGGGCCTCGATACCGTCCCTGAACTACCTGCTCACCTCCCACGTGTGGCGGCAGGACCACAACGGCTTCTCCCACCAGGACCCCGGCTTCATCGACCACGTCGTGAACAAGAAGGCCGAGGTCATCCGGGTCTACCTGCCGCCGGACGGCAACTGCCTGCTCTCCGTCGCCGACCACTGCCTGCGCAGCCGCGACTACGTCAACGTGGTCGTGGCGGGCAAGCAGTCGCAGCCGAACTGGCTCACGATCGATGAGGCAACGGCGCACTGCGGTCGCGGCCTCGGCGTCTGGGACTGGGCGAGCACCGACGCGGGCGACCCCGAGGTCGTGCTGGCCTGCGCCGGCGACGTGCCCACGCTCGAGACCCTGGCCGCGGCCGACCTGCTGCGCCAGTACCTTCCAGACCTGCGGGTGCGGGTGGTCAACGTCGTCGACCTCATGAAGCTGCAGTCACCCAGCGAGCACCCGCACGGGCTGCCGGACGCCGAGTTCGACGCGATCTTCACAGCCGACAAGCCGATCATCTTCGCGTACCACGGCTACCCGTGGCTGATCCACCGGCTGACGTACCGCCGGACCAACCATGACAACCTCCACGCGCGGGGCTACAAGGAGGAGGGCACGACGACAACGCCTTTCGACATGGTGGTCATGAACGACATGGACCGGTACAAGCTCGTCATGGACGTGATCGACCGCGTGCCTGGGCTGGCGACGCGGGCGGCGGTGGTGCGCCAGCAGATGGTAGACAAGCGAGCCGTGCACCACCGCTACGTGCGCGAGCACGGCGAGGACATGCCGGAGGTGCGCGACTGGACGTGGCCGCAGTCATGAGGGTGCTGGTCGTCAACGCCGGGTCCTCGAGCCTGAAGCTGAGCGTCCTGGACGATGCGGACGAGATCGTCGAGCAGCACGACCTCGAGGACTGGGACGGCGACGCCTCGGTGCTCGACGACGTGGCCGGTTCGTGGGACTTCGACGCCGTCGGGCACCGGGTCGTGCACGGGGGTGCCGAGCTCACCTCGCCGGTCGTCGTCGATGACGCGGTGCGCTCGCGCATCGAGTCCCTCACCTCGCTGGCCCCACTGCACCAGCCGCGTGCCCTGGCTGGGATCGACGCCACCCGGAAGGCGTTCGGCGGCATACCGTCGGTTGCCTGTTTCGACACCGCCTTCCATTCCGGTATGCCGCGTGCGGCGGCCACGTATGCCGTGCCCGCGGCCTGGCGGGAGCGCTGGCCAGTGCGCAGGTTCGGCTTCCACGGGCTCTCGCACGCGTATGCCGCGCGGCGCACCGCGGAGCTGCTTG
>DASULG010000382.1:0-6949 GCA_036278335.1 Pedococcus sp.
ATCCAGTTCTCCCCGAAGTTCACCCCGAAGACCTCCTCGCCGAGGAGTGCCTGGCCGATGTGGGCCCCGAAGCTGCGCACCCCGGGGATGGCGCGCAGCTCCTTGCTCACGGCCGTGGTCGTGCGAACGGTCTCCGCGTCAGAGGTGCTCGGCACCCCCACCCAGTGCATCAGGAAGTCGCGCTCCTGGAAGGCCGGGAAGAGGCTCTGCCCGAGTCCGGAGCCGACCACCACGCCGACGAGCGTGACCACGGCCGTCGCGGCATACACGCGCCGCGGCCGGACCACGATCCGCCGCAGCGCGGCGGTGTAGCGCCGCTGCAGCCAGCGGACGACCGGCGATGTGCGCCGCTCGATCGGCGTCTTGTGCAGCAGGATGAGGCACAGCGCCGGCGTGAGCGTGAGCGCCACCGCCATCGAGGCGACGATCGCAAGGGTGTAGGACACCGCCAGGGGCTGGAAGAACGCTCCGGTCAGGCCCGTCAGCAGGAACACCGGTATGGACGCGGCGACGATGATCAGGGTCGCGTAGACGATCGGGCTCCGGACCTCCAGGGAGGCGTGGAGGATGACCGAGGCCGTCGACTCCCCGCTCCCGGACAGCCTCGACTCACGCAGCCGCCTGACGATGTTCTCGGCGTCGATGATGGCGTCGTCCACCACAGCGCCCAGGGCGATCACGAGCCCGGCCAGCGTCATGGTGTTGATCGTGGCGCCGCGCCAGTTGAGGACGAGGACGGTGACGATGAGGGAGAGGGGGATGGTCAGCAGGCTGATCAGGGCCACTCGCCACTCGAACAGGAACAGCATCAGGATGACCACGACCAGGAGGAAGCCGAGGACCAGGGACTCGGACAGGTTCGAGATCGCCAGCTTGACGAAGTCGGCCTGCTGGAAGACGTGGGTGTCGAACGTGACGTCCGGCAGCCCGGGCTGGAGCTCCTTGATGGCCTGCTCGACGCCGGCGGTGAGCTGCAGGGTGTTGGCCCACGGCAGCTTCTCCACCACGAGCAGGATGCCGGGCTCGGAGTTCACCACCGCGTCGCCGATGAGCGGCTGGTGGTCCTCCCTGACCACGGCCACGTCTCCGAGTGTCGGGGACTTCCCGTTCTTGGCCGCGGCGCCCTTGACGGGCACGCGGGCCAGGTCGGCGGGGGTGACGATGGGCAGCACGTTGCGGATGGGCAGGCGCTGGTTCGCCGACTCGATGTTCCCCCCCGTGCCGATGACGCTGCCCGAGGAGAACCGCAGCAGGCCCGAGTCGACGGCATCAGCCGTGGTCTCCATCACCTGGTCAAGGCTCACGTCGTGCTGGGCCAGCTTGGGCGTCTCAACCTGGACCGTCATCAGCTGGAGCCGCTCGTTCCAGATCGCCACGTTGGCCACGCCGGGCACCTGGAGCAGCCGCGCCCGGATGGTCCAGTAGGCCGACATGGACATCTGGATCAGCGAGTGCTTCGTGGACGTCATGCCGATCTGCATGGCCCGGCCGGTCGCCGACACCGGCGCGAGGATGACGGGCGGGGCGGCCCATGTCGGCAGGGTCGGGGAGACGATCGCCAGGCGCTCCTGCACGAGCTGGCGGGCGCGGAGCAGGTCGGTGTCCTTGGAGAACAGCAGCTCGATCGAGGACAGCTGCGGCACCGAACGGGACCGCATGTCGTCCAGGCCGCGCAGCCCGTTCAGCCCCTGCTCCAGGGGCACGGTCACGAGCTCCTCGACGTCGGAGGTCGACAGGCCCACGCAGGCGGTCTGGATGACCACGCGAGGCGGGGCGAACTCCGGGAACACGTCGACCCGCATCTGCGGCAGGGCCACGATGCCGAGGACCATCAGCACCACGGAGGCTGCGACGACGATGTAGCGCAGGTTGAGGCTGGTCTGCACGATCCACCGGATGACCGTGCGCCGTTCGGTGGCTGCCCTCCGGTCGGTCGTCGCCCCCCGCTCGGTCATTGCTCGCCGGCAATCTCGAGCTCGGCCCCCAAGAGCTCCGGCGCCCCGACCACAACCACGGGAGTTCCCGCAGCCGGTCCTGATGTCAGGGTGGCCCGGTCGCCCGTGATGGCCTCGACCGTGATCGGCACGCGCAGGTACTGTCGCTCAGCCGTGGTCGTGTAGGTCCACGCGGTGCCGTCCAGGTAGTAGACGACAGCCGAGTACGGCACGGTGAGGCGCCTGCCGGACGCCCCCGTCACCGGGGCGGTCTGGATGCCGATCGCCGCTGCCGCGTCCTGGGTGAGAGTCACCTTCTTGACGTCGGAGCCCTGGACCTCCTCCACCGAGGCGGGCGCGACGGCGCCAGTCTCCGCCGACGTCGGGGTGCAGCCGGCCAGCGCCGGCGCGGCAAGCAGGCACACGGACAGCAGGGCTGCGGAGGTGAGTTTGTTTCTCATCGGTCAGCTCCCTTCGGGAGTCCACACAGGGCAGGGACGAGGCACAGGACGACAAAGGCGCTGGTGACCAGGCCACCGAGCAGCGTGACCGCGAAGGGCTGCAGCAGCTCGGAACCAGCCCTCTCACCGAGGAAGACGGCGGGGACGAAGGCTGCGGCGACGATGAGGCTGGCGCGCAGGACCGGCGCCACCCGCGCACGTGCCGCCTCGGCGAGCTGCGCCGATTGGGCCGCCGCGGGAGCGGCCGCGCCGCGGGCGAAGGCCAGACCGCCCAGGAGCGTCAGCATCGTCGCCGAGAACAACCCCAGGAGCGGGCCCGCCGTGCCGGCGCCGCCGACGAGGGGTGCCACCAGCACCGCACCCACACCGCCCAGTGGGGCAAGGACCAGAAGCGCCAGCGCCTGGCGCCACATGCCCGTGGCGGCCTGGAGGATGAGGAAGATGCCCACGAGGACGGCCAGGGAGACGATGGCGAGCCTGCGCATGTCCACCTCGCGGTCCAGGGCTGCGCTCAGCACCTGGACGTGTGCCTCGGCCGGCATGGGAACCTTGGCCGCTGCGGCCCGGACGTCGGCAACAACCGACTCCGCGTCACGGCCGCCGATGTCCGCCACGACGTCGACGCTGCGCATCACCTGGTCGTGGATGATCGCGGCCGGCTCAGCAGCGATGCTGACCTTGGCGACGTCACCCAGCCTGACCTGGGCACCAGACGGCGTGTCCACCTTCAGGTCTCGAAGCGCCGAGATGTTCGCCCTCATCGTGGGCGTGCCCAGGACGACGACGTCGAACACCTTTGCCTGCTCGTACAGGTTGCCGACCGTGAGCCCGGAGGCCAGGGTCGTCGCCTCGCGGCGGACGTCGCCGGGCCTGAGCCCGTACCGCTCGGCGGCAGGCAGGTTCACCTCGACCCGCACGGTGGGCGTCCGCGGCGTGATCAGGACGTGCGGCGCGCGCACTCCATCGACCGTGGACATCGACTTGGCCACCGCACCCGCGGCCTGCTCCAGGGCCGTGAGGTCCTGGCCGAGGAGGCGGACCACGAGGTCGCTGTTGGTGCCCGACGTCGCGGCGGCGACGCGGTCGCCCGAGTAGGTGCTGAGCTCGGTGCGCACACCGGCGTACCCGTGAGCGACCCGGTCTATGCCCTCGCGGGTGGTGTTGTAGTCAGCAGAGTCGGAGACCCTGAGCCAGAGCTCGCCCGCGTTGACATCGCCCAGCTGGTCCGAGGTCACAGCCCGGCCGACGTGACCGCCAACGCTCTCCACGCCCGGGACCGTGCGCAGCTGCGAGGACATCAGCGCCGCCACCCGGTCCATCTCCGGCAGCGAGGTCCCCGGCGTCGTCTCGAAGTGCAGCAGGAGGTTGAGCTCGCGGGCCGACGGGATGAGCGAGTGCTGGCGCGCCTGGGGGATCACGGCGAGCGCCCCGATGAGCAGGACCCCCACAGCGCCCCACACCAGTGAGCGGGTCAGCGCGAAGCGGGACACGACGTGCGAGAGCCGGTTCGTCGTCCAGCGCAGGGCTCCCCGCTCGCGCGTGGCCGGCTGACCCGGGCGCGTGACGAGGACGAAGAGCGCAGGGGTGACGGTCAGCCCGACGGCCAGGGCGATCGCCACGGCCAGGGCGAACGTCAGCACCAGGGGCTTGGCCAGCGCCGTGGAGATCGGGTCGAGGACCAGCAGGGGCGTCAGCGCCAGCGCGCTGATCAGCAGGGCCACCGCTGCGGTGCGCTGGGTGTGCGCGATGGTCTCGCTGATGAGCTCGGCTGCGCTGACCCGCTCCTCACCCTCCGTGCGCCGGCTCTGGAGTGTGAGACGCACCGCCTCCACGTCGCCGGCGACCACGGCGATGATCAGCGCCAGCGCGGCGAGGAGACCGCCGAGCGTCATCGTGGTCAGGGTCGTGTTGGTCAGGTAGAGCAGGTAGAGGGTGCCGACGGCCGACACCGAGACGCAGGCGCCGATGACCAGGGCAGCGCGCCACGACCAGAAGAGCAGCAGCGCCACGAGCAGGAGGGCAGCGAAGCCGAGTGCGCTGGCCAGTCCGACGGTGCCGCGTGCGCTCTCGAGGAACGACGCCGGCCGGTAGACCGAGGTGTCAGCCTGGATCCCCTTCAGCCCGGGCGCCAGGCTCTTCATGGCGTCCTCGACGTTCTTCGTCACCGTCATGGTGTCGGCGTCGGGGAACTTCTGGATCACCAGGAAGAGCGTGGGCGTCGCGTCCACCGCGTCGCCGATGAGGGGCTGGTGGTCCTCGATGACCTGCGTGACGTCGCCGAGCCGCATGGGTGTCTTGGTCCCCTCGATGGAGACCTGGCCGAGGCTGTCGGCCGTGGTGATCGGCAGCACGTGCTGGACGGCGAGGCGCTGGTTCTTGCCCTCGATGAACCCGCCCGTCCCCGGTGTCGACGCCTCCACGAAGGTCAGCGGCGAGACCCACAACGCGTTGCCGGCTGTCTCGATGACCTGGGTGAGGGTGACGTCCTTGCCGCGCAGCTTCGAGGGGTCGACCTGCACCTGGAGCTGCCGGTCACGCAGACCGTAGATCGAGACATTGGCCACCCCGGGGATGCCCATGAGTCGCGGCCGGACCTTCCAGCGCGCGAGCACCGACATGTCGATCAGGGAGACGGACTTGGACTGCAGCCCGATCATGGCGACCCTGCTCACCGAGGCCAGGGGCTCGACCATGATCGGGGAGCTCCCGACGTTCGGCAGGGCGTGGGCCTGGGTCAGGCGCTCCTGCACCATCTGGCGCGCCGCGTAGATGTCCGTGCCCGGCTCGAAGACGATGTCGATGGCCGACAGGCCCGACTGCGAGCGCGAGTGGATCCGGTCCAGCCATGGCACACCGTTGAGCAGGTCCTGCTCGAGCGGAACGGTGATCAGTGACTCGACCTCTGCGGCAGACAGGCCCAGGGCCTCGGTCTGCACCTGCACCGACGGCGGCATGAACTCGGGCAGGAAGTCCACCCGAGCCGACCCCAGCTGGGTGACACCCAGGACCAGCACCCCGACCGCCAGGGCGATGAAGAGGCGACCGATGCGTGGGTTCGCCCCCACGACTCCAGCTCTCATCGCAGCCACCCCCGTCCGACGCCCCAAGGCCGCGAAACCGCGTGCGGCATGGGAGGGATTGGCCCGGTTGCAGCACCTGTGAGCCGATTGCGCGTGCGGTCGATGGTGCTCATTCGCACCCCCTGATCTCGCCGGTGGTCGTACGGTGAACAACAAGGTATTGGGGAGGGATTGCTATGGGCGTCGGCCGTGGGGATCCGTTACGCAGCGCCTATTCGCGAGGTCGGCAGGCACTCCGGGACGAGACACGAAGCCTGCTGGCGGAGACTGCTGTAGAACCCCGGTCGGTGGCTGGCACCACCCTGATTGACGGTGTCGACGCAGGTGGCGCACTAGTCACGACCACGCCTGGGGCTCACTCGACAAAGCCGCGGCGAGCAGTGCAGTGGCGCGTCCCTCCTGCCGACATCGCCCTCGCCGGCCTGATCGGTGTCGTGTCCCTGATCAGCTTCAGGGAGCGGTCCTCCCTGCTGCTCGACACCGCCGACGGCCCCATCCACTTCGCCACCCCGGACCTCGTCGGTGTCGTCCAGGTCATCATCGGCTGCGTCGCGCTGTGCTGGCGGCGCGTCGCCCCGGGCACCGTCCTGGCGGTGACCGTGGCCTCGGCCATCGGGCGCTACGCAGAGCACTATCCCGTCATGCCGCTGCCGTATGCGGTGCTCATCGCGGTGTACACCGTCGCCCAGAAGTGGCCGCTGAAGCGCTCTGCCATCGCGGTGGCAGCCGTCGCCGTGGGCATGGCGGCCGGCGCGATGATCCTGCTGAGCCCATCCCTGGACGACGAGCCGATGATCGACGCGGTCGCTGTGCTCACCGCCGGGGCCCTCGGCCGTGGTGTGCGGATGAGGCAGATGCGCACCGCCCTGCTGGAGGACCGCGCCCAGCTGCTCGAGGAGCAGTCGCGACGGCTGGCGCAGGAGCAGCTGACGATGGCGGAGCTGGCGGCCGCCCGAGAGCGGGCGAACATCGCCAGGGAGCTGCACGACATCGTCGCGAACAACGTCAGCGTCATCGTCGCGCAGGCAGCGACGACGCAGCGCAGCGCCAAGCGGCTGCGGGGCAGCGCCGCCGGGGAGGCCGAGGGCGCCGTCCTCGCGGAGCCCTACGAGGCGCTGGCGGCCATCGAGTCCCTCGGGAGAGAGACCCTGGGCGACATGCGCCGCCTGGTGGGGGTCCTCCAGTCCACCAGCGCCGAGTCGGTCAACGGCGAGTCGGTTGACGAGGCCAAACCCCGCCTGGACCAGCTGGGGGCGCTGGTGGCCAAGGTGGCCGGCGCGGGCACCGACGTGACGCTGACGGTGACCGGAAGGCGACGGGACCTGCCCGCGGCCATCGAGCTGAACGCCTACCGGATCGTCCAGGAGTCGCTGACCAACGCGATGAAGCACGCTGCCGGCAGCCGGGTCGAGGTCCTCGTCGACTACGGGCGGGACCGGCTGCGGCTGCTGGTGCGCGACTTCGGGGACACGGC
>DASULG010000383.1:0-5665 GCA_036278335.1 Pedococcus sp.
TGGCTGAGCCACCTCGGCCAGCGCTCGGGGATTCCTCAGTCCTCAGCACAGGTGGCATCGGAGCAGCCTCTGGGGTCAGCCGTCATCAGCGACCCCGCTGACGAACCCCCATGACGGGGCAGGCCACGCGAGCGTCCGTCCGAGACTCGGGAGAGCCCGACCGAACCGCCGACTTTGCCGGCGCCATCTACGGGTCGCTCCTGGCATCGTCAACCATTCTCGGTACGGCCGCGTCCGCGAGCGGGACCGTCAGGTCGCCAGAGCTGCTCGTCACACTCCTGGCGACCTCAGTGATCTACTGGCTCCTTCACGTGTACGTGGACGTCGTGGGACGCGAGCGACCGCGGAACACCCCATGGCTGGCGGCTACGCGTCGCTGCGCACGCCACGAGCTGCCCATCCTGCTGGCCGTGGCACCACCCGCTGTCGCGGTCGTGGTCACCATGCTCGCGGGAGGGGCCGTCAAGAGTGCGGGCTGGCTGGCCCTGTGGGCGGCGTTTGGCGGCCAGCTGCTCTGGACGTGGCTCGCTGTCCGGCAGGAGAGGGCCGGTCCGGGCATCTCCGTGCTGTCCCTGGCCGTCAGCACCCTTCTCGGGCTCGCGCTGGTCGGCCTGAAGTTCGTCATCGCCGCCCACTGAAGTGGTCCGGGTGACAGTGGGTACACGTGGCTACTCATCGTCTGTCTCCGCATGGTCGGGGCCGCACGGATCTGCGATTGGCCCAGCGAAGTCGGAAACCCGGCGGATCTCGATGACCTCGAGTCCGAGTGCCCGAAGTCGCGTCAGCAGCCCGAAGAGCGCGGCCTCGTCGGGGACGCCATAGAGGACGGTGTTCACCTGCTCAGCTCCCACCTTGACGGCACCCATGTCCTGGAGCTCCTCCGCGGCTACGGTGCCCGCGACGTGGATCTCGTAGATCGACTGGTCCATGGCATCACCCCTTCGCACGCCGTGCAGTAGAGACTGGACACACGAGCAGCCTGTGGCGTCATCCATCAGGGATGAACCGAGGGCAGGGCGTGCAGAAGACTCTCTCCAGAGCAACCGCTCCAGAGCGAGCGCCTCGGCCGGAACGAAGCAAATCGGATGCGGGAAGCCTTTTCCGGTCATTGCGCTTCCCGACGAGTGGGGGTGGGGACTTTCGCCTCTGCGACGACCCCGAGGTGGCTGGTGTCGTGGAAATGGTCCTCTCGGAACGACCCCCAATCGGTTGCCCGAATGCGTGGAGGAGACATGACACGCCGACAACGTCCGGAGCCTGAATCCGTCACCGCGCCGACCGGTCCGCGCGCCAAAGGCCTCCCAGCGAGCTCCTTCCCGATGCCGCCCCTGGCCTCTGACGTGATCGTGCGGCGCCGGCTCCTCGCCGTTCTCCGTGAGGGGCTGCGCGGTCCGCTCACGCTGGTGACTGCCCCGGCCGGCTACGGCAAGACCGTGCTGGTGAGGTCCTGGGCCGCTGACGAGGACGCCTCCAGCACGGTCTTGTCCACAACGCTGGACGACGACGACCCTTCTCCTGTGGACTTCTGGGCTTCTCTGCTCGAGGGCCTCCGGGGTGCTGGGGTGGATGTCTGCGATGTCCACGTACCGGGCTCCACGGCAGCCGTCGACAGGCCCATGATCGGGCGACTGGCCCAGCGCATTGCTGCCCACGGTGGTCCCGTCGTGTGGGTGCTGGACTGCGGGGAGTTCACGCTGCCTCCTGCACTCGGGGAGGCTCTCCACCGCCTCATGACCCGCTCTGCGGGTGGGCTGCGCCTGGTTCTCCTGACACGCACGGACCCGCCGCTGCCGCTGAACCGCTACGTGCTGAACGGCGCGCTCACCGAGGTACGTGCCGCAGACCTGTCCTTCACCGCCAGCGAGGCTTCGAGGCTCATGCAGCGTGTAGGACTGCACCTGGACCCGGCGGACGTGGACACGCTTCGGGTGCGTACTCGGGGATGGCCCGCTGGGCTGAGGTTCGCAGCCATGGGCCTGGCGGGGCGAGCGGACACGCGGGAGGCTATTCGAGAGTTCCGCGGGGACACCCAGAACGTCGCGGGATACCTGATGACTGAGGTGCTCGCCAAGCAGCCGCCAGCGATGAGGAACTTCCTGCTGCGGACCTGCCTGGTGGACGAGCTCGAGCCCGGCATCGTGGAGGCGCTCACCGGTCAGCGTTCGGATGTGCGTGCCTTGGAGTTCATGGCACACGGAAACACCTTCGTCGAGCCCGTGCTGGGGCGGCCGGGCCACTTTCGCTACCAGCCACTCTTCCGCGAGTTCCTCCGCAGCCAGCTGTCGTTCGAGGACCCCGAGCTCGCCGCAGTGCTGCACCTCGAGGCTGCCGACTGGCTCGCCCAGAGCGGACAGCCGCTAGCGGCGATCCGGCACGCCGTCCTGGGACAGGCGTGGTCCAAGGCCGCAGGACATTTCGTGGAGGGTCTCTGCTACGCCGGCCTGCTGACCGGGCGCCACCGCAGGTTGCTGGAATCGCTGTTCGCCGGGTTC
This sequence comes from Pedococcus sp., assembly GCA_036278335.1. GTDB lineage: Bacteria > Actinomycetota > Actinomycetes > Actinomycetales > Dermatophilaceae > Pedococcus_A. The sequence goes on from DASULG010000383.1 coordinate 2,493, forward strand.
CCCGCCGACTTCGGTGGGGTCGAGGGAACACTGACACGCGCCGCGCTTGCCCTATCGGCGCTTGACACTCGCCGCGCCACCCCCGCCCTCGAGGCGGCACGGGCGCAGCTGGACGAAGACCAGAGTCTCGGGTCACGGGGCTGCGCCACGGCGATCGCGGTTCTGGAGGCGGTCGCTGCGAGTCTCGGAACCGACACCACCGCGGCGCTGGAGGCAGCGGTCGTCGCCGAGCGGGCCCTGGAGCTCATGCCTGCTCAGGACGAAGTCGCGCACTCTGAGCTCGTAGCCGTTGCGGCGGGCTGCAAGGGGAGGGCACTGCTGGAGCTGGGAGACCTGGCCGCGGCCGCAGCCTCCCTGGGAGAGGGCATCAGCGCTGCCCGGGACCCACACCTCGCGGGACTGCTGTCGGAGCTGACGGGTCTCGCAGCCCTGGTGGAGGCCATGGCTGGGCACCTGCAGCGAGCCTCGGGCATGGCGAGCGGCCTGCTTCCGCCCACCGACGGCGTGGGCGCTGACGTCGCGTCGGTGCCGCGTGCGGCATCCCTGGCGCTGGCCTGGGTCCGCTTGGACGAGTACGACCTGCCCGCCGCCCAACGCATCCTCAGCTCCCGCGCGCGGATGACCCCGTCGCTCGACGCGACCGTTCTCCTGAAGGTCGAGGCTCTGCTGCACGCCCGTCTGTGGGCGGCACGCGAGGAGTTTGACCTTGCCCGCGCCGAGCTGCGGGCAGCCATGCCCTCCGAGGACATGGGCTCGGTGACCACGTGGCTGGACCACCTGCTGGTCGCCAACCAGGCCGCGCTGTCCCTGGCGCAGGCGGCACCCGAGGACGCCATCGCCATGATCCAGAGCGCCGGTGAGTGCGAGCACCTGGAGTGTGCCCGGCTGCTGCAGCAAGCGCTGAGCGACTCGGGCCGGACCGCAACGACCCTGCAGCGGTTGTCTCCGGCATCGATCGCGAGACAACCCCTCGCGGTCCAGGTGAACACCTGGCTGCTGCAGGCCGAGCACTCCATCCAGGAGGGGGACTCCACCTCCGGCGAGGTCTGCCTCGAGACAGCCCTTCGGCTGGCAGCCCCCGAGCGCCTCCGCCGGCCGTTCCTCGAGGTCCCCGACACCATCCTGCCGCTGCTGGGGCACAGCGGCCTGGCTGCCTCACACCGCTGGCTTGAGGCGACCCCCTCCACGGCGGGCGAGGACGTGCCCTTCCGCGGAACCGGTGTGCCGGGGCAGCCGGGAGGGACCGGCGGTCGGCCAGCGGCAGCTCCCATCGTGAACCCACTGACCAAGAAGGAACGGGAGGTACTCGGCTACCTCGCCGAGCTGCTGACCACCGACGAGATCGCGAAGACGATGTTCGTCTCGGTGAACACAGTCCGCAGCCACGTGCGCAGCATCCTTCGCAAGCTCAGCGTCGCCAGGCGCAACGAAGCGGTGCGGCGGGCCTGGGAGCTGAACCTGCTCCCGCCACGAGACGTCGCTTGAGGAGCTGTTGCGGGCGGAGCGCTCGGCGAGCTTTCACACGGCGGCGGCACGCCGGCATACCGGGCTCTCCCTGCACCGCTGTTCCTGACGGAAGAGTCATCCGCTTCTGATGAGGTGGTGCCAGATCGGGCAGCCCACACTCGGACCAAGAGGAGCTGTCACGAAGGAGGGAATCTGGAATGTCTTTCGGGGACATCGTGTGGTTCATCGTCATCGCGTTTGCCTTCACGGCCTACCTGGTGGTGTTGTTCCACATCTGTGCTGACCTCTTCCGCGACCAAGACGCATCCGGTCTCGCGAAGGCCGTCTGGGTTGTTGCGCTGATCCTCGTGCCGATCTTGGCTTCTCTCGTCTACCTCGCCGTCCGCGGCAAAGGCATGGCCGAGCGGTCGATGCGCAGCGCGGAGACCCTCAAGCAGGAGCAGGACGCCTACATCAGGGAGGTCGCCGCCCAGACGACCCCTGCCGACCAGATCGCCCAGGCCAAGTCGATGCTGGACGCGGGAGCCATCACGCAGTCCGAGTACGACAGGCTCAAGGCGAAAGCCCTGACCTGATCGACCCGGACCGTGTGAAGGTCTCGCTGCGCCGAGCACGAGCAGCTCACGGAGGGGAGGGAACGCTGTCAGCGCGCGATGTTGCGGGCATCCGTCGGAGGCTGGAGGCTTCGTTCGTCGGTCGTTGCGTCAGTGCCTTCGTCGCCATGCAGGGCGTCGACCGCGCGATGGCAATCGCCGCGCAGGCGTTCACCGCCCTCATCCCACTCCTGCTGCTGGTCTCGGCGCTTGCCCCGACAGACAGCCAGGACATCGTCTCCGATGCCATCATCCGGAGGTTCAACCTTGGTGGCGATGCGGCCAAGGCTGTCCGGGAGCTCTTCGCACACGCCCCTGACACCGGCACCGGCGTACTCAGCGTTGTGCTCCTCGTGTTCTCTGGCGTCTCCCTCACGCGACGCATACAGGGTGTGTATCTGAGGGCCTGGAGGCTCGAGGCCAGCGGGGGTCTTCGGACCTCGGCCAACGCGCTGCTGGGGCTCGCTGCGCTGCTGGTGGAGATTGCCCTGCTCTATCTCGCGCGCTCGCTGCTGCGAGGTCTGCCGGTGGACGGGCTGCTCGGGCTGCCGGTCTCCCTTCTGGCAGGTCTCTTCCTGTGGACGTCGGTGCCCTGGTTGCTCCTCGACCGTCGAGTGCTCTGGCGGCGGCTGCTCCCCGGTGGAGCGCTGGCGGGAGTGCTCAGCAGCATCTACGGCGCAGCGAGCACGATCTACATGCCACGGTTGATGGAGTCCTACAGCGACAGGTTTGGGCTCTTCGGGGTCACGTTGGCACTCGTGGGATGGCTGCTCAGCATCGCGTTGATCGTCGTCGCCGCGACGGTGGTCGCCGCCGAGTTCGACCGCGCGCCAGAGCCCTGGGCGGGCCGCCTCCGGAGACGGTTGGGTGTGGAGTCACACGATCACAGCCCGTCGGACCAGGGGGAGGGCGACAAGCCGGGTGACGGGCGGTCGACACGATTCCCTCGGCAGGGATGAGGTCGGCGACAGCGCGGGCTTCGATCATTAGCGTGTGAACAGCGCAGAGCAGGCAGAGAACAGGGCGCGCAGCGCGGCAGGGGCCCCTGCCGCGCTTGCCCTGCTGGACGCGGCACTGGGCGTGTCGACAAGTGCTGTGGAGACGCTGGGGTTC
>DASULG010000384.1:0-4265 GCA_036278335.1 Pedococcus sp.
AGCGCTGCTGCGTCATGCGGGCCTTGAGGGTCTCGCGCTTGTCCTCGAAGCGCAGGGCCTGCTTCTCGAGGTTGGCCATGAACTCGTCGAGCTCGAGGCGCGCCTGCTCGGCCTCGGCGCCGAGGTTCTCGAGCTCGAAGAGCTTCCAGAACCGCAGCACCGGGCTGAGGACGTCGTCCTTGTGCAGGCGCAGGTCGTAGATGCCGGCGACGGCCATCTCGACGGCCTTGCGCTGGAAGCCGGGGATGTCGGTGCCCGGCATCTGGAACCCCTTGACCACGTCTCGGACGGCCATGACCGTCTGGTCGGGCGCGACCTTCAGCGCTGCGTCCAGCAGGTTGCGGTAGAAGACCATGTGGAGGTTCTCGTCCGCGGCGATGCGGGTGAGCAGCTGTTCGCACATCGGGTCGTCGGTGAACCTGCCCGTGTTGCGGTGCGAGACGCGGGTGGCGAGCTCCTGGAAGCTCACGTACGCCAGGGAGTGCAGCAGCTCCCCCGAGTGCGCCGACTCGTAGCCCTGGGACATGTGGGTCATCCGGAACCGCTCGAGCTCCACCGGGTCGACCATCCGCTTGACGAGCATGTAGTCGCGCATGGCGATGCCGTGCCGGCCCTCCTCCGCGGTCCAGCGGTGGACCCACTCGCCCCACGCGTCGTCGCGGCCGAAGATGATCGCGATCTCGTGGTGGTAGCTCGGGAGGTTGTCCTCGGTGAGGAGGTTGACGATCAGGGCCGAGCGGGCGACGTCGCTGATCGGGGCGTCGTCGGGGCTCCACGGGTCGCCGCCCATGAGCCCGTCGTAGTTCCGCCCGTCGGACCACGGGATGTAGTCGTGCGGGAACCACTCCTTGGCGATCGACAGGTGGCGGTTGAGGTTCTCCTCGACGACGGGGCTCAGCTCGCGCAGCAGGTCGGTCTGGCTCCAGGTGGTCGAAGTCATGGTAAGACGTCCTCTCGGCTGGTGGGGGTCAGCCTTCTCTCCTGCGAGGCTACGGTGCCGTAGGTTCACGCGGCTAGTTACTGGCCAGTTCGACCCTAGGCGCGACGCCTGGTCATGGCCGGCACGGTCCGTGTACCGAGTACTACGAGGTGGCGTCAACCATCCCCACCGCTGGGGTGTCCGCGGCCGCAGCTGGCCGGCGGACGACGCCGCGCAGCAGCGGCTGGGCCACCGCGGCCAGGACGAGCGCCGCGGCACCTGCCGAGACCGTGACCGCGAAGGCGCTGGTGTGGCCCGAGGCGTCGGCGAGCCGGCCCGCGGTGGCCGAGCCGAGCGCGTAGCCGAGACCGGTGGCGGCCGCGAGCAGGGTCATGGCCGCACCCACCCTGGCAGCGGGGGCGGCTCGCTCGCCGAGGGTGAAGTTGCTGATCATGTAGGGCGCGACGGCGAAGCCGAGCACGAGGACGACCAGCGCGAGGGAGCGCAGGGAGTCGGTCCACAGCAGGGGCAGGGCCAGGACGAACAGGGCGGCGGCTGTGGCCAGTACCCGGGTGCCGTAGCCGATTCGCTCCGGGAGGGCTGCGATCGCGAGACCCGCGGCCACACTGCCGATGCCGAGCACGGCGTGCACGAGCCCCGCCGTGCCCGGCTGGCCGGCGGCGGTGGCGAGGACCGTCGTGCCCGTCTGCACGGAACCGAAGATGACGCCGATGAGCAGCTGGGCCAGCAGCAGCACCCCGAACACCGGCGTGAGCAGGCGTCCCCCGGCGTGGTGGTCGGGGCGGGCAGCGTGGGCCAGCCGGGCCGTGGGGTGCAGGGCGAACGAGACGCCGAAGACCAGCAGCAGGACGGCAGCGGTCAGCAGGCCGGCCCCCGGTGCGGCCACCGCCACGAGGGTGCCGAGCAGGGCCGGGCCGAGCACGAAGGAGGCCTCATCGGCCGCGCCCTCGTAGGAGAACGCGGCTTCGACCAGACGCGGCTGGTGGAGGCCGCTGCCATGGGTGATGGGCCGCCACCGGACCCGAGCCAAGGGGCCGATCTGTGGCACCAGGGCGCCCGCGCCACCGGCGGCCGCGACCAGCGCTGTTGTGCTGGACCCTGCGGTGGCGAGGGCGACGAGCGTGGCGAGCGCCAGTCCGCCGAGGACGGACTGCACGCGCACCACGGGGCGCTGGCCGAGCCGGTCGGCGAGGGCGCCGGCCACCGGGGAGCAGACCGCGTTGGCGACAGCGAGCGTGCCCGCGGCCAGGCCGCCCGCGGCATACGAACCGGTGGCCGAGGACACGAGGAGCAGCGCGCCCATCTGGCTCATGGCCAGCGGCAGCCGGCCGAGGAAGGCGGTGACGACGTAGAGAGGACCGGCCAGGGCGAAGAGACGCCGGTAGGAGGCGAGCGGTGACACGGGGTTCGATTCTGTGCGGGTGCCGGGGTACGGCACAGCGGGCGTGCGCCGAACCCGCCTCCGAGACGCACAGGAACCCTGAGCTCTGCCAAGGATATCCGACCCCAGACCCGGCTCCGACCGCTGCCGTCGGGGCTTGGAACCGGACGCGGGCCGAGTGGGTCAGTGACCCGCTCAGGTCACGTACGCGTCGGCTGCAGCCAGTGCCTCGCCCACGACGGCCAGGCCCGTGGAAGCGTCGGCGTCGCTGATGTTGAGCGGCGGGGCGACATGGATGCGGTTGCCCAGGACCAGCGGGACCACGTTGCGGTCGAGGCACGCCCTGGCGAACGCCGTCATCGGCGCGTTCGCTTCGCCGGTGGCACCGACCGGCACGAGCGGTTCCTTGCTTTGCCGGTCGCGGACGAGCTCGACGGTCCACAGGCCCCCGATGCCACGAACATCACCCACACAGGAGTGCTGCTCCGCAAGTGCGTGGAGGCCCGGCCCGAGGACCTCCGCACCGAGGCGGGCAGCTGCGGCGACGGTGCCCTCGTCGTGCATTGCGCCGATGGCGCCCACGGCAGCCGCGCAGGCGAGCGGGTGCCCGCTGTAGGTCATGCCCGCCGGGTAGGGGCGCGTCGTGAACGTCTCGAAGATCGGCGGGCCGACCAGCACGCCCCCGAGTGGCACGTACCCCGAGTTGACGCCCTTGGCGAACACCAGCAGGTCGGGGCTCACCCCCTCGTGGTCGACGCCGAACCAGGCGCCGGTGCGACCGAAGCCGACCAGCACCTCGTCGGCGATGTACACGATGTCGTGGCGGGTGCACAGGTCGCGGACCCCGCGCAGGTATCCGGCTGGTGGCACGATCACCCCCGAGCTGCCGATCACCGACTCCAGGACCAGAGCGGAGATCGTCGACGGCCCTTCGAGAAGGATCACCTGCTCGAGGTGTGCCAGCGCCCGCTCGCACTCCTCCTCGGGAGTTCTCGACCCGAACGCTGAGCGGTACAGGAAGGGGCCGAAGAAGTGGACGGCACCCACTGCGCCGGTGTCGTTGGCCCAGCGCCGCGGGTCGCCAGTGAGATGGATGGAGGTCGTCGTCGAGCCGTGGTAGGAACGGTAGGCCGCGAGCACCTTCGGCCGGCCGTTGTGCAGGTGGGCCATCCTCACCGCGTGTTCGATGGCTTCCGTGCCACCTGTCGTGAACAACACGTGGCCCAGCCCCTCCGGGGCCACCTCGACTATCGACTGCGCCGCCTTGCCACGGATGTCGGACGCGTGGGCTGGCGCGAGCGTGCACAGCCGGTCGGCCTGCTCCTTGATGGCTGCGACGATGCGAGGGTGCTGATGACCGAGGTTGGTGAAGACCAGCTGCGAGCTGAAGTCCAGGTATCGCCGGCCGTCAGCATCGATGACGTAGCTACCGGAGCCGCCGACGAAGGTCGGAACCTTTCGTGGCCCTTGCGCCACCCAGGGGTGGAAGACCAGTTCGTCGAGATCCATGACACGCCTCCCGCACCATTGTGGCGACCCAGCCGATTCGCGTCATCCGTCGGACCGCCTTGGGTGCGCACCAGTCAGGGGGTCACGGTCAGGGGATCAGCAGGATCTTGCCGATGTGGCCGCTCTCCTCCATCTCGCGGTGCGCGGCCGCAGCGTCGGCGAGCGGGTGGCACGACTGCACGACGGGCCGCACCCGTCCGGCCTCCACCAGCGGCCAGACGTGCTCGCGCACGGCGGCCACGATGGCAGCCTTCTCCGTGAGCGGTCGGGCCCGCAGAGAGGTCGCGATGACGGCAGCCCGCTTGCGCAGCAGGGCGTTCAGGTCGATCTCGGCCCGTGCGCCACCCTGCAGGCCGATCACGACGAGACGGCCGTTGACCGCCAGGGCGTCGATGTTGCGAGGGAGGTACTTCGCTCCCATGTTGTCGAGGATCA
>DASULG010000385.1:0-4592 GCA_036278335.1 Pedococcus sp.
CGGCACCGACTTCGGCGACAACCCCAACAGCCAGGCGGGCAACCCGTTCGCCTCGATGAACGTCGGCACGGCCCAGCTCATCTACAACGCCGGGCTGGTCCAGAACTTCACGACGCTCTTCCCGCTGGCCCTGGGCGTGCTGCTCATCACCAGCGAGTACCGCCACAAGACCATCACCGCGACCTTCCTCAGCACCCCGCGGCGCTGGGTGGTCCTGGTCTCCAAGTCGATCGCCGTCGCGGTCATCGGCGCCGTCTACGCGGTCGTGCACACGGTGGCCAGCCTCAGCGGCGGCGCGCTGGTGCTGACGGCCGCCAAGCACGTCGACACGCTGCTCAGCGAGCCCGAGGTGTGGAAGTCCCTCGGCATCGGGGTGCTGGCCTTCATCGTGTGGACCCTGCTCGGCTTCGGCTTCGGCATGCTCGTGCGCAACCAGATCGCCGCGGTGCTGATCGCGGTGGGCGTCTCCTTCATCGCCCACATCGCGCTCAACATCATCTTCTCGATCCAGGGCTGGACCGACGCGGCCAAGTGGCTGCCTGGCAACCTCACGACGGGCATGCTCGTCACCGTCGACCCGACGGGCGGCGCCGGCGACCCGAGCGCCAACCCCTACTTCGCCAACTGGTGGGTCTCGGCGCTGGTGCTCGCGGGGTATGCCGCGGTGCTCGCCATCGCGGGATCCATCCTGACCACGCGGCGAGACATCACGTAGGCGCCGGCCACGCGGCATACCGGGTCCTTGGCCCGGTAGCCCACTCGAGAGGGTGCCGAACCGCTCTCCGGACGCTCCGGAGGCCCGGTTTGGCACCCTTTCGACGTGTCTGGGGTGCGCCTGCCGCGGGTGACCGACCTCCCACAGAAATGGGCGAGGCCCCCGGGGCGGGCCGAGCAGCACGGGGATAGGCTTGGCGTACCCGTTTGCTTCGTCACTGTCGACGCTATGAAAGAGGCGTATCCGCCGTGCCTGACCAGTCCCCGACCAACGACCCCATGGCTGCCTTCGGGCCCAACGAGTGGCTCGTGGACGAGCTCTACCAGCAGTACCTCCAGGACAAGAACTCCGTGGACCAGGCGTGGTGGGAGTTCTTCCAGGACTACCGCCCCGGTGAGGCAGCCATCAACGGCGCCGCCGCGCCAGCCCAGGCAGCGCCCGCGAAGGCCGCGCCCGCCAAGGCAGCGCCGGCCAAGGCAGCGCCGGCCAAGGCCGCGCCAGCCCAGGCCGCCGGGCAGGGTGCGAGCGCCCCCGCCACCGTGCAGAAGCAGGCGAGCACCACCGACAAGGCCGTGGCCGACAAGCCGGAGGACAAGGAGGCTGCCGTCGGCGGGCAGACCGCTGCCGCCAAGGTCGCCGCCCCCCGCGAGACCAGGCCCGAGGCGAAGGCCGAGACCCCGAGGGCCGCCGAGCAGCCCAAGCCGCGCGAGCCCGCCGGCCTCAAGAGCACCGGCCCGGTCAGCGAGGCCGAGGTCAAGGCGCTGCGTGGCGCCTCCGCCCGCGTCGTGACGAACATGGAGTCCTCGCTCCAGGTGCCGACCGCGACCAGCGTGCGCGCCGTCCCGGCCAAGCTGCTGATCGACAACCGCGTCGTCATCAACAACCACCTGAAGCGCTCCCGCGGCGGCAAGGTCTCCTTCACCCACCTCATCGGCTACGCCCTGGTCAAGGCCCTGGCCGTCATGCCGGAGATGAACAACGGCTTCACGACCGACGAGAAGGGCAAGCCCGCGCTCCTCGTGCCGGCGCACGTCAACCTCGGCCTGGCGATCGACGTCCCCAAGGAGGACGGCACCCGCCAGCTGCTGGTGCCGAGCATCAAGTCGGCCGAGGCGATGGACTTCGCCCACTTCTGGACCGCCTACGAGGACGTCGTCCGCAAGGCCCGCAACAACAAGTTGACCGTCGAGGACTTCCAGGGCACCACGATCTCGCTGACCAACCCGGGCACCATCGGCACCGTCCACTCCGTGCCGCGCCTGATGGCCGGCCAGGGCACGATCATCGGCGTCGGCTCGCTGGACTACCCCGCCGAGTGGCAGGGCGCCAGCCAGGAGACCCTCAACCGCAACGCCGTCTCCAAGATCCTGACGCTGACGAGCACCTACGACCACCGGATCATCCAGGGCGCCCAGTCCGGTGACTTCCTGCGCATCGTCCACCAGATGCTGCTCGGCGAGAACGGCTTCTACGACGAGGTCTTCGAGAGCCTGCGCATCCCCTACGAGCCGGTCCGCTGGGTGCAGGACATCTCCGCCCACCACGACGACGACGTCAACAAGACCGCCCGCGTCCAGGAGCTCATCCACGCCTACCGCGTGCGCGGCCACCTCATGGCCGACACCGACCCGCTCGAGTACCGCCAGCGCCGCCACCCCGACCTCGACGTCACCAGCCACGGCCTGACCCTGTGGGACCTCGAGCGCGACTTCGCGACCGGCGGCTTCGGCGGCGAGCCGATCCTGCGGCTGCGCAAGATCCTCGGCATCCTGCGCGACTCGTACTGCCGCACCATCGGCACCGAGTACATGCACATCCAGGACCCCGACCAGCGCGAGTGGATCCAGTCCAAGGTCGAGGTCGGTTTCACCAAGCCGAGCCCCGACGAGCAGCTGCGGATCCTGCGCAAGCTCAACGCGGCCGAGGCCTTCGAGACCTTCCTGCAGACCAAGTTCGTGGGGCAGAAGCGCTTCTCCCTCGAGGGCGGCGAGTCGGTCATCGCCCTGCTCGACCGCATCCTGTGCCGCGCGGCCTCCGAGGGCATGGACGAGGTGTGCTTCGGTATGCCGCACCGCGGGCGCCTCAACGTCCTCGCCAACATCGCGGGCAAGTCCTACGGCCAGATCTTCCGCGAGTTCGAGGGCAAGCAGGACCCCCGCTCGGTGCAGGGCTCCGGTGACGTGAAGTACCACCTCGGCACCGAGGGCGAGTTCCACACCGAGGACGGCTCCTCGACGAAGGTGTACCTCGCGGCGAACCCGAGCCACCTCGAGGCGGTCAACCCCGTCCTCGAGGGCATCGCCCGGGCCAAGCAGGACCGCCTCGACCTCGCGGGCGAGGACTTCACCGTGCTGCCCGTGCTGATGCACGGCGACGCGGCGTTCGCCGGCCAGGGCGTGGTCGCCGAGACCCTGAACCTGAGCCAGCTGCGCGGCTACCGCACCGGCGGCACGATCCACGTCGTCATCAACAACCAGGTCGGCTTCACCACCAGCCCGAGCAGCTCGCGCTCCTCGACCTACTCCACCGACGTGGCCCGGATGATCCAGGCGCCGATCTTCCACGTGAACGGCGACGACCCCGAGGCCTGCGTGCGGGTGGCCGAGCTCGCCTACGAGTTCCGCCAGGAGTTCAACAAGGACGTCGTCATCGACATGGTGTGCTACCGCCGCCGCGGTCACAACGAGGGCGACGACCCGTCGATGACCCAGCCGCTGATGTACAACCTCATCGAGGCCAAGCGCAGCGTCCGCAAGCTCTACACCGAGTCCCTGATCGGCCGCGGCGACATCTCCGTCGAGGACGCCGAGGCCGCGCTGCGTGACTACCAGCAGCAGCTCGAGCGGGTGTTCATCGAGACCAAGGAGGCCATCAAGGAGGCCGCTGGGGGGCACGACGGGCAGACCGACCCGACGCTGGCGGGCACCGACGTCGAGGGCCACACCGGCCTCGAGCCGCCGATCGCGCAGGCCTCCGACCAGACGACCCGCTCGGCCACCGACACGGCCGTGCCCGCCGACGAGCTCCAGCACATCGGCGACGCGTTCGTGAACATGCCCGCGGGCTTCACGGTGCACCCGAAGCTCAAGCAGGCCATGGAGAAGCGGGCGCAGTCGGTCCGCGACGGCGGCATCGACTGGGCGACCGGCGAGCTGCTGGCCTTCGGCACGCTGCTCAAGGAGGGCACCCCGGTGCGCCTCGCCGGCCAGGACAGCCGCCGCGGCACGTTCGTGCAGCGTCACGCGGTCCTGATCGACAAGGTCACGGCCGAGGAGTGGACCCCGCTGCTCTACCTCGGCGAGGGCCAGGCCCGGTTCTGGGTCTACGACTCGCTGCTGTCCGAGTACGCCGCGATGGGCTTCGAGTACGGCTACTCCGTCGAGCGGCCCGACGCGCTGGTGCTGTGGGAGGCGCAGTTCGGCGACTTCGCCAACGGCGCGCAGACCATCATCGACGAGTTCATCTCCAGCTCGGAGCAGAAGTGGGGCCAGCGTTCCTCCGTCGTGCTGCTGCTGCCGCACGGCTACGAGGGCCAGGGCCCGGACCACTCCTCCGCCCGCATCGAGCGGTTCCTGGCGATGTGCGCCGAGGACAACATGACGGTGGCCTACCCCTCGACGCCGGCCAGCTACTTCCACCTGCTGCGCCGCCAGGCCTACGCGCGCCCGCGCCGGCCGCTGGTCGTCTTCACCCCGAAGTCGATGCTGCGCCTGAAGGCGGCGGCCTCTGCTGTCGAAGACTTCACCACGGGCACGTTCCGCCCGGTCCTGCCCGACCCGACGCAGCTCGACGCCAACGCCGTCACCCGGGTCCTGCTGGCCAGCGGCAAGGTCGTCTACGACCTGGAGGCGGCCCGCGAGAAGGCCGGCGACCAGGC
>DASULG010000386.1:0-13561 GCA_036278335.1 Pedococcus sp.
CGGTGGTGCGGCTGGCAACCAGCCACACCACCGTCTCCGTCGAGCGGGCCACGCTGCGGCTGGCCGGACTCGCCGGCGCCGACCACGAGCGGGTGCCGTGGGTGAACCACCTCGTCGACCAGGTCCGCGAGCAGGTCGGCCTCGAGCACGGCGTCACCACACCCGTCTTCGACGCCCTGCGCCGCGGCGAGGCCGAGGACCTGCTCACCCTCGCCCAGAAGGCCTCCAGCGGCTCGGTCTCCTTCCGCCTTCCCGAGGGCCGGGAGGGGACCCGCGCGCAGGTGGCGGCGCGACGGGAGGTGGCCCGCGGCATACGGACCATCGACCGGCAGCGGGCGGCCCGAGAGCGGCTCATCAAGCGCCACGGCGACCCGAAGCAGCGCCCTTGGATCTACCTCATCGTGGCCACGGGCGACATCTACGAGGACATCCCGCAGGCCCAGGCCGCCGCCCGCGAGGGAGCCGACGTCATCGCCGTCATCCGCTCCACCGGGCAGTCGCTGCTCGACTACGTGCCCGAGGGCGCGACGCGGGAGGGGTATGCGGGCACGTACGCCACCCAGGAGAACTTCCGCCTGATGCGGGCGGCCCTGGACGAGACCTCCAAGGAGCTCGGCCGCTACATCCGGCTGACCAACTACGCCTCTGGCCTGTGCATGCCCGAGATCGCGACCCTGGCGGGGCTCGAGCGGCTCGACATGATGCTCAACGACTCGATGTACGGGATCCTCTTCCGCGACATCAACCCCATCCGCACCTTCGTCGACCAGCGGTTCAGCCGCCAGATCCACGCCCGCGCCGGGATCATCATCAACACGGGCGAGGACAACTACCTCACCACCGCGGACGCCGTCGAGGCAGCGCACACCGTCACGGTCAGCCAGCTGCTCAACGAGTACTTCGCCAAGGAGGCCGGGCTCGAGGACTGGCAGCTCGGCCTCGGCCACGCCTTCGAGATAAACCCGGACCTGCCCGACTCGTTCCGGATGGAGCTGGCCCACGCCCTGCTCGCCCGCCAGCTGTTCCCCGACGCGCCCCTGAAGTGGATGCCGCCGACCAAGCACATGACGGGCGACGTCTTCCGCGGCTACCTGCTCGACGGCTTCTTCAACCTCGTCGGGGCGATGACCGGCCAGGGGATCCTGCTCGTGGGGATGATGACCGAGGCGGTCGTGACGCCGTTCCTGTCCGACCGCGACCTGGCCCTGCAGAACGTCCGCTACGTGATGAACGCCGCCGGGGGCCTGACGGAGGACTTCCACCCGCCGCGCGACGGCTTCATCCAGACCCGTGCGCGCCAGGTGCTGTCCGAGGCCGTGGACCTGCTCGACGCGATCGTGCACGACAGCGACGCCGAGGGCGACCCGCCGCTGCTCGCCGCCATCGCGGACGGCACGTTCGGCCTGATGAAACGGCCACCCGGGGCGGGCAAGGGGCTCGACGGCGTGGTCAGGCGGGCCCCGGGCTACGACAACCCGGCCACCACGCTGCTCGAGACGGGGGAGACCACGTGAGTGCCAAGGCCGCCACGGCGCAGCCCGACATCATCCGCCCGTACGGCGACACCACCGGCGACGGCATGGTGCAGATGTCCTTCACCCTGCCCATCCCGCATGACAAGCGGGCTGAGGGCGCCGCCTTGCAGCTGGCCGCCAAGATGGGGCTCGAGCCGGCCCTGCTCGTGCACGCCAAGGCGATGGGCCCGGACTTCACCTTCTTCGTGGTCTACGGCAGCGTGCACCACCTCGTCGACCTGCGGCAGGTCGAGGTGGTCGAGCGCGAGTTCCCGCTGCTCAGCCCCAAGGAGGTCAACAGCGCCATCAGGTCCCGCCTGCGCCGCAAGCTCGTCGTCGTGGGCGCCTGCATCGGCACCGACGCCCACACGGTCGGCATCGACGCCATCTTGAACATCAAGGGGTTCGCCGGCGAGAAGGGCCTGGAGTACTACCGCGAGATCAAGGTGGTCAACCTCGGCGCCCAGGTGCTGGTGCCGGAGCTCGTGGCCCGGGCCCGGGCCGAGAAGGCCGATGCCGTCATGGTCAGCCAGGTGGTCACCCAGAGGGACGCCCACGTCCACAACACGACGACGATGAGCGCCGCGTTCCGCGAGGCCTACCCTGCCGGGAAGGTGCCGCTGCTGGTGGTCGGCGGCCCGCGCTTCGAGGAGGGATCGGCGCAACGCCTGGGTGTGGACCGCATCTTCGGCCGCGGCACCACGCCCGGCGAGGTCGCCAGCTATCTTGTCCACGCCCTCGCCACCCCCAAGGAGGTCCACCCGTGACCCGTGCCGAAGTTGGGCTCAGCGTCGTCCACCGTCGCTACGTGCCCTACAGCCACGCGCACTACGCCGGCAACCTCGTCGACGGCGCCTACTCGCTGGCCGCGTTCGGCGACGTCGCGACCGAGATGTGCATCCGCACCGACGGCGATGAGGGCCTGTTCGCGTCCTACTCCGACGTGCAGTTCCGGGCTCCGGTCCGGGCTGGCGACGTGATCGAGATCGAGGCGCGCCTCGTGCGCGTCGGGTCACGGAGCCGGGAGATGGACTTCGAGGTGCGCGTCGTGGGCCGAGGTGCCCCGGAGCGCTCGGAGTCGGCCGCGGACGTCCTCGACCCGCCTGTGGTGGCCACCACCGCGCGCGGCGTTGTGGTCGTCGCGCCGGCGTCCTGAAATTTCCTGGACCCCGCTGCCAGAGCACTCCGGCCGTCGTCCATCGGGCACTCGGCCGTCGTCCATCGGCCGAACGGGGGAGCCTGAGGAGCGGTGACCGGCGTGTCGTCCCGGACACGCCGATCCGCGCGAGCTTCTTGCATTGCCAGCGGTTTTCGGCCCCGTCGCTGACCTGCGACAACGCGCGTTCCTGCAGGTGAATGCAGGGTTGACAGGCGCTGTCGCAGCGGTAGGTTTGCCCACGGTCGTCCGCGGAATATCGCTTCCGAGGCGGCAGCACCAGGGGACCGGGTTCGACGGCATTCGGTGGCTAGCGCGCGCAGCCACCGCTGAGCCAGCCGTCGAGCTTGTTCTCCGGCTGCTGACCCCTTCGCAGGCGGTGGTGGACGGCGGCATGGCCCGCGCGCTCAGTAGACAACAGCTGGCCGCCGATATCCGATCGGCGACCCGTTGGTCCCAACGGCTGCGCGGGCCTTGCTGTGTCCTACCGTGGTGCCGTGCCGCAGATCCCAGCCCGACGCCAGCAGACAGGGCCGGCAGATGTGGGCCGCCGGGCGGCCCTGTCGCTGGCCGCCGGCCTGGCCCTCGCCCTGGCGTTCCCGACGCACAACCTCTACTGGCTGGCCCCGGTTGGCGTCGCCCTCCTCTCCACAGCGGTCCTGGGCGCTTCCTGGCGGCTGGCGGGCCCGCTCGGGCTGACGGCCGGGCTGGCCTTCTTCGTCCCGACGCTGTCGTGGTCGGGGGTCTATGTCGGCGCCCTGCCCTGGATCGCGCTCTGTGTCCTCCAGTCCCTCTACATCGCCGCCATGACGGCCCTGACAGCCGCGGTGCAGCGCCCGCTGCTGGCGACTCGGCTGCGGCCGCTGGCGTATGCCGCGGTGCCGGTGTTCTGGGTGCTCCAGGAGACCGCGCGCTCCCACACGCCGTTCGGGGGGTTCCCCTGGGCCCGCCTCGCGTTCAGCCAGGCCGACAGCCCCCTCGCCCACCTTGCCGCGTATGCCGGTGCGCCGGGGGTCACGGCGGCGGTTGCGTCGCTGGGGGTGCTGCTTCACGCCGGGGTGTCCCTGCTCCTCAGGCGGGCCGGCCGCGGCGCCCACACCCCGGGACCCGTCCGGAGCGCCCCCGTGCTGGCTGGGGCGCTGGTGGCAGTCGCCGTGGTGCCGGCGCTCGCCGCGCCGCTCCTCAACCCACCCACGGGCGGTCGGCCCGTGGACGTGATGTTCGTCCAGGGCAATGTGCCCCGCCCCGGGCTGGAGTTCAACGCGGAGCGGCGCCAGGTGCTCGACAACCACGTCCAGGAGACCCTGCGCGGTGCCGTCGCCGCAGGGCCGGCGCCCACTCTCGTCGTGTGGCCGGAGAACGCCTCTGACATCGACCCCCTGCGCAACCCCGACGCCGACGCGGCGATCCGCTCAGCCGTGGACGTCGTGGGGGCGCCCATCCTCCTCGGGGCAGTGCTGCGCGAACCCTCGCCGATGATCTCCAACGTGAGCCTGTTCTACCGGCCCGGCGGCGGGGAGCCCGAGCGCTACGTCAAGCAGCACCCGGTGCCGTTCGCCGAGTACATCCCGTTCCGGTCCTTCTTCCGCACCTTCAGCGACAAGGTCGACCTGGTCACCGCCGACTTCACAGCGGGGGACAGGCCAGGGGCGTTCCGGGTACCCACACCAGCAGGCGCGCCCTACTGGGCCATCCCGACCATCTGCTTCGAGGTGGCCTACGACGACCTCATGCGCGAGGCGACGCTCCAGCCGGGCAGGCAGGCCAACATCCTCGTCGTCCAGACCAACAACGCCACCTTCGGCTACACGGCAGAGTCCGAGCAGCAGTTCGCCATCTCACGGCTGCGGGCCATCGAGCACGGGCGGTCGGTCGTCCACGTCTCCACGGTGGGCGTGAGCGCCTTCATCCGCCCCGACGGGTCCTACGAGGACAAGACGTCGCTGTTCACCGCCGCCGCGGCCCATGGCAGACCTGTGGTCCGTGAAGCCGTGACCGTCTCGGACCGCATCGGCGACGCGCCCGAGTACGTCGCTGCTGGGCTCGCCGTGCTGCTCGCAGGCCTCGCACTCAGGGCTCGCAGAGGGGCCGCTAGGGTGCAGACCCACCCCCGCAAGAAAGAGGAAGTGCTCGTTGTCTGATCACCACGCCGCCGCTGCCGACGCTCCCGCCGGGTTCGAGCCGGTCGGCCGCGTACTCGTGTGCATCCCGACGTACAACGAGCGCGAGAACCTGCCGCTGGTGGTCCGCCGGGTGCGCGCGGCCGTGCCGGACGCCGACGTGCTGGTGCTCGATGACAACTCGCCCGACGGCACCGGTGAGGTCGCCGATCGCCTCGCGGCTGCCGACGACCAGGTGCACGTGCTCCACCGGGCCGGCAAGGAGGGGTTGGGGGCCGCCTACCTCGCCGGTTTCGCCTGGGCCATGGAGAGCGACTACAGCACCATCGTCGAGATGGACGCGGACGGGTCGCACCAGCCGGAGCAGCTGCCGGCGCTGCTGGCCGCCCTGGAGGACGCCGACCTCGTCATCGGCTCCCGCTGGGTCCACGGCGGCTCGGTCGTGAACTGGCCGCTGCACCGGAAGGCGCTGAGCGTCGGCGGAAACATCTACACCCGCGTCCTGCTCGGCATGGGGGTGCACGACGCCACAGCCGGCTTCCGGGCCTACCGCGCCGACGCACTGCGCACGATGGGCCTGGACCAGGTCGCGTCCCAGGGCTACTGCTTCCAGGTCGACCTCACCAACCGTGCCATCCGTTCCGGGCTTCGCGTACGGGAGGTCCCGATCACCTTCGTCGAGCGCGAGATCGGTGACTCAAAGATGAGCGGGGACATCATGCGCGAGTCGCTGCTGCGGATCACCCGCTGGGGGCTGGAGCACCGCGCCGGCCAGCTGCGGGACCTGACTCACCGGGAGCCGACATGGCACAGCCTGTAGGTCGGCCGCCCTCCGCGAGGCGCCGCCGGCCGCGCTGGCTGGCGGTGGTCTTCCTGCTCCTGCTCGTCGTCCCGATCCTGGAGATCGCGGCCATCATCGCGGTGGGCAAGGTCATCGGCGGCTGGCAGACCCTCGTCCTGCTGGTGCTGGAGTCGCTGCTCGGCGCCTGGCTGGTGCGGCGCGAGGGCGCCCGCGCGTGGGCCGCCCTCACGACGGCCCTCAACACCGGGCGGATGCCGAGCCGTCAGCTCGCGGACGCCGCCCTGGTGCTGGTCGGGGGCACGCTGCTGCTGACCCCGGGCTTCCTCACCGACATCGTGGGGTTCTTCTTCATCCTGCCCATGACGCGGCCGCTGGCCCGGCGCGCCCTCGAGGCCGTGGTCGCCAGGAAGCTCCTCGGGGGCATGTTCGGCCCGGGTGGCAGGGGCGGCCCGGGGGAGGGGCCCGACATCATCGAGGGCGAGATCCTCTGACGTTCGCGGACACGGCCGTGACCAAGGCGCACGCGGACTGCGGCGCGAGGGCGGCCGCGGCATACGGGGATGGCGGCATACGGGGATGACAGAAGGCCGCGTCCCCACGGGGGACGCGGCCTTCAGGTCCTGATCGCTCAGGCGGTGCGCTTGCGGCGCGGCTTCTCGCCGCGGGACTCGCGCAGCAGGGTCAGGCGCTCCTCCAGGAGCTCCTCGAGCTCGGGGATGGAGCGGCGCTCGAGCAGCATGTCCCAGTGGGTGCGCTGGTGCTTGACCTGCTTGGCCTCTGGCACGGCTCCCCCTACCAGCAGGGCGTCCGCACCACACCGGCACTCCCAGGTGGGCGGGATCTCGGCCTCGACCGAGAAGGGCAACTCGATCTTGTGCCCGTTGGGGCACTCGTAGGTCGTGATCTGGCGCTCGCTGGGCACGACGTGCTCGTCGGTCTCCAGGCTCAGCGCGCCCAGACGGGTGCCCCGAAGGGATCGTTCTGCCATGGGGGGTCCTCCAACGTGGGTTCCCGAGCGCGAGGATGCTGCGCGGGGTACATCTGGCAGAACGCCGCCGTCGGGCGAAATGTTCCCGGTGCACTACACGATCTGCGGCACCTCGTTGCCCGCGTCGAGGATGCCCTGCCGCATGTTCACCCTGCTGAGCAGCCAGCCACCGAGCACGAAGAACACGATAAGCGCCAGGATCGCCCAGCGGTATGAGTGTGTCAGCTGGTGCACCAGCCCGAAGGTGATCATGCCGAACCAGCTCGTGCCGCGCTCCATGGCCTGGTAGAGGCTGAAGAACTCCGCCTCCCTGTTGACCGGCACCAGCTGGCTGTAGAGCGAGCGCGCGAGGGCCTGGCTGCCGCCGAGCACGATCCCGATCAGCACCGCGAGCGCCAGGAACGGCAGGTAGGCGCCGGAGGGGACGAAGTACGCCAGCACGACGACGACCGTCCACAGCCCCAGTGACCACAGGACCGAGCGCCAGGCGCCGATCCGCGCCGCGAGCCGCCCGAAGAGCAGCGCACCCCCGAACGCCACGAACTGCACGAGCAGGATCGTCTGGATCAGCTGGCTCTGGCTGAAGTGCAGCTCCTCCGCGCCGTAGGTGCTTGAGGAGGTGATGACGGTCTGGATGCCGTCGTTGAAGAACAGGTAGGCCACGAGGAACCGCAGCGTCTGGGGGAAGTGCCGCAGCTCGGCGAAGGTGTCCTTGAGCTGGCGCAGGCTGCCGCCGACGATGCCCGCGGTCCGGGCCACCTCGAGACGCTCCACGCCGCGCAGGTCCCACATGCCCTTGACGGGAACCAGGGTGAAGGCCGCCCACCAGAGGCCCGCCGAGGCCAGGCTGACGCGGGCGGCCATGCCCTCGCTGATCCCCAGGCTGTCGTGCATGAGGAGCATGACGAGGTTCAGGGCCAGTAGCAGGCCACCGCCGAGGTAGCCGAAGGCCCACCCGCGCGAGGACACCTTGTCGCGGTCGTCGGGACTGGCAATCCGGCACAGCACCGAGTCGTAGACGACCAGGGAGGCGCCGAGGCTGAGGCTGGCGACGATCATCAGCACTACGCCGAGCTGCCAGTTGCTGCCGCTGACGAAGAACATCAGCGTCGCGGCGAGCGAGCCGAGCCACGCGAACGCGCCCAGCAGCCGCGCGGGCCTGGGGGACCGGTCGGCGATGGCGCCGACGAAGATGAGCACGATCGCCGAGATGATGGTGGCGGCGGTCGCGGTGTAGAAGTACAGCGAGCCCGGGTCGATCGAGACGCCCAGCACGTGGAGGTTCTCGGTGCACTTGGCGCCCTCGGCCAGGCCCGGGCAGGCGGCCTGCTTGGCGACGGCCGTCAGGTAGGGGCCAAGGATGACGGTCGCGGTGGTGGTCACGTAGGCGGAGTTGGCCCAGTCGTACCAGTACCAGGACTTCCGGTAGCGCTCGTTGCCCACCCACGCCGGCGTGGGCGTGACCACCTGAGATGTCATGGCTGCAGGGTGGCACACGCCACAGCCGCGCCCATGCGTATTGCTACTCAGCTGCGGCGGCGTGTTTCGAGGCGGTGTTCTGGCGCGTCCTCGACGGATTCCGACGTGCTCCCGCCGGCAGTCCGAGGCGTTCCGGGGCGTTCCCAGGGGCCCAGGCGCTCCGGCTCAGCCGGCGTACTCCCAGTGCCAGGGCTCGGGCAGCCTTCCCCCCGCCTCGGCCCATGCAGGGTGGAACCACCCGTAGAGCGGGGCGTTCTGGCGCATCCACAGGTGCTGCGCGGTCCCGAAGCTCTGGATGCCGCCGCACAGGTCGACAGCGAGGCCGAGGCCGTGCTGGCTGCGGCCGGGGGTGGCGGCCCACTTGCCCCTGTCGGCCTTGACCGACACCTGCTCCGCCAGCGAGCGGTAGGAGTCGGTCACGCAGATCGTGGCGCCCGTGTCCCGCTCGAAGGCCTTGCTGAGCGCGTTGAACGCCGCGGCCGCGCCCGGTCTGAGGCTCTCGCCGGGTGACCCCACCAGCGGGCAGAGGGCCCGCGCCGGCAGGGCGCCGTTGGGGTAGTCACGGTTGTCTCCGGTGCACGCCTGCCCCGACGGGTCGCCGAAGAGCTCCGGGAGCTGGAGGGCCTTGCGCAGCTCCCGGGTGGTCTGCACGGCGCGCTGGTCCTCCAAGCCGAGGAGCAGTCCGGAGATGGGTCCCACCCGAGCCACAAGCTGTTCGTGCAGGGACCTGGTCGCCTCGAGCTCCTGGCGCTGCCGGGCGATGACCGCGTCGAGCTGCCGCTTGGCCCGGGCCGCCGCCAGGGCCGCGTCGGTGGCCCGGGTGCGGGCCTCGACCGCTCGCAGGGCGACGTCGCGCTGGTTGGTCGCGAGGTGCTGGATGCGCTCGAGCGCGTGCACCCGCTGGTCGCTGAGGTAGGCCACGTGCGCCACGGGGTCGATCGCCTCGGCGACAGGGGTGTTGAGGGAGTCGAGCAGCGCCGTCAGCTCCACGATCGACCCGCCGCCGGTGTAGGCCTGGAAGGCCCACTGCCCGAGGGCTTTGCGGTCCTCGGTGGCCTGGGCGTTCATCTGCTCGAACAACCGGACATTCCTGTTGGCCTCCGCACGGGCGGCGCGCTCGGTGTCACGCGCGTGGGCGTACTGCTGGAGCAGTGTGTTGGCCTGGACCGCGAGCCGCTCCAGGCGCGTGGTGGCGCCGGCAATCTGCGCACTCGTGCCCTCCAGGTCCTGGCGGAGCCGGTCTGCGGCAGCGATCTGTGCCTCGAGGTCGGCGGCGCTGAGCGTCTGCTCTGCGGCCGGCTGCCGGCCCCCGCCGCCCGTGGGGCTGGGGGAGGAGACGGCTCCGGCGGTCGGCGTGCCCAGGGACAGGCAGGTCGCCAGCACGGCGCAGAACGCCCACGCCCGTCGACCCATCACGCCCCCTGAGACATGCCGCCCTCCACTCCCGGAGGCAGCGCGGTTCCTGATCTGTCCAGGGCGCCAGCGGCCGCCAGACGATGTCAAGAAATGGTAAAGCCCGAGGTCAGGGCGGCGGATCCCCCGAACGGGCCACTCAGGAGGTCAGGTCCTTGGCCAGCATCGCGACCGTCTTGCCCGAACCGCCGCGGCGGCCGACCTCGGCGAACCCGCGGGCTGCGTGGAACGCCAGGGACGCGGGGTTCGGCGGCTCCGTGTTGACCTCCAAGGCCAGGCGGCCGGCGGTGGCGGCGTCCGCCTCGATCAGGTCGTACACCGCCGAGCCGAGGCCGCGCCTGCGGAAGCGGTCCTCGAAGACGATGCGGTCGAGGTAGTGGAACGAGCTGCCGTACAGGGCGCTGAACCAGCGGTAGTTGGGGGAGTCGTAGTCAGTGCCTGCGGCAATGGTGATCACGAATCCTGCGGGCTCCCCGGCGACCTCGACCACCTGGGCCCGATGGGCCCAGGTGCTGAGCTGGTCCAGGCGTGCGGCGTCGAGCGGTGCGAGGAGCTCGACGTTGCGCTCGTTGAGGTCGAGAACCAGGGGCACATCGTGGTCGGCGATGTCCCGCAACAGGATGGAGATGGTCACCGACCGAGTGTCTCAGCCTGTTCCCGGCGATGGGTATGCCGGGTGCGACGACGGCTGCCCACAGATGGCCGAGAGGGTTCCCCACCATCCACAGGCCGCCGCGAGACCGGGCGCGGCCACCGCCAGTGCAGCACGCTGGGCGGAATGACCAAGAACGACGACGAGGACTGACGGTGACGAAAAGACCAGCCATGCCTGACGCAGTTGCACCACCGGTGTCGGGGAATGCGGGTGTCAACGAGGTGCATCTGGTCGGCCGGGTGAGCTCGACCCCCGAGGAGCGTGCGCTGCCGAGCGGAGACTGCGTGATCCTGTTCCGGCTCGTGGTGCCCAGGGCACCCGGTCGGGCCGGCGCCGCAACGGTCGACACGATCGACATCGCGTGCTGGTCCGCCCGGGCACGCCGATCGGCCGCCCGCCTGCGCCCTGACGACGTCGCGGAGATCGAAGGTTCCCTCCGCCGCCGGTTCTTCAGCGCCGGCGGCGGACCCGCGAGCCGCTACGAGGTCGAGGCGCGTGCGGTGCGACGGACCCGGCGCGACTAGGACGAACCCGGCGTGACTAGCTGGCGATCTGCTCGCCCAGGCGGGCCCGACGCTCGTCGGTGCTCAACCCACCCCAGACGCCGTGGGACTCGCGCACGGACAGCGCGTGCTGCAGGCACTGCTCGATCACGGGGCAGCGGGCGCAGTAGCTCTTGGCCGTCGCCTCCCTCTGGCGTCGCCGTGCCCCGCGCTCGGCCTGCGGGGAGAAGAACACCTCGGGGTCGGCCTCGTTGCAGGCCCCCTGGTACTGCCATTCGTAGCTCTCGATCAGCGGCATCGGAAGACGCTTGGTGCTTGCCACGGCGGTTCCTCTCAACGATGGGACTCGGCGCCCGTCGCGCCGAACTGATTCATAACCTATTCAAAAACTGATTCGATGCGCAAGATGCGTTGAATAGGTTTATTCTGGTCAGCGTTCAAGGAGATCCGTCGGTGAGGCCGAAGGAGGGCTAGCAGTGGCGAACACCCGAGTCACCCGAGCAGTGCCCAACAATGGCGACCTGACCCACGACAAGGAACCCGCGACCGTGGGCGAGGAGATGCTCGCCTGGAGCGTCGGCGGCGTGGCGGAGCGGCTCGACCTCGCCACGTCAACGCTGCGCACTTGGGACCGCCGCTACGGCATCGGCCCCTCCCAGCGCACCGGCGGCGGCCATCGTCGCTACGACGAGGTTGACATCCAGCGCGTGCGCCTGATGGCCCAGCTAACCGGCAGGGGAGTGCCGGCGAGCACGGCGGCACGTGTGGCCACCTCGATCGACGCACCTGCGCTGGCGTCTGCGCTGGGTCCTGGACCGGCCGGTTCCTCGCTCGGACGTCAGGGCTCCATGTCCACGGTCGAGGCCATCGTGTCCTCGGCCGCCGCGCTTGACGCCGAGGGACTGTCGCGCCTCTACCAACGGGCCACTCGGGAGAGCGACCTGGTGAGCGCCTGGAGCGGCGTGCTCGCGCCCGCGCTCCGGCGCATCGGCGAGCGCTGGAAAGACGGCACGATGGGCATTGACTCCGAGCACCTCGCGAGCGAGCTGCTGGTGACCGAGCTGCGGTCACTGACCCGCAGCAACCGTGCCCGGGTCGCCGGGCGGCGCGATGTGGTCCTGGCGTGCGCCGACGAGGAGCAGCACTACCTGCCGCTGGTGGCGATCGAGGCCGAGCTGTCGCTGCAGGGGATCGGCTGCCTGTTCCTTGGGCCGCGGGTGCCCCCGGAGGCCCTGCTGGACCTCGTGGGCCGCGCGACACCGCCCACTGTGTTCCTCTGGTCCTCGATCAAGAGGCCTGCCAAGGACCCCCTGTGGCAGGCCCTGAAGTCGCTGGACCGTCCCCTGACGCTGGTGCTCGGCGGCCCCGGCTGGCCGGAGCGGACGGAGGCCCCGACCTCGTCAGCAGTGACGGTGCGCCGCGCCGAGGATCTGGGTCAGGCCTGCGGGGTTCTCGCCGAGAGTGCGGGGCAGTAGCCCGCGCGGGCCCAGTATTTCACCGCTAAAGTATTGGCTGTGGCCAAGAGTGCGCCGAGCGGGGTCGAGCGACTGGTGCAGGCCTGGGAGGCCGAGGTCCCCGGGCTGGACGCCGGGCCGACGCGGCTCACAGCGCCGTTGCTGGGCCTCGCCGCGGCGCTGGTGTCACGGCGCGAGCGCGTGCTGGCCGGCCACGGGCTCGACCAGCCGGGCCTGGAGACACTGGGAGCACTGCTGGCGGCCGGCCCACCGCACAGCCTGACGGCCGGCGAGCTCACCCGTCGCTGCCGGATCACGCCGGGGGCGACAACCCAGCGGGTCCGGACGCTCGAGACGCTGGGGCTGGTGCAGCGCAACCGCACCGAGCCAGACCGCCGAGTCGTACACGTGACGCTGACAGCGGCCGGTCGCTTGCGCGCCAGTGACGCGCTCGTGGCCGGCCTGGCGGCGGACGAGGGATCTCTCGAGCTGCTGAGCGCACGAGACCGGGCAAGCCTGGTCAGGATCCTGGGCCACTGGTGGCAGTCTGTGGAGACGGCGGCGGCGCCTTCGGCTCCCTCGACACCGTTCCCATAACGCCGATAATCGACATTATGTCAAGTTAGTGTCGGAAGGCCACCTCCTCCGTCGGCGTCACCTCCGTGGTGCGACCCGGCGCCGACTGGTCCTGCCAGTACAGGTTCGTGTGCGCGATCACCTGCGCAGGCGGTGGCGCACCCCACTGGGTCAGGTCCTCGGTCGTGTGCGCGTCTTCCACGAGCGTCACGTCGTAGCCGCGCACCAGCGCCCCGTGGATGGTCGCCCGGATGCACGCGTCGGTCTGCGCGCCCGTCACGACCAGGCGCCCGACGCGGGCCGACGCGAGGACGTCCTCGAAGTCGGTCTCCTCGAAGGAGTCGTTGTAGCTCTTGTGCACCAGCGGCTCGGACTCCTCACGCGCCAGCTCCGACACGTACTCCCAGGGCTCACTCCCCTGCGGCAGGTGCGCGTCGAAGTGCTGCACCCACACCACGGCGACTCCCTCCGAACGGGCACGGTCCACGAGCGTGCCGATGTTGGCGATCACCGCGTCACGCTCGTGCGCGTCGGCCACCACACCCTTCTGCACGTCGATCACCACGAGGGCCGTGTGCGGCCGGTCTGACAACGTCGTCATGGCGCTCTCCTTCGCCTTCGGTCTGTGATGCCCTGGGACGCCCACCACTTTAGGACCGACCACCGACAGCCGGCTCTCGCGAAGCTCACCCGGATCCGGAGTGGACTACCTTCCCGCACGTCCGCGCGAACGCATACCCCGACCTGCTGTCCAGGTTGACCGACCAGCTCACGACGCCCCGGGCCCGCGGCGCGCGCCTCACCAGATCGCGCCAGAGCGCGCACGCCACGGCCGGGCTCAGCTCACCGGTGTCGCCGCGGGTCGGCACGGTCATGAACGCCATGGCCACCTTGTCCTCCC
>DASULG010000387.1:0-7580 GCA_036278335.1 Pedococcus sp.
GCTGGATGTCCTCCTCCGTGACGTCACGCCGGTAGAAGACGTCCCACGCGTCGAGAACCAGGAACACGCCCCACCCGGCGAGGACCCAGCCGGGCCAGAAGTAGCCGAACCCTGAAACCGCCCAGATTCCTACGAGGGCGGCGTTGATCACGATGTAGGCCACCAGGTCGCCGCGGAACTTGCGCTTCCGGACCAGCCTGGCGCGAGCCTGCTCGTACTCCGTTGTTGTCTGGACCATGTCGTCACCTCCGTGCACACAACATCGCCCTACCCTCAGCGTCGGCCCGCCCGGGCGGACGGGTGAGTGCCGTTGGTCCCCTTTGGCCGGTGGACAATCCGGCTACCCGTTGGGTTGGGATGCCGTCAGTGGTGGAAGCCCTGGGCTGCTCCTCGCGGGGCCTGGGGCCTGAGAGGTCGCTGAGAACCCCTCGCGGACGGGGGCTCAAACCGGGAACCGGCAGGAGCCATCCGCGATAGGGTCGCGACAGTCTCAGTTTGGGACCGATGCCCTCCCGCATGCGGGGGGAGATAGGTGGTCCCTTCATGGGAGTCCCCGTTCATTCAAGCGCTGATACCGCGGCAACCCCGACGCCGGACCTGCCTGAGACGCACAACGCGTCCGTGGACGCCGGCGCGGCTGCGCAGGGTGGCTGCGCGCAGATACATCTGCCCACGGGGAGGATGTGCACTCTGCGACACAGCCATGAGGCGTCGTGCGAGTTCAGCCCCGCGGCAGAGGCGGATGCCTTGCTGGCTCTCCACAAGGCCGACGAGGGCTGGTAGGAGGGGCGCCAGGGCGCCTCTCCCAGGGCTAGCCTTGTCCAATGAAGATGCCGGATCCGCGGTACGCGGAGACCTTCGTCCTCTTGGCAGATACCACCTCGGACACATTTGACCTGGTGGATTTCCTCCATGGCCTGACCTCTCGTTGCGTCGAGCTGCTCGACGTCAGCGCGTCGGGCCTGTTTCTGGCCCGGCCCGGGGGAAGCCTCTTCCTTGCGGCGTCGTCGAGCTCCCAGTCCCGGCTTGTGGAGCTGTTCAAGCTGCAGGTGGAAGAGGGTCCGTGCCTCGAGTGCTACCACAGCGGGAAACAGGTGGTCGAGGTCGACCTCCGGTCGGCCGCCGGCCGTTGGCCCAGGTTCGCGCCAGCCACCGTGGCCGGGGGCTATCAGGCCGTTCAGGCGCTGCCCATGCGCAGACGCGACGAGATCCTCGGCGCGTTGAGCCTGTTCCACTCCTCGCCGGGTCCGTTCCCGGCCGACCAGGTGCATCTGGCTCAGGCGTTCGCCGACGTAGCCACGATCGGCCTGCTGCAGGAGCGCGCAGTGCACGACCTGGAGGTGGTTTCGGCGCAGCTGCAGTCCGCGCTGGACAGTCGCGTCGCGATTGAGAGGGCGGCGGGCATCGTGGCCGGCCGCTACGGACTGGACATCGATGCCGCCTTCGAGCGCATACGCCGACACGCCCGCGACGAGCGCCGCCGCCTCAGCGACCTGGCCCAGGACATCGTGCTCGGCTCCTTCGACGTCACCAGCTTCGCCGAGCACCACCCAGGGCATCGGAGCCACACAACGTCCGGCTTGTCCTGATCGGGATGCTGTTGGACGTTTGCGCTACCGGCGCGTAACGTTGACCCATCGGCGCCTTCCCCCAGCCCCTGCGGTGGCCCGTCCTCAGGACGACACTCGACGAGCGGAAGACGCGGCCATGGCGCAGCGATTGGGCAGATGCTTCAACGGACGTCGGCGACGGTCGTGACCTGTGCAGCGGCGTCAGTGGAGATCAGTTCGCAGACGCTCGGCGATGTGCGCATCCTGAAGGTCATTGGTGCGTATGCCGATGTGCTGACTCCGCTTAGTACCGCGATTCTGCGAGTGCTTGCCGAAGAGCCGAGTGCTGTGGCCTGTGACCTCTCCGCCGTTGTCTGGACGGCGGGGCCGAACGGCGCGGAAGGCGCCTCCGCGCTGGCGCAGCTGGGGGACTGCGTCCGCAGCTGGCCGGCGACGCCGGTGCTGATGGCCTGTCCCGATGCGCGGGTCCGCGCTGCACTTGAGCGACAGCTGGGGGGCATCCACGTCGTCTTCACCAACGGCATGGCAGCCGCCCTTGAGGGTGCGCTGGGCGGATCCCACGTGGTGGAGCGCCTCCAGCTCTGGCCCTTGCAGAGTGCGCCAGGTACCGCCCGCGCCTTCACCCGGCGCATGTGGCAGCAGTGGCAGCTGCCGGGGGACAGCGGCTCGGCGTTGCTGGTCACCAGCGAGCTGGTGACCAATGCGGTGCTGCATGCGCACACCGATCACCTGGAGCTCTCGCTCGCCCTCCACGACGACAGGATGCGGATCGTCGTTCGTGATCGGGATACCCGCCCACCGGCCCTTCGCCTGCTCCCCGGGGACGCGCGCGGCGGACGTGGTCTGATGCTCGTCGACGCTCTTTCCTTGGGTTGGGGCGTCCTTCCAGCCAACGACGGCAAGGCCGTGTGGGCAGTGCTGAACATCGGCCGGGCGGCGGTCGAGAACCGCTAGAGCCGCCTGCCTGCTGCAGCGACCGGGCGGCGCGCTCTGGGAGGCCGGAAGTGACCCTACTTGCTGCACAACGGTGCTCATGGGACACGACAAAGGCCCTCTCCGAATCTCGAAAAGGGCCTCTTGACCTGTGACCTGTGGTGGAGCCAAGGGGACTCGAACCCCTAACCCCCTGCTTGCAAAGCAGGTGCGCTACCAATTGCGCCATGGCCCCCGGAGGGTGACGTCCAGGGGCCTGAGGGCGGTCCTGGGTGGGTCGATTCAGTTGGGCGGCTGGTCCGTCGCCTCGTGCCAGAGGTTGCGCTCGGCCTGCTGGTCCTTGAGCTTCTTCTGGAGCGCGGCGGCGCCGATGGCCGTCACGATCAGCATCAGGAGTTTCTTGCCCATGAGAACTCTCCGTCCGGTTCGCTGGCCACTGGAGCCGCGGGATCGGGATTGGTGGGCCTAACAGGACTTGAACCTGTGGCCTCTTCCTTATCAGGGAAGCGCTCTAACCGTCTGAGCTATAGGCCCGTGCCCAATCTCCGCTCGCACCCCCACACAGGGGCTGCGACGCATGAGGTTACCCCACCGGCATACGGACCTCCAAAACGGCCGAGCCCCCTCCGCCCGGGCGGGGCGGAGGGGGCTCAGAAGCGGTGCGTATGCCGCGTGGGAGCGGCTCAGTCGTCGGTCAGCGTGAGCTGCAGACCGCCCACCAGCGAGGAGCAGATGTTGTAGAGGAACGCCCCGAGCGTGGACAGCGCGGTCAGCAGGATCACGTCGATGACGCCGATCACGATCGACAGTGACAGCACCCGGCCGAAGCCGAGGAAGTCCATCAGGTCGAACGGGTTCTGGCTGTCCTGCAGCACCGAGCCCACCAGACGGTTGACCTCGGAGAACACGCCCATCCCGGACAGGATCATCCACAGGACCGCCACCATGACCACGCCGGCGATCCCGAGGGCCACCGAGATCAGGAACGACATCTTCATCGCCGACCACGGGTCGACGCGTGAGACCGTCAGCTTCACGCGCCGGCTGCGGGCGGACGCCGCGGGGCTGCCCGCAGTGCCCGCGCCAGCCGGGTGGCCCTGCGTGGGGGTCGGTCGGGCCGCTCCCTGGACGCCCTGGTCAGGGCGTGGGCCTGGCCCCTGGGGGCGTGCCGACGTGCTCGTCGGGCGTGCCGTGCTCACTCGTTACCTCCGGGGCCGTCGTTCTCGCTGGCCTCGGTCGCCTCGTCGCCCTCAGGCGCCTCGACGGCCTCGACCGGCTGATCAGTCGTCTCCGACGGTACGGCATCGAGGGCCGCAACGTCCCCATCGGCACTCTCGAGTTCCTCGTCCACGACGCGCTCGGGGTTGCGCGCCACCGCCACGATCGAGTCGTTCTTGCCCGGCGTCGCGAACCGCACCCCCTGGGTGTTGCGGCCGGTGCGCCGCACCTCGTCGGCTCGCGAGCGCACGACGCGGCCCTTCTCCATGACGACCAGGACCTCGTCGTCCTCATCGACGGTCAGGGCGCCCACGAGGTCGCCGCCCTTCTCGGAGTGCTTGGCGACAGCGACACCGAGGATGCCGCGGCCCTTGACGGTCCACTCCGAGGCGGCCGTGCGCTTGGCCAGGCCGTTCTCGAAGACGACGAACACATCCGGGTCCTCGCCGTCGAGGATCACGCTCATCGCCAGCAGCGAGTCGCTGTCGCGGAAGCGCATGCCCGTGACACCGCTGGTCGGCCGGCCCATCGGGCGCAGCGTCGCGTCGTCGGCGTGGAAGCGCACCGACTGGCCCTTGCGCGAGACCAGGAGCAGGTCGTCGGTCGAGGACGCCAGCCCGGCGCCCACCAGCTCGTCGCCGTCGCGCAGGTTGATCGCGATGAGCCCGCCGCTGCGGGGGGAGTCGTACTCGGCGAGCCGGGTCTTCTTGACCAGGCCGTTGCGGGTCGCCAGCACGAGGTAGGGCGCCGCCTCGTAGTCGCGGATGTCCAGGACCTGGGCGATCTGCTCGCCGGGCTGGAACGCCAGCAGGTTGGCGACGTGCTGGCCCTTGGCGTCGCGACCGGCGTCGGGCAGCTCGTAGGCCTTGGCGCGGTAGACCCGCCCGAGGTTGGTGAAGAACAGCAGCCAGTGGTGGCTGGTGGTGGCACCGAAGTGCTCGACGATGTCGTCGCCGCGCAGCTGAGCCCCGCGCACGCCCGAGCCGCCGCGCCGCTGGGAGCGGTACAGGTCGACCTTGGTGCGCTTGGCATAGCCGCCCCGGGTGATCGTGACGACCACGTCCTCCTCGGGGATGAGGTCCTCCATCGACATGTCGCCGTCGTGGAACTCGATCTTGCTGCGGCGCTCGTCGCCGTACTTGTCGACGATCTCGGCGAGCTCGTCGGAGACGATCGTCCGCTGGCGCTCGGGGCGGGCCAGGATGTCCTGGTAGTCCAGGATCATGGCCTCGAGGCGGTCGTGCTCGTCGATGATCTTCTGCCGCTCGAGGGCCGCCAGACGGCGCAGCTGCATGTTCAGGATCGCCAGGGCCTGGACCTCGTCGATCTCCAGGAGGTCGATCAGGCCGGCCTTGGCCTCGTCCGCCGTGGGGGAGCGGCGGATCAGGGCGATGACCTCGTCGAGCGCGTCGAGCGCCTTGAGCAGGCCGCGCAGGACGTGGATGTCCGCCTCGGCCTTCCTCAGGCGGAAGGAGGTGCGTCGGACGATGACCTCGATCTGGTGCTCCACCCAGTGCCGGATGAAGGCATCCAGCGGGAGGGTGCGCGGCACCCCGTCGACGAGGGCCAGCATGTTGGCCCCGAAGTTCGTCTGCAGCTGGGTGTGCTTGTAGAGGTTGTTGAGCACGACCTTGGCCACCGCGTCGCGCTTGAGCACGATGACGAGGCGCTGGCCGGTGCGGCCCGAGGTCTCGTCGCGGATGTCCGCGATGCCGGCCAGGCGCCCCTCCTTGACGAGCTCGGCAATCTTCTGCGCGAGGCTGTCGGGGTTGACCTGGTAGGGCAGCTCGGTGACGACCAGGCACTGCCGGTTGTGGATCTCCTCGACCTCAACGACGGCCCGCATGATGACCGAGCCTCGGCCGGTGCGGTAGGCGTCCTCGATGCCGCGGCGGCCCAGGATCAGCGCGCCGGTCGGGAAGTCCGGGCCCTGGATCCGCTTCATCAGCGCCTCGAGCAGCTCCTCGCGCGGTGCCTGCGGGTTCTGGAGGTACCACTGGGCGCCGGCGGCCACCTCGCGCAGGTTGTGCGGCGGGATGTTCGTGGCCATGCCGACCGCGATGCCGGAGGAGCCGTTGACCAGCAGGTTCGGGAAACGGCTCGGCAGGACCGTGGGCTCCTGCGTCTTGCCGTCGTAGTTGTCGCGGAAGTCGACCGTGTCCTGGTCGATGTCGCGCACCATCTCCAATGCCAGCGGCGCCATCCGGCACTCGGTGTACCGCGGCGCAGCAGCCGGGTCGTCGCCCGGGCTGCCGAAGTTGCCCTGGCCGTCGACGAGCGGGTAGCGCATCGACCAGTCCTGCACGAGGCGCACGAGCGCGTCGTAGATCGAGGCGTCGCCGTGCGGGTGGTACTGGCCCATGACCTCGCCGACGACGCGCGAGCACTTGTTGTAGCCGCGGTCGGGCCGGTAGCCGCCGTCGTACATGGCGTACACGACGCGCCGGTGCACCGGCTTGAGCCCGTCACGCACGTCGGGCAGCGCGCGGCTGACGATGACCGTCATCGCGTAGTCGATGTAGCTGCGCTGCATCTCGGTGTTGAGATCGACCGCTTCGGTGCGGTCCGTCTCGATGGGCGGCATTCCGTCAGTCACGCAATTCCCTTATCTGTCAACGGAGTTCAAAGATCTCGGGTATGCCGTGGGGTCCGGTTCCACGTGAAACGCGGCCCACGGCATACGGCA
Source organism: Pedococcus sp. (assembly GCA_036278335.1). Classification (GTDB taxonomy): domain Bacteria; phylum Actinomycetota; class Actinomycetes; order Actinomycetales; family Dermatophilaceae; genus Pedococcus_A. The sequence goes on from DASULG010000387.1 coordinate 6,409, forward strand.
CTCAGATGTCGAGCCTGTGCTGAAGCGACATCTTCGTCATCGCTCGTTCCTCACTTGATCCTCAGATGTCGAGGAATCTGACGTCGCGCGCGTTGCGCTGGATGAAGCCGCGCCGCGACTCGACGTCCTCGCCCATGAGGATGGCGAAGATCTCGTCGGCGGCGGCGGCGTCGTCGAGGGTGACCTGGAGCAGGACCCGGTGGTCGGGGTCCATGGTCGTCTCCCACAGCTCCTGGTAGTCCATCTCGCCGAGACCCTTGTAGCGCTGGATGCCGGCATCCTTGGGCAGGCGCCAGCCCTGGCTCAGTCCAGCGGCGACCATGGCGTCCCGCTCCCGGTCGGAGTAGGCGAACTCGTGCGCGTGGTTGCTCCACTTCAGGCGGTAGAGCGGCGGCTGGGCGAGGTACACGTAGCCGGCCTCGATCAACGGGCGCATGAACCGGAAGAGCAGCGTCAGCAGCAGGGTGCGGATGTGCAGGCCGTCGACGTCGGCGTCGGCCATCAGCACGATCTTGTGGTAGCGCGCCTTGGCCAGGTCGAAGTCCTCGCCGATACCCGTGCCGAACGCCGAGATCAGCGCCTGGACCTCGTTGTTGGCCAGCACCTTGTCGATCCGGGCCTTCTCGACGTTGAGGATCTTGCCGCGGATCGGGAGGATCGCCTGGGTGCTGGGGTTCCGCCCGCGGACGGCCGAGCCGCCGGCGCTGTCGCCCTCGACGATGAAGACCTCGGAGAGGCTCGGGTCCTTGCTCTGGCAGTCACGCAGCTTGCCGGGCAGACCACCGGACTCGAGCAGGCCCTTGCGCCGGGTGGCCTCGCGGGCCTTGCGGGCGGCCATCCGGGCGGCGGCCGCCTGCACGGACTTGCGCACGATGTCCTTGCCCTCGGTGGGGTGGGTCTCGAGCCAGTGGCCGAACTCGTCGGTCATGGCGCGCTGGACGAACCCCTTGACCTCGGAGTTGCCGAGCTTGGTCTTGGTCTGGCCCTCGAACTGCGGCTCGCCGAGCTTGACCGACACCACCGCGGTCAGTCCCTCGCGGATGTCGTCGCCGGTGAGGTTGTCGTCCTTGTCCTTGAGGAGGTTCTGCTTGCGCGCGAAGTCGTTGATGAGCTTGGTCATCGCCGCGCGGAAGCCCTCCTCGTGGGTGCCGCCCTCGTGGGTGTTGATGGTG
>DASULG010000388.1:0-2635 GCA_036278335.1 Pedococcus sp.
GTTGAAGGACGCCTTCGACGAGACCACGCTCGAGGACCCGATGCAGGCGCTGGCGGAGGCACGCGGGCTGGCCGGCAGGGCCAGCCGGGAGGCGACCGAGCACGCGACGCCGGCACCCCGGGTCCAGCCGCCGATCCCGACGTCGCCGGAGGCGGTCCCCCCGTACCAGCCCGAGGTGGACGACATCGCGCCAGGCCCGCCGATGACCGGCGAGGGCGAGCAGCCGCCGCGCTGAGCGCTGCCCGCACCAGCACGGACGGTATGCCGCCCGCTCACCCGAGCGGGCGGCATACCGCGCTCCGGGCTCGAACGGCGGCCGCCTCCGAGCGTGGCTAGGGTGGCCGGGTGTCTGCCCTCGAAGCCCTCTGCATCCTGCTGGCCGGCATGGCAGCCGGCACGATCAACACCATCGTCGGCTCCGGGACCCTGATCACCTTCCCCACGCTGCTCTTCTTCGGCTACCCCCCAGTCGTGGCCAACGTCTCGAACACCGTTGGCCTGGTGGCCGGCGGTGTGACGGGGGTGCACGGCTACCGGGCCGAGCTGCGCGGCGCGGGGCCGACCCTGCGCCGTCTCGTGCCCATGTCGCTGCTGGGCGCCGTCATCGGAGCGGTGCTGCTGCTGGTCCTGCCGCCGGAGGCGTTCACGGCCATCGTGCCCGCCCTGATCGGGGTCGGCCTCCTCCTCGTGATCTTCGGCCCGCGGCTCCAGGCTGCCGCGTCGGTCCGCCACACGGAGCGGGTGGTGCCCTGGCACCAGCCGGTGATGATGGGCGGAGTCCTCATCGCCGGCATCTACGGCGGCTACTTCGGGGCAGCGCAGGGCGTGATCCTCATCGGCCTGCTGAGCGCGCTCAGCAGCGAGTCCCTGCAGCGGCTCAACGGCTACAAGAACGTCCTCGGCACGGTCGTCAACGCCGTCGCGGCGCTGACCTTCATGCTGGTGGCCTGGGACCGGGTCAGCTGGCCTGCTGCCGGGCTCGTGGCCATCGGTGCGCTGGCCGGCGGCTACCTCGGCTCGACGGTGGGGCGCCGCCTGCCGCCGCTCGCGCTGCGGGCCTTCATCATCCTGATCGGCGTCGTGGCCATCATCAAGATGGTCTGGTTCCCGTGACGGACTGGCCCACGGTGGCCCTTCTGGGCCTGGCGCTGACCGCCGGGTCCTTCGTGCAGGCCTCCATCGGCTTCGGGATGGCGGTGGTGGCCGCACCCTTCATCGTGGTCTTCGCGCCCGCGCTCATGCCGACCGCCCTTCTCGTGACGAGCATGTCGCTACCCGTCGTCCAGCTGGTGCACGCGCCGCGCCAGATCGCGTGGCGTCCCCTCAGGTGGGCGCTCGGGGCCCAGCTCCTGCTCACTCCGGCGGGGGTGGCCCTCGTCGCGGTCCTGTCCCCGCCGGCCATCGCGACCACTGTCGGGGTCCTCATCCTGCTGACGGTCGCGGCATCCGTCTGGGCGGTGGAGGTGCGCGCCAGCGCGCGCAATGCCGCACTGGCAGGGGCCGTGAGCGGTGTCTCTGCGACGGCCGCCTCCATCAGCGGCCCCTTTCTGGCCCTGGTGCTCCAGCACGAGCGGCCCGAGCGCCTGCGCGCAACGCTCGCGGTGTTCTTCCTGGCGGGCTCGGCGATGGCGATCGCCGGGCTCGCGTTCGCCGGGGAGGTCACCCGTGGCCGGGTGCTGGCCGGCGTGGCCTGGGTCCCGTTCGTGGCCCTCGGGTATGCCGCGGCCGCGCCGATGCGGACCCACCTGGATCGCGGTCGGCTGCGCACCGCCGTGCTCTGGTTCTGCGTCATCGCCAGCCTCAGCGTGATCGCCCGGGCGCTCATCGCCTAGCCTTCTCGCCGTGCCGATCCGCATCGACGACCCTTCCGACGAGCGCCTGTCCGACTACGTCCGCCTCACCGACGTGGCCCTGCGCCGACGGACCGAGCCCGAACGGGGTCTGTACATCGCGGAGTCGGAGAAGGTGATCCGGCGGGCCCTGGCGGCAGGACACCACCCCAGGTCGTACCTCATGGCAGAGCGCTGGCTCAGCGACCTCGCCGATCTCGTCGCCGACGCGGAGTCAGCCGGGACCCCCGTGTTCGTCGGGGAGCACGAGGTGATCGAGCGGCTCACCGGCTTCCACCTGCACCGGGGCGCCCTGGCGGCCATGCAGCGACCGGAGCTGCCCACGGTGACGGATCTGCTGGCCGGTGCCAGACGGGTCATGGTGCTGGAGGACATCGTCGACCACACCAACGTCGGGGCGGTGTTCCGCTCCTGCGCGGCGCTCGGCGTCGACGCCGTCCTCGTCACCCCGCGGTGTGCGGACCCGCTGTACCGCAGGGCGATCCGCGTCTCGATGGGCACGGTCTTCCAGGTGCCCTGGACCCGCATCTCGCCCTGGCCCGAGGGGATCGAGCAGCTGCGCGCCGCGGGGTTCACGGTGGCCACCCTGGCCCTGGCCGAGGACGCCGTCAGCCTCGATGTGCTCGCGGCGAACCCGCCGGAACGGCTCGCGCTGGTGCTCGGCACCGAGGGCGACGGCCTCTCGCACCACACGATCGCGGGAGCGGACCTGACGGTGACCATCCCGATGGGCGGGGCAGTGGACTCCCTGAACGTGGCTGCGGCGGGCGCAGTGGCCGCCTGGG